>JACPQR010000098.1 GCA_016190375.1 Deltaproteobacteria bacterium
AACGCCGGCCTGTCACGCCGGAGGCCGCGGGTTCGAGTCCCGTCCACCCCGCCCACGAAGAGCCTGAAGCTGCACCGGATTCGGGCTCACGTCGCCCACTGTACCAAGCGATGTACCAAGCTCCTCGTTCCCGCCCGCGGAAACCGCGCGTTTCGGGAGCTCAAGGATCTTGCCCTCGTGCAGCCCGATCCGAAGGCACGAGACCGCCTCGCAGAGGTCCGGCCACGGGAAGGTCGAATACTCGTCGAGCATCTTCTCGCTCGGTCCGTGGGTGATCCACCCGAGCAGGAACTCCCGGGCTCCATCGAGTCGCGCGAGGCTGACGAAGGTCCGGCGAGCATCGTGTTGGCGGCGGCGCCGGAGTCCGATCCGGTCGAGGTCCTCGTGGAAGCGCTTGAGCATGTGGTTCACGCTGCGGTGCTGTCCCTCGCGGGAGGGAATGAGGAGGTCGTCCGGGCCAGGCGGTCGACCCATCATTCTCTGCCACCCGCCGAGCCTCCACTGGGCGAGCACCGTCGCCAGGGTGGCGTGCACGGGGAGCTGGCGCGGGACCTTCGTCTTGGTCTCCCTCTCGACGTGGTCCTTCGTGCTCCACGACGCAGCGACGAGCAACCGGCCGAGCGGCTCGAGAGTGGGATCGTAAAGGCGCCAGCGCAACGCCGCGATCTCGCCGAACCGCATGCCGGTGAGGAAGAGAATGGCGTACGTCACTCGGCGGTCCTCGGGGATGCGCTCGTCCGAGATGATCATCTCGACCTCGCTCCGAGTGAACACCGCGGTGGCGCGCCAGGCCGGATCCTTGTCCCGCTTCTTGGGGAGCTCCTTGCGCTTCAAGATGCACGGGTTCGTCGGGAGGATCTCGTCGACCACGGCGTCCTGCATCAAAGCGTGGACGGTGTTGTAGACGTGGCGGATGGTGCGGGGAGCCAGACGACCCCCTCGGACCGACTCGGCGACCTTCAGCGCCTTGATCAGGTTTCGAAAGTCGCGCGGGCGCAGGTCCTCGTTCGTCATCTCGCGGCAGCCGAGCGTCGGGAGGACGTAGCGCTCGAGTCTCGATTCTTCGTCGTCCACCGTCGAGATCCCTTGTTCGCGACGGTCGGCAATCCAACGTCCGGCGTATCGCTCGAAGGTCGTCGGGCCGCGCTCAAGCTCGATCGGGGCTTCGCCCCTGGCGACCATCTCCTCGATCCGACGGAGGAGCGCCCTCGCCTGTGACTCATTACCCGCCTTGAAACCAGACGGTGCGGCACACCAGACGCCATCGGGATTTTTGTACTTGATCCAGAGACGGGAACCGCGAGGATACACGCAACCCATTTCTCTACTTCCTCCGTGAACGCGAGAGATGATCTGCGATGTACCTCTCGACGATGAGCCTTGCCATCGTCGACGGCCCCACGCCCGCCCGCCCAGCGAGCGCTCTCAGGGCATCGGCGTTCTCCGGGGTCAGGCGGACGCTCAGAAGGATTCTGCGATGAGGTGGCGCGAGCCGCTCCGGCGCGTCCTTTGCCCTCGGCTTCGCTGTCATGTAATACATGCTGTCATCGCTGCCCATTTCCGGCAAGCCGCGGTCTCACCTGCGCACCTTGAGAATGTCGCGGGCGCGCTTGTCGAGATCCTCCGCCGTCGACCCGATCGACTGCCGGGAAAGCCACGAGTGGAGCTCGCTCGACCTTACGCGCCGGGACCGTCGCGGGCCGTAGGCGGGCAGGCCATCGCGCGTGATCCACTTCCGGACGGTCGCTGGATCGACGCTCGCGAGCTTCGCGGCCATGGCGATCGACAGGTAGCGATCCTCCTTCGCGGCCGCAGCGGGACCGTCGCCGCGGCCGTCGCTGCGCAGGCAGCCCTCGGAGAACGCGGCCAGCTCCTCGCGCACAACCTCGTGCACGACCTCACGCACAACCCTGCGGAGGGCCTCATCCAGTCCTCCTGCGTCGTCTCGATCGTCCCCGGGGGACACGGCCCGAGCCCTCCCTCCCTGCCGAAAGGGACCGGTTCCGGCAGCCATCACTCGGTTCCTGTGGATTCGGGGACTTCGGATGGCGGATCCCCGACTCCGTTTTCGGCACGGCCCTGCTGACCTCTCTGCGCGGCGCGGCGAGCTGCGGCCACCGTGCACGCGAGCTCGCGTGCGACCGCTCGCCAGGAGAGTCCCTGCGTGCGGAGGAGGAGGACGGTAGCGGGCGCCGGTGCGCGAGGGCCGCGCGGTCGCCCCATTCGCTTGCCGGCCCGTCGCGCCTTGTCGAGGCCGAGCCTTGTGCGCTCGCCGATGAGCTCTCGCTCAAACTCCGCCACGCCGGCCAGGACCACGAGGATGAGGCGCGACATGGGATCTCCACCAGGCCGAACGTCCAGGCCCTGGCTGATCGAGATGAACCGCACGCCCGCGTCCTCGAGGATGCGGATGTTCGCGAGCAGGTCCAAGGCGCTCCGACCGAAGCGATCCAACTTCCAGACGATGACGGTGTCGACTTGACCCCGCCTTGCTGCCCCCAGCACGCGCTGCAGTCCGGGGCGATCATTGCGGGCTCCGCTGCCCGTTTCCGCTACGTCGAGCAGAACCTCGAGGCCCCTCGCGTGCGCAGCCGAGTACATCTCGCCGCTCGCGAGTTGTGGGTCCTGATCAAGAGTCGAGACTCGATGGTAGAGCCCGGCGCGGGAGTGGCGGATGGCTTCACTCATCCTTCCTCTCCGGGTTGGCGCTCGAGCGGCGCGGCTCGCTCCGTGCATGGAGCCGTCGGCCCAGAGTCTTCGTGCCCCGTGAAGCCCCGTTCAGCGTTAGCCGATCCGGGCAACCCGGGTGGCTGTTGGGGAGCTCGCGGCATCACTACGGATTCGCCGGCTGGGTCCATCGCGGGCGACCGGGTACCGATCTCTGGCGCGAGGCCAGCCTGATGTCCGCCGACCCCAAGCTGCCCGGGTTGCCCGGATTCGGCGGGGCCATGGAGGTCGCGTGCGCGGAGGTGGAGGACGTGCCGGCGGTGACCATCGAGTGTGCGCCTAGCTTTGAGGGTCTCGGACCCGGCGTCGACGGACACGAGAAGGCCCTTTTCATGGAGTCGCTTCCAAAGGACGCGTCCCCCGATGTTGAGTGCCTCCCCCGTGCGTCTGCCCACGTCCTGGGCGACCGCGAGCGAAGCGTCAGGCTCCAGGAACAGGTCGTCGCCCTCAAGCCAACCGATGCGCCGTCCCGAGGAACGCCAGATGTCGCTGTCGCCGGTCTCTCCAAGGCGCCACCCCCACGCTTTCGCGTCTTTTGGTGCGCCGCCGCCTGGTTGAGCGACATGGGCATCGCCACTCGCGAGCGCCGCCGCGAGGAGTTCCCGAAAGCGCCGGCTCGGTTCCGAGCAGTCCAAGTGCTTCCCCTGCGCCGCGCCTGCTGCGCTCAGGGCCTCCCGTCCGCGTGACGACAGAGCTTCGTGCTCCAGCTCGTCGATGGCACCTGACGCCAAAGCGAACTCGAGAAACGCGCGCCAACCGAGCGCGAGGCTGGCCACATTCGTCGGCGTTCTCGCGTGCCCGCCCCACGCAAGCTCGCTGCGCATCCGCTCGACATCGCGAGACAGCCCGGATCGGACGTCGTCATAGCGGTCGGCCAGTGTGGCGACGAAACCCGAGAGGGCCTCCGCGTAGAGGCCATCGGCGGCGTCGCGCTGACATGCGCTCAGGCCGCGCACGTCCACCGCGCCGGGCGCGACTTCGAGCACCAGAACACGAGCGCGAAGGGACTGGCCGCGGGGGACGTCCTCGCCTGTCGAAAGGAGCAGTCCCCGTGGCGGCTTCGCCGGCCGGATCGTTCCGTCAGCTCGCATGCGTTGGCGAGCGGATAGGTTGCCCTGCGCTCTGAACACGCGGTCCGCAGCCTGATGCGTACGAGCCACGTCGACAGGCGAGCCACCCGGGCAGAAGTCATCGACCACCAGCAGCACGTCCTTCGCGCCGAAGGTGAGTCCCTCGATCGCGTTCGCCGTTGAGGACCACGACAACGGCAGGTTCCTGCTGTCCATCCGGGAGCCATAGTGTTGCTGTGCGAGGCTCGCGATCTCGGACTTGAAGACGCCCGTCGGACCAGCGAGGTGTACCGAGAAATCCGAGCCGCCTAGCACAGCGCGGTAGACCGCCGCGAGGAGCGGCAAGGTCAACTCATCGGAGGCCACGTCGAGGATCCGCAAGCTCGCCCGTATTGCCACGCGAAGTGCCGCGGGTTCAGGCGGGGGCGGCAGATGAAAATGGGCCAAGGACCCGGAGAGGTCGACCTCGACCCGGACGCCCTGGGCGCCGATCGCGCCGCCGGCGTGGAGGTAGGCCCAGTGATCGCCGACGCGCCTCCACCCGGTATGGGTGAAGACCCGGCGCTGCGCCGGCTCGGGGGAGAGTAGCTGGATGGCGGCGCGTGCGTGATCCTTTGAGCCCTGCCCTGCGTAGACCACGGCCCGCGGTCCGAGCGCCTGGATAGGCCAGTCCTCCAGCGCAGCGAAACGCGCGGTCGGCACGGCGATGGTTCCAACCCGCTCACCCTGGCGGACCTCGATCTCGAAGCAGCGGCTCGTCTCGGCGCCGTCGTCACGCACCACGTCTCCAACTATCCGCGCCGAGAAATTCGTGAGGGCCACCTCCACCACCCCGTCTCTGGTCTGCTTGCGGCGAACGATCCCGTGGCTGGTCTGGACGTACTCGTGGTGGGGGCCGGCCGGGTACTTGGCGACACTTGCGGCGATGCCAGCGACCTCGACCTCGTCGAGGGGGGGATCGCAGCAAGCCTGGTTCCTCTGCAGTAGCGCCGTCCGGATGGCGGCCTCGTCGTGCCCTTGACGCCGCAGCTCCCCGGCGATCCTGGTCAGCCGATCATTCCGCTCACCTTCGTGGAAACGATCCGTCGTTTCGCTGGCATTTCGTGCGTCCTGATCCCTTTGAGTCCTGGTCCTCGCGCGGCGAGCGCCAGGTAAGCGCGCGAGCTCCTCGAGCCAGGTGGGAAGGGGGCCAGGGTCCTGACTGTCGACGAGCTCGTAGAGCGCTCCGTCTTCGCGGCGCGACGGCTCAGCGACGACGTATCCCCCCGCGCCACGGACGTCGACGCCGTCAGCCACCCGATTCGTGCTGCACTGAATGCGTGCTGTGTCCTCAGACGCTGCGAAGTAGAGATGAAAACCGCCGCGGGGTGTGCGTACGCGCCTGGCCACGAACCGACCCCGCGCGCTCTCTATCTCCTGGAGCCATCGCAGACCATTGGGATCGACATCCACGACCACCAGCGAAGCGGGACCCGTGGCGATGCCGAGGTTGCAAGTCGGTCGTGATGACCACCAGCGGACGATCTGGTCCGGGTCCAACGACGCGTCCTTGAACCCGTGCGTCGTTGCTGGGGCCTTGCCGCCAGGCACGCACGGAAAGACAGGCCAGCCTCTGCCGGCTGCTACAAGGGCTGCTTGCCGGATCTTGAGGCTCCACTCGTGAACTGCTACGGGCGCCGGGTGTGCGCCAGCGCTATCATCTTCCCTGGGCGTCGTCGCTTCCATCGACGGCTCCTTTCGGAACGCCGCCCGCGATCGGGCGGCGTTCGCTTCTCAACCCCTCCGCTCGCTGGCCTCTCGCTCACCGACGGCCGGACCGGCGTTCAGGAACTCTTCGAGGTCCTTCCGCCGCACCAAGCGCCTTCGCGCCGGCCGCACGCTCTTCAATCGACGCGTCGCGACCCAGTACCGGACGCTGGACAGCGGCGCCCTCAGGATCGCCGCGACCTCGGGCAGGAAGAGGAACTCGGACTTGAAACTGTCGGCTGGTGTCATGATCGTTGGCCTCCACTACCCTCTGCCACAAACCAACGGTCACGAATCTGGAGTGAACTACTGGGGGGCTTTTTTCCGGCTCGTCTGCCCAGCCAAACGCTTTCGCAAGCGATCGATCCTCTGGCGGTAGGACCCCCCGCGACCGTCATCGATCACGGTGAGGATTTGCTCCGGCTCCCATCCGCCACGGGCGAGTTCGGCCTCCATCAGTCCCAGGAGGGCCTTGCGGGGCCTGTTTGACGGCCGATCGCGCAGCTCCTCCGCCTGTACCTGCGGCCTGAGACACTCCTCTTCGATTCGGCCGAGCTCGTAGAGGATCTCGATCGTCATTTCAAGGAGAAGCCTCGGCTGGTCGCAGTAAGCCTTGTGCTGGTATCCCTGATGCACCCGCATGTTCTTCCAGATCGATGCGTGCAGACGATCGCTCTCGCGGATGTACTCCCGAAGGGCAGGGGCAAGATGCTCGCGGAGGTTCGCCTTCGCCTCCCGGACGCGAGTGGAGAGCGTAAGGACTTGGGTCTTGCCGAGCTCCTCGAGCCGAAAGATTGCTCCCTTGTAGAGAGCCCACGCCGCCCCCTCAAGCCTACAGGGTCCACGATCGCATCTTGGGGCGCCATCCCCAACCGAGTGCAGCCGCAGATGGCGGGTGGCCAGGTCGACGAAGTAGCGAAGGATCACGGCCGGATCGGCGGGCACGGTTGGCCGACGCGGACGGTCCTTCCGCATGTTTCCATAGAGCCACACGGAGAGGCGCACGAGTGCCCGATACAGATCGAATCCCGGCGGCGCCTGCTTGCTCACGAACGGCCACGAGAGTAGCAGGAGGCGCCCGGCAATGACCGTCAGCGGAGCGGCCCGGTGCGCACCTCAGGACGGGGGCAGATCTCGTCAAGGCGGTGGCAGGGGTGACCCAGGAGCCGGTCTTCCCGAACGAAGAGGTCGTGCGACTCCGCGGGCAGCTCTGGCTTCTCAAGGACGACCTGGCGTCCGCAAGGCCGAGAATCAGTCGGCTGAAGAGTGCGCGCAGCGCGCCGAAACGGCCGCAGCTCAACGGCCAGGACCCAGTCGGACGGAGACGACGGGCCCCGGACGAACCGGCGAGTTCAGTCGCGGCCGCCTACCTATTCCGCCCTTCCGTTCGCGCCCCGCCTCGCGGTCCCGGGCGGTCGTGTTGCGCACCCTGTATCCATTCCGCACCCGACCTTCGCGGCGGAGCTGAACGTATCCTGGATGGCGCGCGAGGTCGCGCTGCGCGGGTGGTTACGAAACTTCCCGACATCGTCGATGTCGCGGTGTCACTCGTCGCCGCGGGTCGCAGACTGGATACTCGCGGTCGCCCTTGACGAAGGGTGCCGGCCAGTACCCCAGGAGCCCCCAAACAGGGACCCGCCGACGGCTTGCACTCCTCCCCCGTCGTCAGCGATCCTCCCCAAAACGGAGGTCAGGTTTGTACGAACCGCGCAACTGCTACGTGGCCATGTTTGACGTCCTGGGCTTCAAGCAGCTACGTGCGCTTCGTGGAACGTCGGGCCTGCACCGCCTCTACATGCGGGCGATTGTCCCGTCGGTGCAGCACGCCGCCGTGTCGAGGCGGAAGACAGTCACAGTCGACGGACAGCCTTGCCTGGTGCCTGATGAGACGTCGTGGCGGGTGGCTCTTCGCGTCTTCTCGGACACGGTCGTGTACATGACTGCCGACGATGGCCTCGATTCCTTCTTGGCGGTGACTGAGGCTTCCTTCGAACTCCTCCGGGCTGGCTTCTGCGGATTCAGGGCTCCTTTTCGTGGGGCCATCGGACACGGCGACCTCATCGACGAACCGGCCCACGTTCTAATCGGAAGCGCCGTGGAGGACGCTCATTCGGGAGAGCAGTCCCAGGCGTGGGCCGGCTGCTGCCTTACGCCCAACTGCCAGGCCTTCGTGCAGGACGCGGGGCACCTGACCGCATGGGATGAAGTGATGGCCAAGGCCGCCGAAGGAGCCGACGAGGTGAATGGGAAGAAACGATGGCTCGATCGCCGGCTTCTTGTCGAGTACGAGATTCCGACGCAGCACAAACCGAATGACGGCCCGATCCGGTACGGCACCCGCCGCGGCCTCGCAGTGGACTGGACGTTCAACATGTACGAGGGAGCGGCCCAGAAGTCCTTCCACCCGTCGGATGATCGTCGCGCGATGGTCAAGGCGAACAACACGCGAACCCTCGAGGCGTGGGCGCGCGCGAAGAATGGATAGGGCATAGGGACCCTGCTCGAGCGCCAGCCGAGCGCCTCCGCCAGCTTCCCGCGATGGCGTGATCTCCGAGTGCCGCCGGGAACCCATGTGGACATGCTGCAACTGCACCTGGCACACTCCCGGGCGGGATGCGGGTTCGGTGTGTCGTCGTGGCTCTGCTAATCGGCCGGGGGACGTTCGCCGCGGCGCAGCAGGCGGAGGAGAGGACAGATGCGCGGGGGACTGGGGCGCAGCAGGCCGAGGTCGAGGAGGCGCGGCGGCGATACGCGCAGGGCGTCGCCTTCTTCCGCGCGGACCGGTACGAGGAGGCGATCGCGGAGTTCACGGAGGCCTACCGCCTCTGGCAGAACCCGACGATCCTCTACAGTCTCGCGCAGTCGAACGAGGCGCTCCTCCGGGTCTCACGCGCGATCGAGCACTACCGACGCTACCTCGAGACCGCGCCCGCTGACGACCCTCGCCGCGAGGAGGTCGAGAGCACGATCGCAGGGCTCGACCGGCTGCTCGCGACCGTGACGATCGCGACGAACGTCCGGGCGACGGTCCACCTGGACGGCGAGGAGGCGGGCGAAGCGCCAGGGACGATCCGGGTGCCGACCGGACGGCACGAAATCGAGCTGCGTGCAGATGGCTACGAGCCCGCGCGCCAGACCGTCACGGTCGCCGGCCGCTCGATCCGCTCGTTGACGTTCGCTCTTCGCAGGCGCACGCCGACGCGAGTTATCGTCCGAGAGCCGCGCGGCCTGTCGCCCACGTGGTTCTGGATCGGGTCGGGCTTCACCGCCGCGGCCGCTGTCGCGGGCGGTGTGCTCGGCGCGCTCACGCTCTCGGCCGCGAGCGACTATGATGGGAATCGCTTCCGCACGAAGGCCGAGCGAGACCGCGGCGAGCGACTCGCCTTGCTGACCGACGTGACACTGGGGTCCGCCCTGCTGTTCGCGGCGACCACGTTCGTCATCTTTGTGAACACGGACTGGAGCGGGGCGGCGCAGCGCAGGTCGTCGACGGCCCTGGCTGCCCCGGGGGGGATGACGCTCGCGTGGAGCATGTAGCCCGCACTCTCGTCGTCACGAGCGTCGCGGCCCTTGGGGCCTGTACGCTGCTCGGTCTGTTCGATGCTCCTCTCGGCGGCGAATGCGAGGAGGACGCGGACTGCGACCTGACCGGCTACGTCGAGGACCCGGCCGTGCGGGCAGTCTGTGACACGATCGATCTGAGGTGCCGGTGTGAGGACGCCGACGGGGACGGCCACATGCCCGCAGCGTGCCGAGACCTGCCATTCATCGGCGGCGGCGAGGACTGCGACGACGCCGACCCGGAGGTGAACCCGGATGCCGTCGAGCTGTGCAACGGGCGGGATGACGACTGCGACGGGCGGGTGGACGACGGCCCGGAGCCACCTGCTCACAGCCAGGCGAGCTGCGTCGCCGGGACCTGGACGGTCACCGGTTGTGCGGACGGATGGGACGACTGCGACGGAGACGGGTCGAACGGTTGCGAGGCGGGCCTCGAAACCTGGCGGACCTGCGGGTCGTGCGAGTTGCGCTGCGGGACCGGTGACACTTGCGAGGCCGGGGCCTGCCTCGAGGTCGCGGTTGCGATGGTGTCGGCAGGGGACCGGCACACCTGCGCGGTGCGCGAGAACGGCGCGGTCGTCTGCTGGGGCGACGACGCGAGCGGGCAGCTCGGCGACGGTGAGGCCGGAGGCTGGAGCGGGGAGCCTGTCCTCGTCGGGGCACTCGAAGCAAGCGGGGTCTGGGCCGGTGGCACGCATGCATGCGCTGTCGGCGAGGACGGCACCGTTTCGTGCTGGGGCGCGAACGAACGGCGTCAGCTCGGCGTGGCCCAGCCCGACGTCACCGCGGTGCCCATCGCCCTCGACCTGTCCGGGCCCGTGTCCGAGGTCGGCGCGGGGGAGGCCCACGGGTGTGCCCGTCTTGACGACAGAAGCGTGATCTGCTGGGGAGACAACAGCGACGGCCAGGTCGGGAGCGGCGAGGTGGCTTCGATCCTGGCGCCCAAGTCAGCATTGCTCGAAGGCGCAGAGGCCGTGCGCCTCGCCGTCGGCGCGCGCCACACCTGCGTCCACGATGCGAAGGGCCGTGTCATCTGCTGGGGGGACAACAGCGACTACCAGGTGGGGGTCCCCGAGCGAGGCCGTGTCTACGAGCCCCGCGAGGCTGGGCTCTCGGGAGCCCGCGCTGTCACCTGCGGAGGGAGTCACACCTGCGCGTGGCTCGGCGGGGCGGACGTTCGGTGCTGGGGCCGCAACGAATCGGGGCAGCTCGGAGACGGCACCCGTGTCGGGCCGACTTTCGTGCCGGTCGCCGTTTCCGGGCTCGCGGAGGACGTCGTCGAGGTCGCGGCGGGCGGCGAGCACACCTGTGCGCGGACCGCCCAAGGGACGGCTGCTTGCTGGGGCGCAAACGGGAGGGGCCAGCTCGGGGATGGCACGACCGAGGACCGACTTGGCCCCGTCCTGGTCAGCGGGCTGGAGGGCGTTCGCCGCATCGCCGCGGCCGCCTTCCACACCTGCGCCGTGCTCGATGACGGAGGCGTCGCCTGCTGGGGCGCGAACGACAGCGGGCAGCTCGGCGACGGGACGACGGACGAGAGCCACGTGCCAGTGGAGGTGCTCGGGCTGCCCTGAATGCGTGGTCGCTGCTCGGAGTGATGGGAGGGTTTCTGTCTGATGAAGCGCTACGTCGCAGTCCTTGCATTGCTCGGGTGTGGGCCGGAGGAGATCGACGTCGCGGGGAGCGGGCCCGAGGCGGCCCAGCCGATTGATCCGCCGGCGGCGGCCGGGCTCGGCGCCGGCGGGTTGTGGGAGGCGGAGGTCGGCAAGGCCATCCGGGAGGAGGAGCACCGCTTCGTGCCGCGCGGAGGCTCATGGCACGGCGTTAACCTCGGCGAGGAGCTGCGGGCGGAGCTGGACCCGGCGGGCGTGGTGCTCGGGCCGAGGAGCGGGGAAGGCTGGGAGGCGAGGCTGCGTGCTGGCGGCATCGGCCGCCCGGGTCGGATGACGCGACTCGAGGCGGTCGCGCCCGCTGAAGGCGGATGCGATGGAACGGGCCGAGCCGGTGCGACGGGCGAGTGCCTCCGTCGGATCGAATACCGACGCGAAGGCGTGCTCGAGTGGTGGAGGAACACGGACGAGGGGCTCGAGCATGGCTTCGACGTGGCCGAGCGGCCGGCTGGGCGAGGCCCGCTGGTTGTGGAGGTCGTGTTCAAGGGGGAGGTCGCGGCGCGACTGCACCGCGGAGCGGTTCTGTTCGAACGGACCGGCGAGAATCTGCTCGCGTACTCGCGGCTCGCGGCGACTGACAGCGAGGCAAGGGCGCTCGATGCGCACATCGAGCTGGAGGGGAGGACCGTACGCCTGGTCGTCCGCGACGTCGGGGCGCGCTATCCGGTGCGGATCGATCCCCTCGCCACGAGCCCGAGCTGGACGGCGGAGTCGAATCAGACGGACGCGTACTTTGGCTGGTCGGTCTCCACGGCTGGGGACGTGAACGGCGACGGCCTCGACGACGTCATCGTCGGCGCGTGCAGGTACGACAACGGCCAGAACAACGAGGGGCGCGCCTTCGTGTACCACGGGTCGGCAGCGGGTCTCGACGCCGCGGCCGCGTGGACGGACGAGTCGGCCCAGGCGAGCGCGTTGTTCGGCTACTCCGTCTCGACGGCTGGGGACGTGAACGGCGACGGCTTCGACGACGTCATCGTCGGCGCACGCGACTACGCCGACGGCGAGAACAACGAGGGGCGAGCCTTCGTGTACCACGGGTCCGCAGCGGGTCTCGACGCCGCGGCCGCGTGGACGGCCGAGTCGGACCAGGCAAACGCGTCGTTCGGCTACTCCGTCTCGACGGCGGGGGACGTCAACGGCGACGGCTTCGACGACGTCATCGTCGGCGCGTACGGTTACGGAAACGGCGAGCTCGCCGAGGGGCGCGCGTTCGTCTATCACGGCTCGGTGGGGGGCCTTGGCGCCGCGGCCGCTTGGACGGCCGAGTCCGACCAGGTGGGCGCGCGTTTCGGAAACTCCGTTTCGACGGCGGGGGACGTGAACGGCGACGGGTTCGACGACGTCATCGTGGGCGCGTACACGTACGAAAACGGCGAGGCCGACGAAGGGCGCGCGTTCGTCTACCACGGGTCGGCGGCGGGTCTCGACGCCGCGGCCGCGTGGGCGGTCGAGTCGGACCAGGCCAGCGCGTCGTTTGGCTATTCCGTCTCGACGGCGGGGGACGTGAACGGCGACGGCTTCGACGACGTCATCGTCGGTGCGCCCTGGTTCTACAACGGCGAGTTCAGCCAGGGGCGCACCTTCGTGTACCACGGGTCGGAGGTG
>JACPQR010000099.1 GCA_016190375.1 Deltaproteobacteria bacterium
CAAACCCACTGGCACGTCCATCGCGGGCTTGGGGACGTGCAAGGAAGGCGCCCTGGCCGGGCGCGGTATCTGGAACACGGCTCGTGGTGCGCATCGCCGAACATCCAACGCCTCCGCTCTCGCCGGCGCCGGGCTCGGAGAGGGCGCGCGTTTGCGGCGCCGTCCGCGCACTGTCCACGGCTCCCTCTCCGCTCTCGGGGGCCGAGTGCGTCGCGTTCAGGCTCGTCGGGTCCGGGCCGTCCGGGCACGTCGACGATTCGGGAATGGGCTCGTTCGAGGTAGTCGTGGACGGGTCGGAGACGATCGCCGTCGAGTCGGGAAGCGCGGTCGTCGACGTTCCCGCAGGGCGTCCCGCACAGGTTCAGGACCTGCCAGCGGCGCTCGCGGAGTTCCTGGAGCACCGCGGAGTGCTCCTCTCACCCGGGCCGATCTCGGTTGCCGAGGGGCTGGTTCGTGACGGGGATCACGTCGAGATCGAGGGAATCGCAACCGCGGACGTTCGCCCCGACGGCTACAGGGGCGTCGCTCGACGGACGCTGCTCCGCGGAAACCCGGAGGCGCCGCTCATCATCCGGCTGGCGCGGACCTGAGCTACGGATCGCATCCCACGCCCGAGTCCTCCCCGTGCGAGCAGTTGTGGCTTCCCCAGCCCAGGAAGGGGCACGAGTCGAGCGTGAGCTCGTTTCCAACGCAATTGACGTCGTCCATCCAGATCTGTCCGACGCCCTGGCCGAAGGTGGCGAAGCTGTACGCCACGCCGCCCGTGTAGCCCAGCTGTCGGCAGACGACCTGCGCGTCGTTGGCGTCCCATGCGTCGTCGCAGACCGTGCCCCACACCTCGTCGTGGTAGATCTCGACACGCCCCTCCATCTCGTCCGCTCCACCGACGAGTCGGACTGCGTCCGGCCGCAGGCACTGGCCGGAGAGGCACTGCTGGCCGTCCTCGCATGCGACTGCGCAATCGCCACAGTGCGCCGGATCCTCCTCGAGATCGACGCAGCCGAGCTCGTCGGGGCCGTTGCAGTCCTCGAAGCCCATGCGGCACGCGGTCCCACACCCGTCCGGCAGGCAGATGGCGATCTCCTGCTCGCCGGCCTCGCAGACCACCTCGCAGGCCCCGCAATGGAGCGGGTCGCGGTCCAGGTTCGCGCACTCGCCATCACAGTCGGTGAGCTCGCCGCAGTCGAACACGCACTCGCCTCCCTGGCAGCTCTGGTACTCGTCGCACTCAGTCGTGCAGTCGCCGCAGTGGCTCGAGTCTGTCTCGAGGTCGGCGCAGACGCCTTCGCAGCTCACTTGATCTTCACCGCAAGCATCCTGTCCCGCGTCGGCGTCGCCATCGGCGTCGGTGTCCGCATCCGAGTCCGCGTCCGAATCGACGTCCGCATCGGCGTCGGCATCGGCGCCGGCATCGCCGTCCGACGAATCGCTCCGCGACGGGCTGCACGCCATCGTCAGCCACGCAAGGACCAGCCACGAGAAGTTGCGAGACAGCACGACCTCGAGCACCAGGAGGCGGATCATGGGAGCATTGTCTCAGATCGGCGAGCCATGGGGTGCAGGGAAGGCTGGCGTTCCTCGAGGATCGCGAGGATCGCCGTCGGGTGCACGCGCTTTCGATACCGGACGACCCGCGCCCCGGCGGGGAGGTCCTCGGCCGCGCAGTTCCGCTCTTCGTCGATGCAGAGGATGAGGTTCTCGAGCCGGGCCTCGCGGAGCCGACGGAGCTTCCCCACGAGGTAGTCGGGCGTCCAGAAGCCGGCGATCTCGATGAGCCACCGGCGCTCCGGACGAATGCGGTGCTGGACGGCGAAGTCCGGGAAGATCAGGGTCCCGGCCGCGGGGACCGCCTCGGGCTCCCGGATCACGTCCCAGTCCGGCGCGGCCGCCGCCAGCTCGCGCGCGAAGCGCTTCTCGAGACGGCTGTCGAACGCAATCGGCTCGCTGGCCGGGAAGATCGGGTCGCCGGAGCGAAGAACCAGCGTTCGCGGCAGCTCGTCGAGCAGGCAGTCCGCGCGCAGGACGAAGCGGTGGCACCAGGACAGCCTCGGCAAGACGCTCGCGAGCGCCCGCCCATACGCGAGCGTCCGACGGAAGAGCGCGAGGGGGCCGGAGATCTCGAGCACCGCAGCATCGTGATCGTCGCCCGGGAGCACGGTGCACACGAGGCCCCGAAGCTTGGCGTACCGCACGACGTCGCGAGCGCGGCCAGCGAGCTCGATGCGCACCGCCGAAGCGCGAAAGAGGATGGACTGGGCGATCGCGAGGTTCGAACGCAGCTCGAGCTCGAGAGGCGAAATCGGGGGCTCGAGGGCAGCGAGCCGCCGCTGACCGGGGAGGTCCGCGAAGAGGGCCTCTCGCAGGACGTCGGGCTCGATCCCGAGGCCACCTGCAACCCTGGCGATGAGCTCGTCGCGGGTACCGACGAGGCCGCGGGCCGCCTCGTCGAAGAGCATCGCGCGGGCCACGCGTGGGCGGACCTGCCCGCCCACCTCGAGCGGCCAGAGTCCGTCGAGCACGTCGCGAGCCACATCGATTCGCCAAGAGGAGCCCTCCACGGGGAGCGGCTCGCTCAATCGCCGGCGAAGCTCCCACCGTGGGCGGCCGACGAAGCGCTCGTACTCGTCGAGGAGGCCGCGCAGCCATCCGTGATCGTGCGGTCCGAGCCATACGGGCGTGACCTCGCGATCACGGACGTCATACCGGAGCAGCGACAGCGGAACCAAGTCCTCTCCTCCTCTTCATCGCCTGCCAGACCTCGGAGGTGCCTCTTGCGACCAGCTCGTAGACGATCGCGGTCTTGCCCTCGGCTGGCCTGAGGAGCCTGCCCACCCGCTGGACGTGCTCGCGCTCTCCGCCGGTGCCGCCGACGACGACGGCGATGTCGGCGTCCGGAACGTCGAGCCCTTCGTTGAGGACGCGGCACGAGACGAGCGCGCGGAGCCTGCCGTCGCGGAAGCGCGACAGCGCGTCCTCGCGCTCCTCGCGGCCGATGTCGCAGGTGAGCGGCATGATCAGGTGCTCGCGCGAGATCGCGTATGCGGTCTCGTTGTCCGCCGTGAACACGAGGATGCGTCCGTCGCGGTGACGGGCGAGGATGTCCCCGACCGCCTCGGCCTTTCCGTGTGTGAACGCCAGGAGGCGTCGAGCCCGCCTCCAGGCGCAGAGCGCCCGCCTTCCTTCGCCCGTCCGGCTGGCGACTCGCGCGAAGTCCTCCCAGGCTCCACCGGGGCTGCAACGCCGGAACTCGCGGAAGAACGGGCGGAACGTACCCATGTCCTCCTCCCAGCTCCGGCGCTCGTCCTCCTCGAGATCGATCTCGACCGTCACGATCTCGAATCGCGACAACCACCTGCCGGCGAGGTCGGCGATCGATCGCCGGTACACCGTCGGCCCGAGGAGCTCCTCGAGGCGCGCCAGCGCGGGGCCTTCTTCGATGGGAGTCGCGGTCAGCCCGAGCCGCGACGGGGCGATCGACATCTCGAGCACCTCCTCGCGCAGCGTGCCGCCGAAGTTGTGCGCCTCGTCGACGATGAGGAGGTCGAAGGCGCTACCCAACGACGGCATCAGCCTGATCGCGCTCTCGTAGGTCGACACCGTCACCGGGGCGACCTTCCGGATCCCGTCGCCAAGGCGACCGACCGCCCCCGCGCAGAACGGCGTGAGAGCGGCCTGCCACTGGTGGAGCAGGACACGCGTGGGGACCAGGCAGAGCGCGTGAAGGCCCGTCCGCTGGATCGCCGCCATCGCGACGCGGGTCTTGCCGCTCCCCGTGGGCAACACGACCAGCCCCCTCTGTCCCGCACCGAGCCACGCGGCAAGCGCCTCCTCCTGATACGGGCGTAGGCCTATTGGCCGCCACGGACCGGTTGGCCCGCGATCGCGCGGCCGCACCTCGTTTCTGAGGTTGACCCCGCTCGCGAGCGCCTGGGCCCGAACGGCGGGATACCGCCAGGCCGGCGCGCGGAGCGCCAACACGCGCTGGTCCCAGAGCACCCCCGGAAGATCGGATGCCCCCATCGCGTTCGGCGGGTCGACGAGGATCGTGCCGCGATCGAAGAGGAGCCGCATTCGTCCCACGGCATTGCGAGCCGTGTGCCGTTGCTCCATCCCCGTTTTCGCGTGCTTTTCGCCCCAGCCCGCGTGGCGCCACTGGCGCCAGACTGGCGAGCCGCCACCTCCTCGACTCGAGCGGCGCCGGGGCCGCGGCCGGGGCATGGGCGACCGTCCGCGCCGACTTGCGCGGGCGGAGGCCGGCGATCCCCGGCGCCATCGCCACCTTCCGCCACCTGGTCGGCCGCGGAAACGCGGCGTATTCTGCCGGCACGCCGCGTGCTCGCCCTGGCTGAGTGCCTTCGAGCGACCGCGCATCACGACTGGTGTTCGCGAACGGCCAGATGCGCTCCGCCGCTTGGCGCTCGCCAACCCGGGCGTTCCAGAGCTGGGCGGTGGGGGTGAGCTGATGCCTCAGACCTTCGACGACGCACGACTCGATCTGCCGTCGCCGGTCGAGGCCGACTTCGTGGCGCGTCAGGCCGACGGCGGCATCCTGCATGTCGAGATGCAGGGGTACCGCGACGTGCGGTTTGTCGCGCGGCTTTTCCGTTACCACCTCGCGCTCGTCCTTCGGTACCCCGACCGCCCGGTGCGCACCGTCGCCATCTGGCTCGTCAAACCGCCGTCGTCGCAGCGAACGGACTGCATCGAGATGTCCAACGTGACCGTCCGGGTTACCACCATCGTGGTGCCCGACCTGCCGGCCTCGACGCTGCTCTCGGATCCGGTGCTCGCATGCTTCGCGCCAGCGGCAGAGCCGGAGGGCCGGACCTCCCGCGAGCTCTGCAGGCTGGTCGCGCGGGCGCTCCGTGCGAACGGCGCGACCTGGGCGCTGAGGAACATGGCCGCGGTGGCTGCGGCCATGCACGGGAGGTATCATGAGATGATGGAAGCGATGAAGGCGGAGGAGCTCCAACCGATCGTCATCGAGGACCTTGTCCGGTTCGGCGAGGATCGCGGGTACGAGCGCGGCATGCGCGAGGGAGTGGAGCGCGGCATGCGCGAGGGCGCGGCGGCCGCGATCGTGCGCGCGATCCTCGCCGTCATGGCGCAGCGTGGCATCGCAGTCGACGACGCGCTGCGCAGTCGGATCGAGGCCGAGAGCGACGAGGCGAGGCCACGCGAGTGGCTGCTCGCGCTGGTCACCGGTGACACGATCGATCTCTGACGAACGATGAGGGCTGGTCTTTGCCGTCGTCGAATCGGGCGGCAATCGCGACGCGAGTGAGTCCGGCCCGACGGCCTCAGCCGCACCAGTAGCCGGTGTCGTCGCTGATCCAGCGGCACGCCTCGCCCCGGGCGCCGCAGTCCTCGCTCCGGAGCTCACCGTCCTCGCACCACTCGGCGACGTCGTCGCTGCAGCGGCCGAGGTAGTCGAGGCCGCCACAGGGATCGTCGACGCAGTAGGCGCCGCCGAACGTCGTGGACTCGTCGCAGGCTTGCCCGCACGCGCCGCAGTCTCGGCTCCGCGGGCGGCCGCGGTCGCACCAGCGCGCGACCGAGCCCTCGCAGCGACCGACGGCGTCGAGGCCGGCGCAGGGATCCCCGCCATCCACGCACCGGAACCCGCCCGCCGCCGCGTCCCACCCACAGGCCAGGCCGCCCGCGCACGGCTCGGAGCGCAGCTCGTCGCCCTCGCACCAGATGGCGGCGCCGTCGAGGCAGCGGCCCCCGTTGCCCACGTCCCCGCAACCGTCGGGCGGTGCAGTCGGGCCGGTGCTCTCCTCGATCCACTCGCGGTAGACGTCGACACGCGTGAAGTTGTCCTGGCCCACGCACGAACCGTCTCCGTTCGACAGGTCGCCCGCGACCCGCGCGGTGCCGTCGCTCGCCACCACCATCACGGGGCCGCCGGAGTCGCCGAAGCAGACGCCACGCTGGCCCTCGCCGTCGATCGTCAGGGTGTCGCCGGAGATCGAGGCGATCGGCTCGGCCGTGAACTCGCGCTCCCCGGAGGACCCGTCCTCCTGCTCTCCGTACCCCGCGGCCTCCGCCATGCGGCCGACCCAGCCCTCGTCCATGCCCTCGGTGAGGATCGGGATCGGGACCACGGACGGCAGCGCCTCGCGGGCGTCGCGGTCCAGCTCGACGAGCGTCATGTCACCGCTCGGGTTGTCGACCACGCCCACCGAGCCCAGGCACGTGTCGGGCTGCCCGGGCTCCTCGCCGATGCAGAACTCCGCTCCCGCGTAGAGCCCGCAATGGGTCGCCGTGAGCACCCAACTCGGCGCGATCAGCGCGCCGCTGCATCCGCCGAACGTACCGACCGCGATGACCTGGCCAGGGGCCAGCGGGACGACGGTCGGCTCCGCGGTTCCGTTGTAGATGGGGATGGCGGTGCGCAGGTCGCCGCACTCGTCTGCGGGGCCGTCGTCCGGCAGATCGGTCGGGCCGCCGCCGTCCGCCTCCGTAGCTCGGCTGCCGTCTTCCTGGGCGCCGGCATCGCCGTCCCGCCCGACGCTCACGCCGCCATCCCTGTCGGATCCCGGAGCCCACGCGAAGTCCGCTCCGATCTCGCCGGGGCAGCCGGCGAGCGTGACGGTCACGAGCATCAGGGAGAGCCGGGTCGAGCCCACGTCGACGACGGTCGTGAGCAAGGCCGATGCCGGCAGAGTGCCGCCCGGAACCCGCGGATCTGGACATGTGCGAGGGGACTTCAGGGGAGCCGAGTCGGCTCCAGGTGCTCACTCCCCGGGCGCCGGCGGAGGCTTTGGCGGACCTGCGCGGAACTCGACCGCCGTGGCGATTGCGCGCTCGACCTCGGCGTCGAACTCGGCGTCGAGCATCGACTGAAGCGTCGTGTACCCCGTCGTGATCTGGCCCCGGTACTCCACCCTGTCGCTGGTCGTCGTCGCGGTCACGTCTCCGGCGCA
Organism: Deltaproteobacteria bacterium; assembly: GCA_016190375.1. GTDB lineage: Bacteria > Myxococcota_A > Polyangia > JACPQR01 > JACPQR01 > JACPQR01. The sequence continues at coordinate 6,930 of JACPQR010000099.1, forward strand.
CAGCACGGTGCCCGTCGGATAGTCGAAGAGGACGGCCGTGCCGCGCGCGGCTCCCGCGCGGAACGATGTGCCCGTCGTGTCGGCGAGCGGGATGTGCCACTCGTCCGCGAACAGGACGACGTCGAAGGTCCAGAACCCGGGTCCCGCCAGCGCCTGCGCCGACCGCACCCTCCCGGCCAGGTCGGCGCGTGAGCCCGTACCGCGTATGCTCTCGCGCAGCTCCGCGGCGCGCTCGCGAGCGAGCCGGACGCGCGGCGGCTCGTCCGGGAGCTTGCCGCCATGCGCGACGGCGTGCGGGAAGCCCTGCCGGCCCGGGAAGACGATCGCGCTGAGCTCGTCGAGGTTGTTGAACGAGAACCCGCGCTGCGCGGAGGCCGGCTGGCGGACCGGGACACGGACCGGGCAGAGCCCGAAGTCCGGCCGCGGACGCATGGTCGCGGCGGCCGCCATCCCGGCGCGCCACGCGGCCGCCCGGGCACCTAGCCGGGCCTCGAGCGCCCGCGTGGCCTGGTCCACGGTCGCGATCTCGGCCGCCGTCGCGCGGTGCGAGTACTCCTCGTGACGGGCGCGGGAGGTCCGGACCTCACCGCCGATCCTCCAGCACACCATGGCGCAGGGCGACACGGCTCCGATCACCGCCGCCGCGCCGAGCAGAAAGAGGATCCGCCGCCGCCGCTTGTTGCCCCGCGCCAGCCGTCCCTCCAGGTCGTCGATCTCGGTCACGGCCGATCAGGCACGGGCCCGCGCGCTGGGGTGCAGCCGCTCGACGAACGGAAGGGCCTCCTCGAGCGCCCGCTTCATCTCCGGCACGGCGAAGCAGCGTTCGCACCAGCCGCGGATCGCCGCAGGCGCCTCGACGCCCAGCCTGACGAAGTAGTCGGTCGCGATCGACGCGCCGAGATCGCCCAGCGAGAAGGCGTCGCCCGCCACGAAAGGACGGCCCGAGAGCTGCTTCTCGAACAGCCGCCAGGCCCTTCGCGCGGTCTGGGGGGCGTTCTTCGCGGTCTCGCCCTCGGCCTCCCACCAGAGCGCCGCGACCGGATCGACGAGGTACAGATCCCCGACGCGGTCGAAGTGCCGAGCGGTGAGCTCTCTTCCGGCCGGAAGGAGCTTGCGCGGGCCGCGATCCTCCCAGTGCTCGATGATGGAGGTGGACTCGATGATCGGTCCCTCGGCCGTCTCGAGGACTGGCATCTTCCCGAACGGCGAGATCGCGAGGAACTCGGGGCGCTGCAGCGCCCCCGAGCCGAGCTCGATCACCGCTCGTTCGAATGGCTCGCCGCGCATCAGCCCCGCGACGTACGCCTTGCGAGAGTAAGGGGACAGAGGATGGTAGTGGAGTCGATCCATGACAGGACCTCCCGTACCAGATGGGACAACCGAGACGCAAGGGCCCCGGGGGAAGGTTCCGGACCGCAGGCCGTACGACGGGCATGACTCCGAAGACCCTCCTGGCGGTCCTCGTCGCTCACGCCCTTGCGGCGTGCATCGTCGCTCCCCAGACGCCTCCGACACTGAGGTTCTCCCAGACCTACGCGGGCCAGACGCCGATCCGGGTGCTCAACGCCTCCGCACGTCCCATCTGCTTCGTCCACGTCGCGCCCGCCGGGCAGGTGCAGTGGGGGGACGACTGGCTGGGGGCGAACGAGACGATCCCGTCGGGAACGATGCGGCAGATCGGCGTCGCTCCCGGCATGTACAACGTGCGGCTCGACGACTGCAGCCACAGCCCGCTCCAGCTCCTGATGGCGGTGGATCTCACCGGACCGCGCGAGATCGTGATCCACGAGGGAGCTCCGCCCGCGATCCCGCCGACGGCCGGGTTCATGCGCATCGAGCTCGTCGCCATGGCGCCGGCGCCGCAGCCGACCGTCGTCGCAGAATCGGGCAGCGGCTGGGGTGGAAGCGAGGGGTCGGCGGTACCCGAGAGCGAGCCGGCGTTCGGTGGCGGCTCGAACCCGAGCGCGAGATCCGATCCCGAGCCCGCGTCCTCGGGTCCGCAGACTTACTCGCTCACGCTCCACAACTCGTGCGACCGAACGGTCGGGATCTTCCACGGCAGCGGGCGACCGCCGTTCGGCAGCGGAACCTACGGATCGATCGGATCGAACACGACGCAGTCCTACTCGGGCTTCGCGCCCGAGACCTTCTGGATCATCGACGACTCCCGCAACCCCGTCTCGACCTTCACGACCTCCGGCGGTTCCCAGCGCGTGGAGGTCCTCGAGAGCTGCACCGGCTTCGCACCGAACTGACGCCGAAGAAAACCCCTTCAGCGAACCCGCCCCGGCGCGGTATCATCGGCACGAACCGTACGAGCCGAGGGAGGGTGCCATGAGGCAGTCGGGTCGGAAGGGAAAGAGGTGGAGCGCGGCGGAGTCGGCCAAGATCGTCGCCGACGAGGTGAGCGACCTGGCGCGGCACCGGCGCGTGTCCGAGGTCATGACGCGAGAGCCGGTCTGTGTCCTCGAAGAGACGAGTCTCGAGTCCGCGACGTCGATCCTCCTCGAGCGCGGCCTGAGCGCCGCGCCCGTCGTCGACGACGCGGGCCGCGTCGTCGGGATGCTCTCGATGACGGACATCGTGCGTGAGGCGCACGACAGGGGCGAGACGGAGGAGATCCCGCTCCGGACCCGCCAGAGGAAGATCGAGTACGAGATCCGCGGCGACTTCTTCGCGACGGAGCTCGCGCGCTCGACGGTGGCCGACGTGATGAGGCCGGTCGTCGCCGTGCTCCCGGAGAACGCCCCGCTCTCGCAGGCGGCGGCGCTGATGGCCGCCGAGGGCGTGCAGCGTCTCCCCGTCGTCGATCGGGAGCGGCGGATCCGTGGGATCGTCTCGGCGCTCGATCTGCTGCGCTGGTGGGCCTCGCAGGACGGCTACTCGGTCCCGTCGTACGCGCTTGTCCGCAAGGCGCGCCCGCAGCGGATCGCCTCGTAGCTCGGCGCTTCCGGCCGTATTCGCCAGTGCACACTTCAGAGCGGGATCGGCTCTGGCCGGCTCGCGACGCTCGCCCTGCGGCGAAGATGGACAGCCCACGGTCACTGGTCCCTTCCTTGCTCACGTGGCGCGGCCATGAGGAATCGAGCGCTCCGATCGCTGTTCGCCATCGCGACCATCTGGACCGCGGCCTGCCTCGCGCCCATCGGCGACGACGGCTACGTCGACGAGTCCGACTTCCCCCAGGGCAGCGCCTTCAAGCACGCGGGAGGGGAGAGGCTCGTCGTCCCCGATCTGACCGATGCGTTCGAGTTCACGCGCGTGTGGCGGATCGGCAACAGGGACAACATCACCCGCATCTACCTGCTCGTCCACGGCGACGGGAACACTGATTACTCGGGATCGACGGAGGGCGACCGCAACGACATGGAGGAGCGGCTCCCGCCCGGCGAGGGTGCGATCGTCGCCTACCCGGTCAGCCCGTCGGGCAACTGGCCCGCGTTCGACGGGGGCAGGAACGGCCGCAAGGTCCTCCGGCTCTTCGAGGAGCTGCGGACGCTGGCCGGCCGCACGGACGTCGTCTTCGAGCAGTTCGCGCTGTCCGGCGGAGGCCGCGTGAACCACGCCTTGATGCGCCTGATCAACGAGCACGGCGACGAGGCCGACGTGCGGGCCTTCGCGGCGGACAACCTCCGCGGCATCCACGACGGCGATTCGCTCTCCTACAGCCTCAACAGCATGCGCGACAACTACATCCTCTCGATCGAGGACTACCCCCACGTTCGGTTCGCGTTCATCCACAACACGTCCGGCAAGATGAGCTACGTGCACAGCTACCACAACGCGATCGCCAAGCGCTTCAACGACGGCCGCGGCTACCCGTTCGGCGGATCGCTCTCGCTGCAGGACGGGCGGCTCCGGTTCTGGTCGGCCGCAACGCACTGGACCGCGTGGAAGGGGCAGTTCGCGAAGGTCTTCTTCGGCGAACAGGGCCCGGTCCATCCCGACGGCGACGCGTGGATCGGCGCCCCGTGCGGCGTCGCGCGGGACTGCTCGGCCGACATTTGCTTCGTCGAGAGCGACGGGTACCCGGGCGGCATGTGCAGCAAGCGCTGCGACGGTTCGTGCCCGGACCGGGGCGGCGAGCCCATCACGGGCTGCGTCACGCTCGACGGCGAGGGCTGGTGCCTCTCTCGCGCGGACACGTCTGCCTACCCGGGAAGCGGCTGCAGGCCGGGGTACCACGCCCAGAGCCTTCTGCGTCACGGCAGCCGCAGCACCTGGCGAACGATGTGCATCCCCGACGACGAGCGGACGGTCTTCTCGTTCGCCGGAACGGGCACGCCCGCTCGGATCCCCGACGCGCCGCTCGCCGGCATCCGCAGCACGGCCACCGCGTCGAGCGTTCCCGACTGCGCGCTGGAGGTCTCGGTGGACGTCACGATCCGGCACACCTACCGGGGCGACCTCGTCGTCGGCTTGACCGACCCGTCGGGCCGCCGCGCGGTCTTGCAGTCGAGGCAAGGCGCCGAGGCGCGCGACCTCGTGCTCCAGGGCGTCACGGCCGACCTGGGTGCAAGCGGCGCGAACGGCGCCTGGGTGCTCGACGTCGCGGACGAGGAGCGGAAGGACGAAGGATCGCTCGAGTCGTGGAAGGTCGAGCTCCGCTGCGCGCGGTGACCGCCGGCTAGAGATCGCCCACGAGGGCGAGCCCGCCGAAGCTCGGCGTCACGACCGGCACGAGCTCGAGCGTTCCGGCGCGGGCGAGATGACGCGGCTCGCCGGCCTGATCGGCCGACGATGCGCGCAGGGACAGCCCGGCGATCAGCATGGTCGCTCCCGCCGCCTGGATCAGCGTCAGAAACGTCCCGAACGTGTACGTCACGGCGCGGCACGCTTGCTCGTCCACGTCGTGGCCGCAGTCCGTCGCCCCCGCCCAGATCATCGGGCCGGCGACGGGCACGAGGAACCAGTAGGCCGAGGGGCTCTCTCGCCCCACGCTGGCTCCGATCGACGCCGACAGACCGTACGAGAGCCCGAAGACGATGGCCCCGGCGATCGTCAGGCCGCGGCCCCTCCGCCTCGGCCGAGGCGGGGGGAGGAACGGCGCGGGCGGAGGCGCGGCCGCCACGACCACCGTCGGGGGCGGCGCGGTCTGGTAGTCCATCGAGGCGACATCGACGCGGCGAACCTGCACCGTGCCAGTGGCGGTGGAGATCGTGAACAGCTCCGCGTCCTGGGCGACCAGCGTGCCGATGATCACCGCTCCGGTCACGAGCACGAAGCGCGCCGGTGGGGATGCGGGAGCGACCTGGACGACGGGCGGCGGCGCCTGGGCGATGGCGGGCTCGGCGCCCAGCATCGAGAGAACGAGGCAAACGAACAGGGCGGACGTCCTCATCGAGCACCGTCGCTATCACGATCCCGTGGATCCCGCGAGACCTTTCTGACCGATTCGAGTGGCATATCATGGGGGCCGGAGGCCTGGATGAGAGCTCTCGTGACCGGAGGCGCCGGGTTCATCGGGTCGCACATCGCCGAGCGGCTGGTCAGGACGGGCCATGCCGTCCGGGTTCTCGACGACCTCTCGGCGGGCAAGCGCGCGAACCTCGCCGCGGTCGCGGGCGACGTGGAGCTCGTCGTCGCCGACGTCCGCGATGCCGCGCGGGTCGACGAGCTGGCGCGCGACTGCGACGTGATCTTCCACGAGGCAGCGATCGTCTCGGTGCCCTACTCCGTCGAGCATCCGATTCAGACGAACGGCGTCAACGTCATCGGCACCCTCAACGTCCTCGAGGCGGCCCGGAAGCAGGGCGTGCGCCGCGTGGTGTTCGCCTGCTCGGCCGCCGTGTACGGCGAGGACCCGGCCCAGCCCAAGACCGAGTCGATGCTGCCGAGCCCGGTCTCGCCCTACGGTGTGGAGAAGCTCGCTAGCGAGCATTACCTCGCCGCCTGGAGCCGTCTCTTCGGTCTCGAGACGGTCTCGCTCCGCTACTTCAACGTGTTCGGCCCGCGGCAGGACCCGTCCTCGCCCTATTCGGGCGTCATCAGCATCTTCGTCAGCCGTTTTCTCGCGGGCCAGCCCGTCACGATCTTCGGCGACGGCGAGCAGTACCGGGACTTCGTCTACGTGGACAACGTCGTCGACGCGAACCTCGCCGCCGCCACCCGCGACGGGATCTCGGGGCGCGCCTTCAACGTCGGCTGTGGGCGGCGGACGACCCTGAACCAGCTCGTCGCGATCCTCGGCCACATCACCGGCCGGGCCGTCCTGCCCCGCCACGAGGCGCCCCGCGCGGGCGACATCCGGGAGTCCCTGGCCGACATCTCCCGCGCCCGCCGCGAGCTGGCCTACGAGCCGCGCATCGACGTCGACGAGGGGCTCGCACGCCTGGTGGAGGACGTGCGGCGAGGATGACAGGGGGGCTCGGGGAACTTTTTCCCCTGGGTGGTGTCGCAGTCCGAGCGGATGGCTGACGCCTACGAGGTCGCCCTTACGTGGCGCGGTGATCTGCTGCGCGCCGAGCTGTACCAGGGTGCGTTCGAGGTCTGGGCGGGTGGGACGTCTCGGCACGACTTGCCCTTGCCGGTCGAGGGGCGCCACCTCCTCTTCCGCTCGGACGCGCGCGGAGCCTTGCTGCTCTCGCCGCCGGGCGGCGCCGAGTGGGCGCTCGACGACGGGGCGGGGCAGGGCGCCGCCGTCTCGCCGGGCGACTCCGTGGCCCGCTTGCAAGTCGCAGACCTCGAGATCGCGGTGCAGGCGACGACACCTGCCGAGCCGCTTCCCCGCTGGAACGTCCCGCTCGGGGCATGGCGGGTGGCGGCCGCTCACATCGCCGCGTACGGCGCGCTCGCGTTCATCCTCAACCTGCCCGTGGGCCCCGCCCCCTCGGCTCCCGCTCGCGCCGACACGCCTCGCCCCGTCGCGCTCAGGCCGCTGCCGGACACGGGACCGCTGCCCTCGTTCGTATCCGGCCGCACGGAAACGCGCGCGCGGCGGGCCGCGACCTCGAGAGCGCCGGGCCGTGCCTCCGCGGTGGCGCGCCGACAGGCGCGGCCCTCCCGGACCGGGTCGGCGCCGCGAGCCCTGCTACCGGACGACGGGCGCGACCGGATCGAGGATCTCGCGACCGCTCCGATCGAGATCGCGACCCTCGACGACCTGGCCGACCCCGCGGAACAGCCGGCTGCCTGCGGGGACGCGAAGTGCGCCGCAGGGCACGCGGCGGGGCGGTCCGGGCGCGGCGGCTCGCACGGCGCTGGCGTCGGCACCTGCGCGCGCGCGCACTTCCAGGGGCTCGCCCTTCGCCACGGGCGCACCGCCGCCATCGTCGCATGCTCGCCCGGCCCGCGCCTGGGATCGGCCCCCGCAGCCCTCCCCGGCGAGAGCGTGGTGCTGCGCGATCAGGGCCCGGACGCCAGGCTCGCCGCCGAGGTCTGGAGCTGGGACGGATCTGGCAGGCGGTAGTGCGTTGCGCGGACGGGTCCTCGACGGGCTCCGCTCTTTTCGGATCGGAGCAACAGGAAGGCGGGAAGGCGGGAAGACCCGACTCTGTCGGGAGACGGCGCTCCGACGGCATCAACCCTGGCTTCGAGGCAGCGATCGGCTCGACTCGAGCGAGCACCTGCACGGCCGCCACGTGACTGGCATTCGAGACGCCCGACCAGCGGCTTCCTGCAATCCCGTCCTTCCCGCCTTCCTTTCTTCCTGTTGTTTTTCTGCCCCCCCGTGGCCTGCGCTCGTGAGCCGGCGTGGGCGCCCGGGACCCTGAAATGCGCCAGTGCCGCGGTCAGCTCGCGACACCCGCGTCGTCGCCGCCTGGTGCTCGAAGTCGATCAGCAGCCGCCGTGCGCTTGGTTTGCGCTTGCGATCGGCCTGGCGGCGGCGCTCTCGCAGGCGCGGCGGTCGAGGTACCACGTCTCCGCGTCCTCGGGGTGGTAGCCGACGAGGCCGAAGAGGTACTGGCCGCGAACGACGCGGACGCGCTCCGGGTCGGCCGATACGATCGTGTAGATCTCGCCGCATCCCATGCTCATCGAGGATCGCACGGGGCCGCGGCCGCGGTTCGCGCGCACCTCGGTCTGCGGTCCGAGAAGGACGACGCTGGGCAGATGGACCGAGTCGGCTGCTGCGTACTCGAAGATGAACGACGAGACCACGAGGTTGGCGTCGCCGGAGTCGTCGATGAACGACGAGGAGAGACGGACACGATCGCTTGCGCCACGCTCGGCCTGGATGCGCCAGTCCGTGCAGGCGAGGCCATCGAAGCCCTCCTCTTCGAGCCAGAAGATCCGACCGCCCCGCCGCACGCGCTCGCCGAGCGGATCGCCCAGCGTCGAGTCGGCCGCGACGTAGCCCTCGGGCAGCTCCGGTTGCGGCGCCGCCTCATCCATGGACCACCGGCGCTCGACCACGCGAGGCGGGCAGGCGAGGTCGCCCCGCCTTCGCTCGAAGCCCACGCGGGCCCACCCCATCACCTCGACACCGGCGCGGTGCTGGGCGATCCTGGGCAGGCCATCGCGCTCCTCGACGACCCGCAGCGGACCGCAGAGGGTCTGGGCGAACGTCGGCCCGCCCGGGACCACGCTGAGATCGCGAGCGTGATCCCGGAAGTCGGCCGCGTCGGGCGAGGGCGGCAGCGGGAGCTCGCGAGTGCCGAGGGAGCGCGAGTCGACGAAGGCGCGGACTGGCCTCCAGCGATTGTCGATCGCGATCTGGTAGCCGGGCAGAGCGATCTCGGTCGTCCGCGGCCCCGGCTCGATCACCGGCAGGTAGGCGCCCGGCAGGGCGCGGCCCACGACCGGCCCGTCCGGTGCGCCGAGGTGCAGATCCGCGTGCGCCTGCACGAACAGCCCGAGGCCACGGTCAGCCGTGGGCCAGGAGCGCGCCTCCGGGGGAAGTCTCCCCTGCAGATCGCCTTCGACGGCGCGGACGCTCCCGTCCGCAAGGAGCTCGACGAGCGCGGGCTCCCTCGACCGGCCGAGGATCGAGCCGCGCTCCTCCGGCCCGGTGAAGCGCTGGTCGCCGGGCCTGAGCCACATCACGGTCGGCGCGGGATCGCGCCGCGGCGAAGCCGCGTCGGCCACCCGTGCAGGCGCGTGGCCCGGAGCGGGCGCCCGGCTCGCGACCGGAGCGGCGCAACCGGTCAGGGCGAGGCCCAGAGCCAAGGCCGCTCGGCGCATTCCCGCATCATGACACCGTTCGGGTCGCCTCGTTCGCCTGTCGCCTGAGGAGTGACAGCGCGTGGTGACCCCGTAGACCACGCTTCTGTCGCGAATCCGCGGGCATGGCGCATCGACGACCGCCGCGGTGTGCACGCCCGTGGGCCTCCGAAAACGAGGAACCGAGGAGTCACGCCTTGGCCCCGTCCGTGCAGCGGACCCAAGATGGAAGGGAGATTCCCATGGGCTATCGGACGAAGGAAAACCCGCCGCGCGCACCCCAGACCCCGAGGCGTCACTCGTAGAGGATCTCCGTGGGCATCCCCCGCTCGTCCGTGCAGCCCCGCGCCTGCGCGTAGGCGTCATCACCAGAGATCGAGCAGCCCCATTCGTTTGCGCCCTCACCATTGCTCACCTCGCTTGTTCCCCCTATGATTCACATGTGCATGTGGAGGTGTCTGAATGGCGGCACTGGAGACCAGGACGACGGTCCTCTTCGAGCCCTCTCAGTACCGGGAGCTGAAGCGCATCGCCGAGGCCGAAGGGAGACCTGTCGCGGAGCTGATCCGCGACGCCGTCGCCCAGAGATACCGGCTCGCGACGCGTGAGGAGCGAGTCCAGGCCGTCGAACGCCTCGCGGCTCTGTCGGCGCCGGTGGGCGACTGGAAACAGATGGAGGCCGAGATCCTTCGGGGCGCCCTCGAGTGAGCTCCGTCTTCATCGACGTCAACATCCCGATGTACGCCGCCGGTGGCGATCATCCGCACAAGTCCCCTTCGGTGAGGTTTCTCAGACGGGTCGCCGAAGGGGCGGTCGAGGCGGTGACGGACGCCGAGGTCTTCCAGGAGCTCCTCCACCGCTACCGCGCCATCGGCCGGCTTTCGGACGGACTGGCCGTCTACGATCAGTTTCGTCGCATCGTCCCGGTGGTCCTCCCGGTGTCGATCGGAGCCGTCGACGATGCCCGGGCGCTCCTGGGCTCGGCGCCGAACGTCGGCTCGCGTGACGCAATCCACGTGGCAGTGATGCGGCGGTCCCGGATCACGCGCGTGGCGTCCTTCGACGCCGGTTTCGACGCGATCAAGGGCATCAGGCGCATTGTGCCGAGGTGAAGTAGCCACCCAGTGGCTTTCCGTCGTTCTCGACCCGACGTGCGCGGGAGAAAACGGCGGCCCGCGCGTGGTACCCTGCGGCAGCCCGTTTTCACGAGGAGGATCCAGTGCGTCGCCTTCAACTCGTCCTGTTCGCCATCCACATCGCGCCCGCTTGCGGAGGGGGCCAGTCCAGCGAGCCGGGGAACGGCCCCACCGAGGAAGCGTCCCGGTCAGGCGGGAGCGGCGGCGAGGAGGGAGCGGGCGAGGCCGGAGTGGGCGAGGCCGGAGCGGGCGAGGCCGGAGCGGGGAACGAGTTCCAGCTCGGCCGGTCGGACACGGCGGGGCAAGCACACGGAGAGCACCCCTCGCAGATCGAGGCGACCCGGACCCAGGCGGCCATGCGGCTCTTCGTCGTCGACCCGGAGGCGGGTCCGATCGCCGGCATCGTGATCAAGATGACGGCGCCGGACGGCACCGAGTACTTCACCGAGGAGACCGACTCCCAGGGCTACGCGGAGGTGCTCGTTCCCGTCGGCCAGCGGTATGGGATGGAGTACCTGAGCCTCGGCCGTCGGAACAGCACGGCGAACGTCGAGGTGCCTGCCGGGCCGAACCAGGACATCCGCCTGACCCTCCGTTACAGACGGCGTCGCGCCGCGCAGCCCGCGCAGGCCGCGCAGGCCGCGCAGGGGGAGCCGCAGCGGTTCGTCCTCGAGGGGATCGAGTTCGACAGCGGCAGAGCGACGATCCGGCCCGAGTCGAACGCTCGGCTCGACCGCATCGTCGAGTATCTGAGGCACAAGGCGAGCGCGCGCATCCGGGTCGCCGGCTACACCGACAACGTCGGCAACCCGCGGACGAACCAGACTCTCTCGGAGCAGCGCGCGCAGGCCGTCCGCGCCTACCTCGTCTCGCAGGGCATCGACGGTGGGCGCGTCGAGGCCGTCGGCCACGGAGACCAGAGCCCCATCGCACCAAACGACACCGAAGAGGGCCGGCAGCAGAACCGGCGTATCGAGGCCACCGAGCTGTAGAGACGTCGTCCATCGAGGCGTCGCTCGAGGGTGTGCGTTAGCCGCCGCGAGGGCTCCGCGACCGGTCACCTGGTGCGCCATCGCTTCCGTCGGGCCAGCTACCTCGCGACGCCGTCGGGGACGCCGTAGAAGTAGTAGCCCCTGCCGAGCGGGAAGTAGCGGTAGCGGCCGAACTCCCACCGGTACCGTTCGCCGAATGGCGCGACCATCTCGCGCAGGTCGGCCTCCGTGTAGATGCGCAGGGTGCTGACGAAGCCGTCCCAGGCCGACACCGAGAGCATGACCGGGCTGAACCACGTGATCAGGAACTTGCCGAGCCGCGGCTCGGGGGTCAGGACGGGGTTCGCCATGGCCGCGGCGATCCCCATGGGCGCCCAGGGGACGAAGCGCAAGGGATTGCGGTCGAAGGGCTCGGAGATGAAGATGCTGGCTCCGCTCCTCGCGGCGTCGGCGAGGATGCTCCGCGCGATCTCGGGAGGGAAGTGGTGGAAGGCGTTGATGACCACCCGCGCGCGCCCTCGCCCGAGCGAATCGGGGATCCTCGTCGCGTCGACCGGCTCGGGGAAGAAGTCGATCGACTCGGGGTCGGCGGCGCGGGCGCGCTCCCAGGCCAGCACCCGGGGAAACAGGTCCGTGAGGATGAAGCGCGGTGACCTGTCGCCGGAACGACGGAACTCCGCCGCGAGGATCTCCGCGGGCCCGCCGGCCCCGCAGCAGAGGTCGAGCACCTCGTGGGTGCCGGCCTCGTCGAGGAAAGCTCTGAACGGCGCGACGAGCTCGCGAAGGACTCCACCCCACCGGAGGGTCCGGCTGAGCGACTCGACGATCGAGTCCCTCAGGTCGGGGCCGACCCACTCGAGGTCGTTGAACTCGAAGAGCTGAGCGCGTTTCACGGCAGGGACTCAGAAGGGGATGTCGTCGTCCGTATGGGGCGGAGCGTCGTCGTCGGCCTCCGGCGTGGGTCCACCGCCCTGCTGGCGCGCGATCTCCGCTTCGATCGCGGCGAGGAGCACGCGCTCCTTCTCGTGCCAGCGCGACTTGGCGGGATCCGCGAGGCTGCGGCGCGAGCCCTGCGCGTAGAACTCCAGGTCGCGCGTGCTCGCGCCCGCGATCGGCGCGCCCGCGCTGCGACCGTACGGTGGGAAGACCATGCCGCCCGATCCGGTCGCCGCAGGGCGCGCGCGAACGGGCGCGGCGCCGCCGATCGCGAGATCGCCGAGGCGCAGGGTGAACCCGTCGCCGCTCCTGATCGCCGTTCCGACGCGCACTTGCTCCACTCGACCGTCCGGGCGCGTCACCGCCACTGTCACGGGGAGCTCTCGATCGTCCACGATCGATCACTCCCACCATCGCGGGTTCCCTGTCAACGGAAACGTCCAGGGCGAGGCGCGTTGATTCCATCGCCGCCGGCCTTCGATTGGCGTGCATGAAGGTCCGCGACGTGATGACGAGGAACGTGACGACCGTCGGCGAAGATGACGACCTGGCGCTCGCCCTGCAGATCCTCCTGTGGAGCGGGTTCCGGCACCTGCCCGTCGTGCGGCGCGGCGAGGTGGTCGGCGTGCTGAGCGAGCACGACGTCGTGCCGCGGCGGCAGGAGCGGGACACGGTCAGTGTCTTCAGGACCGAGGGGCTCGTGCGTGACGCCATGGCGTCCCCGGCCGAGACGATCCACCCGGACGCGGAGCTGGAGGACGCCGCCCTCAGGATGGTCGGGCGGAAGGTCGGCTGCCTGCCAGTCGTGGAAGGCGGGAGCCTCGCCGGGATCATCACGATGACCGACCTCGCGACGGAGGTCGTCCGCAGGAGCCTGCCGCCGATCGGCGCGATGACGCGAACGGTCGAGGCGGTCATGACGCCCGATCCCGTCACGTGCCATGCGGACGACAGGCTCCTCGAGGCGGCGGCGAGGATGGTCCAGTTCAACGTCCGCCACCTGCCCGTCATCGACGCGGACGAGCATGTGATCGGGGTCCTCTCGGACCGGGACATCCGGCAGGCCATCGGCAACCCCCTCTTGCCGCTGACCGAGGTCAAGCCCTGGCGTTCCGAGCTCAAGTCCAGAAGCGAGCTGCGGGTGGCCGACGCGATGACCCGAGCGCCCGTGATCGTGCACCACGACGACTCGCTGGAGCGGCTCATCAACGATCTGATCGACGAGCGGGTCGGCGCGGTGCCGGTCGTCGACCACGAGGAGCGGCTCGTCGGCATCGTCTCCTATCTCGACGTCCTCGCCTCGACCGGGAGGCTCCCGGACCGCGGCGCCATTCAGACCCCGCACCCTGCGCCCGCCGGGATGTGATCTTCCCGCGGGTTCTCCTTCCGGGCGACGAGATCGTCATCCGTGCCTTCGATCTGTCGCGCGGCGTCGCTGGCCAGGGCTATCGCGAGGCGAAGCTCATCCGCCACGTCTCGGGCGAGCCGTGCGCGCCCATGGGGCCCTTGCGCGCCAGCAGGCCGGCGAGCTGATGATGCGGCTCAGCGCTCGAACGCGGACCGCGGGACGCCGCTCTGCCGGATGATCGAGAGCAGCGTGCCGGTCCGCAGCTCTGCGTGATCGGGCACGGGCACCGTCGTGGTGCCAGCGTCCGTCCTGGACTGCATCACGACGTGGCTGCCGCGCCGTCGCACCTCGACGAAGCCGAAATCGGCGAGGATGCCGCAGACCTCGCGACCGGAGAGGACCCGGAGCTTACCCATTCGCGGCGTCGAACCGCGTCACGTAGACCTCGGTGTGGAGGCGCCGTTCGACCTCCTGAGGGTCGGCGCACTCGAGGAAGAGCTCCACGGCCTCCCTCAGGTTCGCCATGGCCTCCTCGAGCGTCCCACCCTGGCTGGCGACGTCGATCTCCGGGCACAAGGCGACGAAGCCGTCACCTTCACGTTCGAGAATCGCAGTGAAGCTCCTACCGGGCATCGTCGAGCCAGTATAGCGCAGCCGCGGCCACGCCGCCCTCAGCGTCTGATCGGGCCGAGGTGCGTGATGTGCCAGCTCTGGCCCCAGTTGATCATCACGCGGATCTCGAACGCACGGCGCCGTCCCGTGGTCGAGCGGGCGTGCAGGAAGTTGTGGCGACAGGACCAGTAGGGGATCCGGTTTCCTTCGCTGCCCCGCTCCTGCCACGTGCAGCGTCCCATCTGGAAGCGGTCGAACGAGAGATCCGCGACGTCGGGGAAGCGGTCGTGCTCGATGTGAAGATCCTCCTCGTACCAGGCGACGAGCCGCCGGTGGTAGCGAGCCGGATCCGCCATGGCCTTCACGATGTCGAACGCGGCGGCCGGGAAGAAGACGTCGAGCACGCCGGATGGGTCGTCGGCCTTGATTGCCTCGAGCAGGCGAGGAGCCCAGGCCTCGGCCGTGGCCGGCGACGGAGTCGTCCCGCGCTCCCGGTTTTCCGAGGGAACCGCCGGCGCGCCCGCGTCTGCCTCGGCCTGCGGTCCGCCGTCGGCTGGAGCGGGCGCCTGCCGAGCCTGGGGTGTCGGGCTCTCGACAGGGCTGGCTGCAGCCGGCATGGTCTTGGTCGTGGGGACCGGTCGCCCGTCGACCGACCGCGCGCCGCGATCGCCGGACTGCTCGGCGGCGGGGCGAGCAGCCGGGCGGGACGGCTCGGAGGCGCAGGCAGCAGCGAGCAGGAGGGCAAGAAGCACGGTCCTGGGTCGTCCACTCACGGGTCGAGCTTATGCCATGGAATCAGACGTCATCCTGAACGACTCGTACTGGCCCGCTGAACGAATTGTCCAGGCCGTCTCTCCGTCGGCCGAAAAGCCGAGCAAGATCGGGGGAAGCTGGGCTGGTCCGGACGCTGCAACACCAGGCGGCACGAGGTCGAATCGGGCCTCACCAAGGAGGTCGCCATGAAGCCCACTCGCCGCCTGCCGCTGTTCGCCGTGATCATCGCTTCGGTCGTTCCGTCTTCGGCTTGCATCCTCGGAGGGGGGCACGACCACTCCGACGCCGAGTCGAGCACGTTCTCGGTCGTGCTGGCGGATGACCGGGAGATCGAGGGGAGCCTTCGCCTCCCCGCGGACGCCGTGGAGATCGACGTCCTCGGCCAGAGCTTCGTCCTTTCGCAGCCCACGGCCAGCCCGTCGGAGGATGGCAGCGCGTGGATCGTGACGAACGACGACGGCAGCATGGTGCTCGCCGAAGCCCTCGACGAGCGCACGGTGCGGATCGTCAGCGGCGGTGCGGAGCTCTTCGTCGACTTCGCCGAGCCGCCCTCCTCCGACCCGCGCGAAGCGTGCGAGATCGCCGTCGCGATCGTCGACGGCGTTCTGGCGGCGGAGGCGACCGTGGCCGCCGGCCGCTACGCCACCTCCGACGAGGCCGGCGGTGGCCGGTTCGGTTCGAGCGCGACGCTGGGCGGCGGCCGGTACGGCTCGGGCGCGACGCTGGGCGGCGGACGCAGTGGCTCGGGCGCGACGCTCGGCGGCGGCCGCTACGGCTCGAGGGGGACGCTCGGCGGCGGCCGCAGTGGCTCGGGCGCGACGCTGGGTGGCGGCCGGTACGGCTCTGGCGCGGCGCACGGGGGAGGTCGGTACGGCTCGGCGGCGGTGTCCGGTTTTGGCCTTGCGGGCTACTTCCCGGAAGACGCCGGCTGATCACCGCTCCGCCCGCGCACGATTACAGCCCCGCGGGGCTTGAAACTCGAAAGCCGCCGACACACCTCACCGACCATGCTCCTCAGAGGTCCGGGTAAGGTCGAGCTCGAGGTCACGATCAACGGCGGTCCGCACCGCATCTGGGTAGAGCCGCGCCGCACGCTCCTCGAGTTGCTCCGGCTGGATCTGGGCCTGATGGGCGCCAAGGAGTCGTGCGGCGAGGGCCACTGCGGAGCCTGCACCGTTCTGGTCGATGCGAAGCCCGTCTACGCCTGCCTGTTGCCCGCCCTCGACGTCGAAGGTCGCGAGGTCACGACCATCGAGGGCCTCGCGGTCGACGGCCGGCTTCACTCGGTCCAGCAGGCCTTCCTCGACGTCGACGCCCTGCAGTGCGGCTATTGCACGCCAGGTCAGATCATGGCCGTCGTGGGGCTCCTCGCCCGGAACCCTCGCCCGAGCGCGGACGACGTTCGCATGGCGCTGTCGGGAAACCTCTGCCGCTGCGGCTGCTATCCGCGAATCATTCGGGCCGCGCTGCACGCATCGGCCGGCCCGGAATGAGGATCGTTCGACAGACGGTCGAGTTCGAGGGCCGCCGCCGCGAGAAGCTCGAGCCCGTCGAGGAGCGTGTCGGGCTGCCCCTTCTCGAGAAGACCTGGCTCGTCGGAAGACCCTCCCCGAGAGTCGACGGCATCCCCCGCGTGACCGGCGCTGCCGCCTACTCCACCGACGTCGTGCTGCCGGGGATGCTCCACGCCGCGATCCTGCGGAGCCCCCATCCCCACGCTCGGGTCGTGCACGTGGATTCGAGCGAGGCCGAGCGGCTGCCGGGAGTGCACGCGGTCATCCACTCGGGAAACGTCCAGGAGCTCGGTCCGCTGGCGGACCAGGCGCGGCGGACCCTGGGCACCACCGTTCACTTCGTCGGCGACGAGGTCGCCGCGGTCGCCGCGGACGACCCGAACGTGGCAGCCGACGCGCTGCGACGCATCCGAGTCCGGTACGAGCCCTTGCCCTTCGTGATCGATCCGGTGGCCGCGCTCGAGCCAGGAGCGCCCGAGGTGCTGCCGGGCGGGAATCGTTCCGGACACGAGAGGCGGCGCCGTGGCGACGTCGATCGCGCCTTGAAGAAGGCCCACGTGATCGTCGAGCGCTCCCTGCGAACGAGCCCGGCTGTGCACCACGCGATGGAGCCGCACGCGAGCGTCGTGGCATGGGACGGCGACGCGCTGGTCGTCTGGGACTCGACCCAGCACGCGTACGGCGTACGACGGCAGATCGCCGATGCCCTCCGGCTGCCGCTCGCGTCGGTGCGGGTCGTCAACCGCTGGATCGGCGGCGGCTTCGGCGCCAAGCAGGGGATGAGCGCGCACACGCTGATCGCGGCGCTGCTCGCGATCCGTTCGGGCCGCCCGGTGGCGCTGGCGCTCGGGCGTCGCGAGGAGGGCATCGCCACGGGACACAGACCGGCGACCGTCCAGCGGATCACAGTCGCCGCGGATCGCGGAGGCAGGCTCGTGGCGCTCCGGCACCGTGCCTGGGTCGCGGTGGGCGCCGGCGGCTACAGCGGGCCCGTCACGGGGCCCACGCGCGACCTGTACGCGTGCCCCAACGTCGAGACCGAGGAGCTCGTCGCCTACACGCACGCGGGCCCGGCCTGCGCGTTCCGCGGGCCCGGCTTCGTCGAGGGAACGGTGGCCCTGGAGCTGGCGATGGACGAGCTCGCGGGCCGGCTCGGCCTGGATCCCGCGCAGCTCCGGCTGCTCAACGAGGCAAAGAGGGACCCGGACTCGAACGCAGTCTACGCGCGCAAGCGACTCGGCGAGTGCATCGAGACGGGAGCGAGGCTCATCGGCTGGAAGGGCCGTGGACCGGCGGGGAGCGGGCGCGGGCTCGGCATGGCGCTCGAGGTGTGGGGCGCGGGCGGCTGGCCGCCGGCGTACGCGACCTGCGCCTTGCAGCGCGACGGGACCTTCCTCGTGAGCACCGGAACGCAGGACATCGGCACGGGCACGACGACGATGCTCGCGCTCGTTGCGGCAGAGGAGCTGCACGTCCCTCTGTCCCGGGTGCGCGTCGTCCTGGGCGACACGGCGGCTGGTCCCTATGCGCCGGTCAGCGCCGGAAGCGCGACGGTGCCCACGATGGCGCCCGCGGTGCGGCATGCTGCCAGCGAGTGCCGGCGGCAGCTCCTCGAGGTCGCCGGACAGGTGCTGGGCCTCGAGCCGGACGGAGCCCGTGTCACGCTCGAGAACGGCCACGTGAAGGCCGGGCGCAAGCGACTGCCCCTGGCATCGCTCGGCGACCAGCTCGGGGACCATGAGATCATAGGCCGCGGCGCGCGGGGGCCGAATCCCCAGGCGCAGGCCAGCGTCTTCGGCGCGCAGTTCGCCGAGGTCGAGTGCGATCGCGGGACGGGCTCGGTCCACGTCCGGCGCATCGTCGCGGTGCACGACTGCGGGCGCCTCATCGATCCGCTGACGGCCGGCGCCCAGATCGAGGGCGGCGTGATCCAGGGGCTCGGGTACGCGCTCCTCGAGGAGGGCACGCTGCACGCGCCGTCGGGCCGGCCCCTCGCGGCGGACCTGCACGACTACCGCATCGCGACCGCGATGGACGCGCCCGAGATCGAGCACCGCTTCGTCGGAGCCGGCGAGCCGGCCCACGGGTGCAATCACGTGGGTGCGCTCGGCCTGGGCGAGCCACCCATCATTCCCACTGCGCCGGCGATCGCGAACGCCGTGGCGCACGCGCTCGCGATCCGGCCGGACGAGACGCCGATGACCCCCGATCGGATCCTTCGATGGATCGCGGAGGCGACGTGAGGTCCCCGCCCTTCGTCTACGCGCGCCCCGAGAGCTCCGACGAGGCCGCGACGGCCGCGCGCGCCGGGGCGCTGGCGCTCGCGGGCGGAACGGACGCGCTCGTGCTCCTGCGGCTCGGTCTGGCGCGGGCCCAGGGCGTCCTGGACTTGAAGCCCCTCGGCTGGCGCGAGATCGAAGTGAAGAGCGGCGGCGTCCTCGAGCTGGGCGCGCTCGCGACGATGGCCGAGATCGCGTCCAGCGCACTCGTGCGAGAGGGCGTCCAGACGCTGGCGCTCGTCTGCGGAAGGGTGGCGACGCCGCAGATCCGGAATGTGGCGACGCTGGGGGGAAACCTCCTGCAGGCGCCGCGCTGCCCGTACTACCGCGGCGGCTTCGCCTGCATGAGGACGCCGGGCGGTGCGGGGTGCCCGCCGCAGGATCAGGGCGGCGACGCGCGGCATCTGGGGATCTTCCCCGGCGCCTGCGTGGCCGCTCACCCATCCGACGTGGCGGTCGTGCTCGTCGCCCTGGGCGCCGGGGTCGTCACCACCCGCCGCACGATCGCGGTCGAGGAGCTGCATCGCGCGCCGGACGGCCCCGCGGACACGATCCTGGAGCCCGGAGAGCTCGTCACCAAGGTCCTCGTGCCCATGAGCGCCGGGACGTCGGCGTACGCGAGGGTCGCCGATCGCGCTTCTTTTGCCTTCGCGCTCGCCGCCGCAGCGGTGCGCCTGAAAACTCGGCAGGGTCGCATCGCCGACGTCCGGATCGCGCTCGGAGGCCTGGCGCCCCGCCCGATCCGCGCGCGCGCGGCCGAGGACGCGCTCACGGGCGCCGACCCCGCCGACCGCGCAGCGCTCGATCGAGCCGCGGACGCCGCGCTCGACGGCGCGCGCCCGCTGCCCGGCGCCGAGTACAAGCTCCAGCTCGCCCGCGTGCTGGTCGTCAGAGCCATCGAGGACGCCGCACGGAGCGAGGCGGGGTGAAACATCGGGCGCTCGTAACGGGGCTGAACACAGTCGCCTGCGGCTCCAGTCTCTGATCTCACCCTCCGATCCAAGCCGGACGGTCAACGGGCAGTCCACGGCTCGAAGCCATGAGACGAAGCTAGAGCGAGCAGCGGCCCGACGACGTCGCGGTAGCGTCGGAGGAGGTAAGCCGCCATGTGCGACGGGTTGCCCTCCTCCAGCAGGGCGCGATCGACCCCGAGGTCCGCCACGAACTCGTCGATGTACTGGTCGAGCTCCTTGAGGCGCGGCGGCTGCCGGGCAACGGCCAGCGCGGAGCTCTGAAGATGCGCCAACGGTTCCAGCGACGAAACGGGCGGCAGCCGGTCGCCCTTCGAACTGTTCGTCGCCGCGGAGACAGGGACCAGGTTCCACAGACGGTCGTGGACCACGAAAGACCACGGAACGAAGTGGTCGAGCGTGAGGTCCTCGGGATCGACGGGGCGGGCTGTGTAGATGCACTCGAGAGCCTCCCGCCGACCGACCGCGCGCCAGTAGCGTTGCTGCCTGCCAAGCCCCTCACGGCTCGGGTCCGGGGCCAACTTGGCTGCGACTGCGGGGACGTTGGGGTTGTGGCGCTGCATGAACGCGGCCCACTCCCACAGTGCCCAGCCGCGGATGATCGCACCGTGGCGATCCAGGTAGCGGCTCCAGGATGGATGCACGGCGATTGCGCCCTCGAGGAGACGATAGAGGTGGCCGTCGCGGAGAAACTCGTCCTCCGATACCCCCAGTACGCGATTCTTCAGCGCGGTGTCTGAGAGCCGGACGACTCCCATCAGGAACGGCCGAACGAGGGCGTATTGGACGTACTTCGTGAGCTTCGCACGGTCCCGACGAGGCAGACTCACGCGCACATGTTCGCGGAGCTCCGGTCCTGGTGAGAGCCCGAGCCTGACGGCTCTCGCCTGGATGTCGTCGACGATGCGGTCGAGCTCAGCCGCTGGACCGAACGAGAGCCTGTGCAGCGCTCGCGGACGCCAGGCTCGCTCGACCATCCGCGCGATCAGCCGATCTCGGCGATCGGTTCGCCGAGTCGAGATCGCGCTCCAGCGTGTCAAGCAAGATCGACTTGACGATGTCGATTCTCGAGCCTCGGCGCGACCTCCAACCTCTGTGGGGGGAGCTCTGTCTCGACGACCCCGACCCAATCTGCGGCTGAGAAGGCGCGACCTGCGAGCACGAGTGCTGGGCCCACGCCGACCGCGCGGCAAGCTATTTCCCGACGCCGAGTCCGAGCCGCCCGCGGATTGCCGTTCAGTCGAATCGGTGGAAACCGGAGGGCGACCGCGGCGTGGAGCGGGCACGGGACTTCTTGCTGAGCACGAGGCGAAGGCGCTGATCGACGTCCGGTCGGATCTCGTCGGACCACGGAACGTATCCCTCACGCCTCACCTGGAGGTCGACGGGATCCCGGCTGCGAGGGACTCGGAGGTCGATTGGAGTCACGCCCCGAGGCTCGTGGCCCAGGAGCACCGTTGCGCCGGCCGGCGACGTCTCGATGTGGATGACGACGTCGGCGGCGGGAGCGGGAGTCAGGGCCGGCGCGGGATCGATTGGTTCTTCCCGGTCGACGGCGGGCGCGGGCGGAGCGGTGGGCGCAGGGTCGTTGCCGCGCTCGTCGACGCGCGGTCCATGGGTCTCGAGCGTGGGCGCGTCGTCGAGTCGTGACGGTGGCCGCGATCTCTCCCAGGGCGGCAGCACGACGGCGTACGCGCCGGCGCCCGCGAGGCCGGCCAGGAGCGCGGCCGCGAGCCAGCGCCTCCGGCGCGAAGGGACGAGGGAGCTCCGCTCGCCCCCCATCTCGCCCGACAGCTGCGTCTCGACCGTGACGCCTCCGGCCTCCGAGACCACCGACGGCAGCTCGGCGGGAGTGTCCAGGTCGGCGGCCGGCACCTCGGGGACGGACGAGCCAGCCCTCACGCGCCGCAGCATCTCCCGCTTCTGCGCGATCCGGTCCTCGAAGAGCAGGCGCATCCGAACCGCCAGGGCCTCCTCGGGCGGATCGTGGACGTCCATCTCCCGGATCGCGGAGACGAGGTCCCTGCGCATCTCGGCAGTCGTCGCGTAACGATCGGCGGGCCGGCGCGCGAGGGACTTCGCGCAGATCGCATCGAGGCTCTCGGGCAGGCCACGCACGATGCGCGACGGCGCGGGCACCGGCTCCTTGCAGATCGCCTCCAGCACGAGCATCTCGCTCGGGCGCGCGAAGAGCCTGCGGCATGTCAAGAGCTCGAACAGGACGATGCCGAGCCCGAAGACGTCGCTCCTGCGGTCGAGTGGTTGGCCGCGGCACTGCTCGGGCGACATGTACGTGAACTTGCCCTTCATCTGGCCGGCTTCGGTGCGCGTCATCCGGTTGGCCACGTGCGCGATCCCGAAATCGAGGACCTTCACCTCACCGCCGTACGTGAGGAAGATGTTCTGCGGCGAGACGTCGCGGTGGACCAGGTTCTGCCTCCGCCCGTCCTCGTCGGTCAGCTCGTGGGCGGCCTGCAGCCCCGCGCAAGCCTGGCCGATCACGTGCGCCGCCAGAGCGGGCTCCACGCGCTCCGCCCTCGCGGCGGTCCTTCGCATGAGACTGCCGGCGTTCTCTCCCTCGAGGTACTCCATCACCAGGAACAGCTCCTCGTCGTCCCGGCCGAGCTCGTGGACGTGGACCACGCTGGGGTGGCGAATCCGCGCGACGATCCGCGCTTCGTCGAGGAACATCTGGACGAACTTCTCCTGCATCGCGAGGTGCGGGAGGATGCGCTTGATCACGACGGCGCGCTCGAAGCCACTCGGGCCGAGGAGCTTGCCGAGGAGAATCTCGGCCATCCCCCCCGTCGCGAGGTGGCCGACGACCTGGTACCGGCCGATCTGGGCAGGTAGCTTCATCCCCTCGGTCCGTGCTCGAGACGCGGGCCGGCGGATCGTAACTCGCCGCGCACGGGACTGTCACGGGCGCAGATCAGGATGATCCGTCGCCGGTTGTCGTGTAAAACCGAGAAACCGTGATCCGTCCCCTCCTCGTTGCTTTCCTGGTGCCATGGGTTCCCGGTCCGGTGCGGGCGCAGGAGCGGCCCGGCGAAGGCGGCGACCGCGCTCGGGCGCTGGCTCTGTTCGAGCGCAGCGAGACCGAGTACCAGGAAGGCAACTTCAGCGAGGCCGCCGCGCTCTTGCGCCAGGCGTACGACCTGCACTCCGAGCCGATTCTGCTGTACAACCTCGGTCGAGCGCTCGAGGGGCTGGGCGAGGCGGCAGGCGCGATCGACGCGTACGGTCGCTATCTCGCGGCCGACGGCAACGCTCCCGACCGAGGAGCAATCGAGCAGCGGATCGCGACGCTTCGCCGCCAGATCGAGGAACGCGATGCGCTGGAGCGGGAGGCGCGAGCCGCCGAGCGTCCCCGCCGCCGCACCGCCACGCCCTCGGGGGCGAATTCGCCGCGGCCAGTCGAGGCGCCCGAAGAGGTCGAAGAGGCGGCGCCCCGCGCGCACACCGGCGCGGGCCGCGGGCGGGGACCGCTTCCGTGGATCGTGACCGGTGTCGGCGCCGCCGGCCTCGTCGCCGGAGGGGTCTTCGGAGCGCTCGCCCTCGAGCGCCACTCGGCAGCCGTCGACGAGCAGTTTCAGCTCGACGCCATCGCGAAGCAGGACACCGCCGAGACCTTCGCCACGGTCTCGACCGTGTCCCTGATCGCGGGCGGCGTGGTGACGGCCGCCGGCCTGTTGTGGCTGCTAGTCGCGAGACCGGACGGCCCGGAAGAGCCGGAGACCGGCGCGTTGCGAATCGACATCGGACCCCGCGCCGTCGCGCTGAGCTTCTAGTTCCGCTCCGGCGAGTCACTCGCCGTCGACGGCGCCCGGGCCCGGGACATCGAGCTCCCCATCGCTCGCTTCGAACAGGCCGTCCACGCGCTCGAGCGCCGGGGCCGGGCAGTCCAGCGCCACGGCGAACGCACGAATCTGGGCGAGGACGAGCGGATCGAGCGAGCTCGCCGCCGTGACCACCCTGAGCGCCGCCGCGACGAACGCCTCGGCGACGGCCGGCATCGGACTCTGCGCCACACCGCGGTAGACGAGACCGTCACCGCGCGCCGCCGCGGCGAGGTCCTGAGGAGTCACCTCCTCCGCCTGCAGGACCGCCTCCTCGTCCAAGGACCCCGTCGAGGGGAGCGCCTGGATCTCGGCGCGAAGCGCGACGAGCTCGTCCGACGTGACCTCTCCATCCACGCGGCAGACGGCCAGGAGCGCACGAACGAAGCGCTCTGCGAGCCGCTCGGAGAGAAGGAGGTCGGGCACGCGGAGAGTCTACAGGAATCCGCGATGGGGCGTAGACTCGCGTCCTGGCCGCTGGCTCACGGGAACTCATGAAGCTGCCGATCGCGTTCGTCGGGGTCATGTTCGCGGTTGCCGCCTGCGGGACGCGCACGGAGTTGCCCGTCGACGGGGGGCCGGAGCGCGATCCGGGCGAGCCCTCGTCGGTCGAGGAGGCGCGGACGCTCTGCGCCGACGCCTGCGCACACGCGTGGGGCTGCGGCTGGGATGCCCCCCCGGACTGCGAGGGGCTATGCCTCGACCTGTCGCGCGACTTCCGCGCCGATGCCTTCCGGGCGGTCGCGGCGTGCATCACCGGTCTCGACTGCGGGGCCAACCCCGACGATTGCCCGGACCGCGCCGCGGCGGCGCTCGACCCGTTGCCGTCTCACGAGGCGTGGAGCGAGACCTGCCTCGAGCGGCTGCCCGAGTGCGGCCTGGCCCACGACTCCGGCGCCTGCTCTCCGAGGTTCGTCGTGCTGTACACGAACGATCTCGCCGACGATCTCGCCGAGTGCCTCGAGAGCGACTGCGACCGCATCGAGGACTGCATGCAGAGGAAGCCGCTGCCCCTTTGAGGAGGAGGCCGGCTACTCGTTCGCTTCGCAGGGGTAGGGGACGAAGTCCTCGGCCACGGAGAACGGGCAGTCGAAGAGGACGCGGCCTTCGTTGCCGGGGACGGGGTTGCCCGTCTCGTCCTCCATCATGACGGTCGGGGGAGGAGCCTCGCCCTGCGCAACCGCGTCGGAGATGTCCTCGGACGACTGGACCTCCGAGCGGGCGAGATCCCCGTAGGTGTCGACCAGCGCCCGCTCGGGCGCGACGGTCACGGCCTGCGGGCCCCACAGCGGGGAGTAGGGGATCTCGAGGGGGCTCGTGCGGCGGCACCGCGTGGCTCCGAACACGTTGTTCGTGTCGAACGGATCTCCGTTCCCCGTCACGTCCTGGCCGAGGCCCCGCTCGGAGACCGGGCGCATGGTCGGGTTCGCGTAGCCCGGCACGTCGCAGATCGCGGGCCTGGGCTCCACGTCGCAGCTCCTCCACATGATGTAGACGTTCGCGACCCTCGTCTCCGCCCGGCTGTCGCTGTCGTTGGCGGCCGGGAAGACACCCTCGGAGAACGAGAAGTCGACGAACTCGACCCGACGGCCCTCGAACCACCCGAGCTGCCGCTGGAGCCGCAGGATGTCCAGCTTGCCGTCGACGAGGGTCAGGCCGTTCTCCGAGAGCTCCGTGCCCGCGAGGACCAGCGCGCAATGGAGGACGACCTCCCTCGGGCCGACGTACTCCTCGAAGATCCGGTCGAAGTCGAGGATGAACCGATCGGCCGAGACCTCGCCCGCCTGGGCCAGTCTGTCGAGCGTCTCGATGGTCTTGACGGAGTCGGGCTCGAAGTCCTCCGGGACGCGCACGACCCACATCTGCCAGAACGGTGAGAACTCCGGGTCGCCCGGGATGCGCGTGAAGATCGGGTGGCCCACGAGGCGATCCCAGTTGAGCCGCTGGTGCTGGTCCAGCGGACAGGCCTCGTCTCCCTCACGGCAGAAGAAGAATGCGTCGTCGGTGCGCCTGGCGCCGAAGCCGAGGAACCAGTAGCCGATCTGCTCGCCGTTGGAGAAGCCGCGCAGCGACAGCAGCACCCGGCCCGACGCCTGGTCCATGCCCGGCCAGCTCACACGCTCCTCGAACGACAGGATGTCCTCGATGGGCCCGCGATCCGGGTCGCCGCCGCTCGGCTCGGACCCGCCGCACGCCATGAGGACCGACGATAGAGACAGAATACGGATCACTCGCGTCACGGCTCCACGCTCCTCACGGACCCACAGGATAGCAGGCTCCTGGAATGTGATGGCTGGCAACGGTCAGCGTCCGCCAGCGGGACGAGACCGGATAGAATGGGCGTCGCACACGATGCTTCGAAGGCCCACGATCGAGAGTCGCAAGCTCGCCTGGATCGCTGCCGTCCTCCTCGCCGCTTGCGGCTCCGGCGAGACCACGATCCTCGTCGTGATCGAGAGCGAGCTCCTCGTCCCGGAGCAGATCGACGCGGTCCGCGTGGTCGCCGAGGGTGCGGAGGAGCGAAGCGACGCGACCTACTCGCTCGCGGGATCGTTCCCCGAGTCCGCGCTGATCCGCGCCGGAGAGGACGAGGATGGGCCGGTCGACATCGACGTGGTTGGGCTCCTCGCTGGGAGCGAGGTGGCTCGCGCCAGCGCGACTACGGCCTTCCGGGAAGGCGAGCAGGTCACCGTGACGGTGCGGCTCGGACCGTGCGAGGCGTGCACCGACGGCGGCGTCGACGCGGGACCGCCCGATCAGGACGCCGGGAATGACGCGGGCATCGACGCGGCCGTCGACGGAGCGACGCCCGACGCCGGCGCCGATGCGGACTTGCCCGAGGCGTTGCCGAGCAACGTGCCGGCGGATCTCGTCCCGCTCCCGGGCGAACGCGGGGACGTCGTCCTCGACGCGAGCTCGACGTGGAACACCGAGACAGGTGCGATCTCCGCCGAGGGCGTCGAGCAGATCCGTCCTGCGGGCGAGGGAGTCGCGAACGGCATCGGCTTCGCCGTCCTGGCTCAGGCCGGCGGCCCGTCGCTCGGCGTCTTCACGGTCGGGCGCCTGGAGGTCTCCGAGGGCGCCGGCATCCTCCTGACCGGAGCCAACGCGGCGGTGATCGTCGCGACAGGCGAGGCGCAGATCGACGGGCGCATCAGCGCGGCCGCTGCGGGACAAGCGCCCGGGCCCGGCGGTGGCGCCGGGGCCACGGA
Source organism: Deltaproteobacteria bacterium (assembly GCA_016190375.1). Lineage (GTDB taxonomy): Bacteria > Myxococcota_A > Polyangia > JACPQR01 > JACPQR01 > JACPQR01. Next base: position 33,645 of record JACPQR010000099.1, read on the forward strand.
CGACTCGGCCACGGTGGCCGCGGGAGCGGGCGCCGGCGGCAACGGGCGCGACACCGGAGAGCCCGACAGCGGCGGCGGCGGCGGCGGCTTCGGCGGAACCGGAGGAGAGGGCGGCCGCCCGCCCTGGGACGAGCAGGTGCCCGCGGGCGGAGCCGCGTACGGCGAGGTCTCGCTCGTTCCGCTCCTCACCGGCAGCGGAGGAGGGTTCGGCGCCTGGACGACGGAGGCCCTCAGCGTGCACGGCGGCGGCGGAGGCGGCGCGCTCCAGATCTTCTCGACCCTCTCCATCTCGATCTCCGCGACTGGCGTGATCACGGCCGCTGGAGGTGCCGGGGGCGGAGCGCGCGGCGGCGGCGCAGGCGTCGGCGGCGGTGGAGGCGGCGGCAGCGGCGGCGGGATCCTCCTCGAGGCGCCCGAGATCCGGATCGACGGATCCCTCGCCGCCAACGGCGGCGGTGGCGGAGCGGGAGGCTCAGCTCCGCTCGCGGGATCGGACGGCGAAGGCGGACGCGACGACGCTCAGCCCGCCGCCGGAGGCGAGGCGCCGGGCGACGAGGGGGGAGCCGGCGGCGCGGGCGGGGCGAGGGACTCCGCCGACGGGCAGCCGGGGGCGCCGCAGATCAACGCGGGAGGCGGCGGTGGCGCCGTCGGCCGGATCCGCCTCAACACGATCACCGGCGAGGCGGAGATCGAAGGAACGCTCAGCCCCGCCCCGAGCACGGGCATCGTCGCGACGCGCTGACCGACACGCTCAGTTCGACACGCACTGACCGGCCACGCAGGACTGATTGAGGCTGCACGACTGACCGCACGCGCCGCAGTTCCAGTAATCCGATTGGGTGCTCGTGCAGTACGTTCCGCCGCAGTCGTCGAAGCCCACGTCCGCGCACGGGACGCAACTGCCCTGGTTGCAGTACAGGCTCCCCGCCGGGCAGACCCTGCCGCACTGGCCGCAGTTCTGATTGTCCCCGAGGACGTACGTGCAGTAGGCGCCGCCGCAGTCGTCCATCCCCTGGGCCTGGCAGGTCGTGCACGTGTGGTTGATGCAGCGCGGCGTTCCGGCGCCGCACACGTTCCCGCAGGAGCCGCAGTTCTGGGGGCTGCTGAGGCTCACGCACAGGCCGTTGCACATAACGATCTCGCCGTCTACCAGGTTGCAGGTGCACTCGCCGTAGTTGCAGCCGCCGGCGTCGCCGCAGGTGTTCCCGCAGTCGCCGCAGTTCCACGGGTCCCAGTTCATGTCCGTGCAGCCGCGCTCCTCGCCGCCCCACGGCGCGTTGCAGCAGACCCCGCCACCGCAGGCCTCCGCGCATTCGCCCTCCCCGCACTGGCCGCCCACGCACTGCTCGCCGTCAGGGCACTCGACGTCGCAGCCGCCGCAGTTGTTGCGGTCGGTCCGCTGCTCCACGCAGTAGCCGTCCCCGCAGTCGAGCCGCTCCTGGGCCGCACAGGTCGTACATTCGCCCTGCCAGCAATGTGGACGCTCGGCCGGGCAGCCATTGGCGCAGCCGCCACAGTTCTGATTATCCCAGTAGAAGTTGACGCAGTTCTCGTAACCACACTCGTTCAGCCCCACCGCCTCGCAGCTCGAGCACTCGTAGTTGAAGCAGCGCGGCGTCTCGCCCTGGCACGCGTTCCCGCAGTCGCCGCAGTTCTCGTCGCCGCCCAGGTACGTGCACTCGCCTTCGCACGTCTCGACCACGCCGGGCTGCACGTTGCAATCACACTCGCCGTAGCTGCAGCTTCCAGCACCGCCGCAGTCGTTGCCGCACTCGCCGCAGTTGGATGGATCGGAGTTCATGTCGGTGCAGCCGGGCTCGTCGCCGCCCCATGGCGACTCGCAGCAGACCTGCCACTGGCACACCTCGTCGCACTCTCCCGCCTCGCACTCGCCGTCGACGCACTGCTCGCCCAGGGCGCACCGGATGTTGCAGCCGCCGCAGTTGTTCGGGTCGATCCGGAAGTAGACGCAGTACCCGCCGCAGTCGAGGTACCCGAGCGACCCGCAGCTCACGCAGTCGCCCTGGCTGCACATGGGCGTACCCTCCCCGCAGGCGACGTCGCAGTCACCGCAGTGGCCTTGATCGCCGTCGAGGTTCACGCAGTAGCCGAGGTCGCAGTCGTCCAGACCCTGCGACTCGCAGCTCACGCAGTCACCCAGGGCACAGTAGGGAGTCTGACCCCCGCAGACGTTGTCGCAGGTGCCGCAGTTCTGCGCGTCCCAGTCGAGGTTGACGCAGTACGGCAGGTCGCAGTCGTCGAGTCCCTGCTCGTCGCAGGTCGTGCAGTCCCCGTTGATGCAGCGCGGCGCTTCGTCGGGACATTCAACGCCGCACTCGCCGCAGTCGTCCGGATCCGTCAGCGAGTAGACGCACCGTCCGTCGCACTCGAGGGCCCCGGGGTCCTGATAGCACAAGCACTCGCCGTTCTCGCACATCCCGGCCGGCCCGCAGCTCGTGTCGCACTCGCCGCAGTTCTCGGGATCCTGCAGGAGGCTCGTGCAGCCGGCCTGGCCCTGGCCCCAGGGATCGCGGCAGCAGGTAGAGCCCTCGCCGCAGTTCACGTCGACGCACTCCTCGGGGATGCACTCACCGCCGGCGCACTCGGTGCCCTCCTCGCACACGACCTCGCAGTCGCCGCAGTTCGCCGGATCCTCGCTCACGTCCATGCAGACACCCCCGCATTCCGCGATGCCCGCGGCTTCGACAGGGCAAGCGCATTCGCCATCGGTGCAGGTCTCGAGCTCGTCGCACGGCTCGCCGCACGCACCGCAGTTGAACTCGTCCGTGGCGAGGCTCGTGCAACCGGGCCCGCGCCCCCGGCCGTACGGGTCGTCGCAGCACTCGATCTCCTCGCAGTCGGCGCAATCCCCGTCGGCATCGCCGTCCGCGTCGCCGTCACCGTCAACGTCGCCATCGGCGTCTGAATCCGAGTCGGAGTCGGAGTCGGAGTCCGTGTCGGAGTCGGAGTCGGTGTCCGAATCGGTGTCGGAATCAGCGTCCGCGTCCGCGTCGGCATCGCCGTCTGCTCCCGCATCCCCGCTCCTCGCGGTCACGCCGCCGCATGAGGAGATCGGAACTACCAAGAGAGCCAGGGCAAGCCGCGCGCATGATGCCATGCGTGTCATGGTATCACCCGCCGCTCGCCGGCGAGAGCGCAACGAGTCGAGCTCGGCGCCTCAGCCGTCCCGGCCGTCGCAGTCCTGGTCGACACCGTCCGGATCCTGGCGGGCCCACAGGAGCACCTGCGTGTAGTCGGTGCTGATGTGGACGACCGCGGCGCCGTCGGGCCCGGCGGTGACGTTGGGGTCGTAGCCGTTCCCGAGCTGCTCGAAGTCCCAGGCGCCGCCGTCTCGGGTAGCGACCTCGACGATCCCGGTGTCGAAGCTCGAGTACGCGACCAGGGCCGACTCGCCGTCCCACGCGACGCTGGTATCGGCGTAGATGCCCGCTCCGGCGTCCAGCGTCTCGGCGTCCCAGTCTCCGGCCACCCGATCGGCGGTCGTGACGCCGTCAGCCTGATCGGGTCCGCCGTACGCGACGATCGGCACCCCGTCACCGTCGAGCGCCATCGACGGGTACCAGCCGGCGCCGGTAACGACGGTCTCCGTCACCCAGAAGCCCGCCGCGTCGTTCGCGTAGCGCAGATTGGCGCCTTCGGAGCCGTCGACGTAGGCGAGGTGCACCGCGCCGTCCTCGTCGACGGCAATCTGCGGATAGTAGCCGTTGTACGAACCCGTCGTGTCGACCGCCTCGCTCTGCCAGCGTCCAGAGGAGTTGGTCGCGTACCAGAGCTCGAGGAGCCCCTGGGCGTCGTTGGCGGCGAACCCCACGTGCGCATCCCCGTCGCCGTCGACCGCGAGCGTCACGTACCCGCCGGTCGCGATTCCAGTGACGACCCAGACTCCGCTCGCGTTCGTGGCGTAACGAACGCTCCCCAGGTTCCCGTCGAAGACGTCCCAGACCATGTGCACGGAGCCGCCGGCGTCGACCGCGATCCCGCTCAGGAGCGAGTAGGCGGAAGACGACGAGTCGAGCAGCACGTCGGACCAGTCGCCGTCGGCGTCGGTCGCGTAGTGCAGCTCGTAGCGCGCCTGGTTCGAGTTCCAGCCCACGAAGGACACATGATGCGAGCCATCGGAGTCGATCGCGACCTTCGGGTAGTACGCCGACCCGCTCGTCGCGACGGTCTCGGACTCCCAGCCGCCGCCGACGCCGTCGGGCGCTCCGGGATACACCTCGTCGTCCCGGTCGTTGCAGTCCGTTCCGCCGCAGTCCTCGTCGACGAAACCGTCGCCGTCGCGGTCGTCGTCGCAAGGGTCCGCATCGCCGTCCGAATCGGCGTCGATGTCGCCATCGGCATCGGAGTCCGAGTCCGAGTCGGTGTCAGTGTCGGCATCGGAGTCCGAGTCCGAGTCGGTGTCCGTGTCGGCATCGGAGTCCGCGTCTGCGTCCGAGTCGGCGTCCGAATCGCCGTCCGAGTCGACGTCGGCGTCACCATCGGCGGAATCGTCGTCGTCGCCGCCGCCCCCGACTCGGCGCGGGCCCACGCAGGAGGAGAGGACCAGGATGAGCGCGAGAAGACTCGTGAATCGAGAGAACATGCTGCCCCTGGTACGGGCGCGAGCTCTCGGACCTTCCCTGGGCTGCGCTCCTCAGCGCCGTATCACGCCCTGCATGCACCAGCCCAGCGGGCCCTGGTTCATTGCCAGCGAGCGATCGATCTGCGCGCAAGACAGCCGTGACAAGCAGCCGTAGAAGGCGCCTGCCCAGCCACCAGCGCCGCCGTCTTCTCTCCGGCAGTCGGAGTCGCAGCGCCGAACGTCGAAGCCCGGCGAGCACCGCTCGATCCTCGCGCAGGCGCGCGCGCACAGATCGATGCCTTCGCTCGTGCTGCGAGAACGCGGCTCGCCGCCTCGTGCGGGTCGCCGCGCGTCCGATCCGGGTCGCGTTTCGGCGGGCGGCGCATCGGCGGCAGGTCCCGGCCCCGCCGACTGCACGTGCGCGTCGCGGAGTCCGTCGGGCCGCGCGGTGCCCGCGGCGGGATTGGCACCGGCCGTGCGGTCGCCGGCGGTGGCTGTGGCCTCGTCCGCACCAGGATGTCGTTCGATCCCGGAGCGGGAAGCACAGCAAGTCAGCAGAATCGAGCATCCGAACGAGGTCGCTCTCCTTCGCAGGCCGGTCGAGCTCATGGAGGCACCTTGACACGGCCCGCCAGCTCGTTCGGTAAACGTCTCGCAAAACACGATACGAAGCTCTGATTCCTCAGCGCACCCAGAGCGCCGCACCGAGCGCCCCGACGAGCTGAGGATCGGGAAGAACGCCGATGGGCCGACCGAGCGCTCGGCCGAGCGCCTCGACCATCGTCGCGTTCTTCGCGACCCCGCCGCTCATCCGGACGTCGGCGTCCGCCGCCATCGAGCCGGCCAGGGATGCGACTCTCGACGCCAGCGACCTGTGCAGGCCAGCGAGGATCCCCGCGACGGGCTCGCCCTGCGCCACGAGCGAGATGACCTCGCTCTCGGCGAACACGGTGCAGGTGCTCGAGATCGAGACCGGGCGCGCTTCGCCCGCGGCTCGCTGCGCGATCTCGTCCAGCGGGACCTCGAGACGCGCGAGGATCACCTCGAGGAAGCGGCCAGTTCCCGCCGCGCACTTGTCGTTCATTGCGAAGTCCTGGACGTCCCCGCCGGGCCCGACGCGGATGACCTTCGTGTCCTGGCCGCCCATGTCGACGAGCGTGCAGGCCTTGCCGGTGTGGAAGAACGCTCCCCGGGCATGGCAGGTGATCTCGGTCAGAACCCGGCTGGCGGCGATGCGCTTGCGCCCGTAGCCCGTCGCGCCGATCGGGACCGAGGCGGCGGCTCCCGTTCGCTCCCTGAGGAGCGCGAGGCAGCGCTCCGTTTGCTCCTCGATGCGAGGGTGCGAGCGCTCGACGACGCTGTAGAGGATCCGGCCGCCGGAGTCGATCGCGACTGCCTTGGTGGTCGTCGACCCGCAGTCGACGCCGATCGCGACGGCATCGCTCAAGAGAAGGACTCCATGAAGGCGCCGAGGCGGGTGTTGCCCTGCTCCGGGGACCAGGCGCGCTGGTCGTTGTGGTCCGCCTCCAGGATGAGGACGCGGATGCCCAGCTCTCGGGCGAGCCTTTCCTTGAGGTCGATCTGTCCGATCGAGTACGGCTTGCACGAGCGGTCGCTGTGCAGGACGGCCCCGTCCACCGAGTAGTCCTTCGACAGCCGCCGCATGATGTCGAGCCGGTTCGGCAGGTCCTGGTTCAGGATGATGTGAGTGTAGGCGAGGACGGCCGAGCCCATGGGATCAGCGGGGTCGATGCGGCTTCCGGCCTCTGCCCAGGCGTTCGTGTACGTGGTGCAGACGAAGTTGAAGCCGCGCTCCGCCAGAAGGGTCGACAGCTCCCGGACGCCGTACCACATCGGAAGGTTGTCCCACAGCAGGCGGCGCCGCTCGTCCACGATCCCGCCGATCCCGCGCTTGACGCGATCGCCCAGCTCGTCGAGGAGCAACCGGTAGTAGGCGTTGCACTCCTCGCTGCCGCGGAGGGTCACGATCGGGGCGAGGTGGAAGAAGCCGTCGATGCCCGTCCACGGCGCGGGGCGCGCCCTGGCGGTCGCGAGGCACTCGCCCCACAGCCTGGTGCCCTCGCGCGCCTTGCGCACGATGCCGACGATCTCGTCCATGTCGACGCGCTTGCCCGTCAGCTTCTCGACGACCTCGATCAGCTCGCCGAGCTGGTCGCGCACGTACTCGAGGTGGTGCGGCCGCGCCTCGCCATAGACGTACGGCGTGTCGAGAAGGACCAGCGGCACGCGGAAGTGGTCGGCCAGGCAGCGGTACCAGTACAGGACCGTCTGGCAGATGTTCGTGCAGCAAGCGAGCAGGTCCGGCTTCGGCAGCCGGCCCGCCGGCGTCTTGCCGAGGAGGACCGAGCCCAGGTCCGTGCGCGCGTAGCTGCACAGATCCCGCGACCAGCCTTCCTTCTCTGCCGCGTCGGAGAGCTCGGGCACGATCCGCTGTACGCCGCACAGGGCGCCGTGGTTCTCCGGATAGACGGTGTGGAAGCCGAGCGGCCGCAAGAGCTCCACGGGGAAGCCGCTCGTGACCCACGCGACGGGGACGGCGCCATCGGCGTAGCGGCCCTCGAGGTAGTGGAGCGACATCACCTCCTTGAGCTTCTTGACCGACTCGAGCGGCGGGCCGAAGGGGCTCGGGCCTCGCTTCTTTCCGCGTCGCTTCAGGCGCTTCTGCCAGGCTTCGAACGACAGGAGCGCCGGCCCGAAGACACGGCCCGCGAGCTCGTACTGGATCCTCCGGGTGATCATGCGGCCCTCCCTGTCGAGACCATCTCGACGAACGCCTCGATGCGAGTCACGGTCTGGGCCGATAGCTCCAGCTCCAGCTCGCCCTCGAGGAGGAGGAGCGGAAGCCCGCGAGCCGCCGCGCTCCGCTTGACCGCGGGGACGTCGAACAGCTCCGGCTCGCAGAACTTGGGCTCGTGGACGATCACGCCCTTGACGCCGGTGCGGCCGAAGAGGCTCTCGAGGTGTCGGGCGCGAATCCGCGGGTCCGAGGCCCGCGTCGGGCACGGCGGAGCCGCGAAGGTCCGATCGCGGAGCACGGCGAACGGGTCGCCCTCGACGGGGCCGTCCTGGGGCACGACGCGCCGGCCGATCGCGGCGTAGTCGTCCGCGGCGACGAACGCGCCCGCGCCGTTCAACGTGGCGAAGATCGACATCGGCTCGGGGACGTAGCCCGTGATCGCGACCGGCACGCCCGTCTGGACCGGGTCGGCGCGGAGCTGGTCCCTCGCCGCGCGAAGCTCGACCAGGTGCTCCTCGGGCCACAGGTACTCGCCGCGGCGAAGCAGGGCGTACAGGGCACCGTCGTCCATCGGCAGCCGCGGCCGTCCCGCGAGGAGCTGCGCCTTGAGCCCGTCGATCTCGCGGTGGAGCGCGATCGCCCAGCGGAGCCGCTCCGTGTCGAGCGGCCGGCCCGTGACGCTCTCGAGATCCGTCGCGAGGCTCACGAGCTCCTTCTCGACGAATGCACGCGAGCTGGGACGGGCCTCTCCCTTCGGATGGAGGTAGCGCAGGGCTGGCTTGTTCCAGCCGCCGAAGTCGGGAAGCAGCGTCGCGAGGCCCTGGATCGAGTCGCAGGTGTGCGGGAACAGGACCGCGTCCACGACGTCCGCCTTGCCGGAGGCCATGAAGGCCAGCGCGTTGCGCGCGACCGCGCAGACGTAGGTCTGCAGCCTCCCCGCCTCTGCCCCGCGCGGCGGACCGGGCGGCCCCCACATCTCCACCGCCAGGACGTCCATGGCGGTCAGGATCTCCTTCGGGTAGTGGACCGGCAGCACGGCGATCGCCTTCCGCCCGTGCTCGCGCTTCTGCTCTTCGATGTAGGCTCGCCTCATCTCGCGTAGCGGTGCGTAGCACCGCGGATGGGGCGTTGCCAAGTCGCAGCAGGTGACTAGCGGTCGATCGCCACGGCGACCTCGACGTCGGCCGAGATCGAGTACCTCCGCCCCGCGTGGGCGTGCAGCCGGAAGGTGCAGGCGTAGCCAGGATGGGTCAGCGTGATCTCGCGCGGGCCTGCCTCGACGCCGACGGCCACGAGCGGAGTCCGGCCCTGGGCGACGCCGTCCACGGCGAGGTCGACCCACGGTCGGGCCGACACCTGCAACAGCGCCATCGCGAGCGCGCGGCCGGACCGCGTCTCGCCCGCGTCCTCGACGCTCAGGCCCGGGCAGACCGCGATCGCTCCCGGCGCTCCCCCGGGCACCACCTCGCCGCCGGGGCCCCCGCCGACGCGCACGTCCTGGTGGACCTCCTGATTGACGCGGATCTCCTGGTGGACACGCTGGTCGACGTGGACCTCCTGGTGGGCGTCGACCGTCGTCTGGGTGTGCCTTTGATCGACGACGATGTTGTTCGAGGCACCGGCGCAGGCGACCGAGAGGATCGCAAACGAGAAGCCAAGCCTGGGCATGGCACCTGTGACGTGGCAGTCGCCGGATCGATTCAGCGTCGACGGGAAACTCCCTGTTCTGGGCAGCCGCCTGCGTCTGGGAGCCGTCATCGCTCGTATGCACCGACGTCCCCTCCGGCGTCCGTCGGTCCCAGACAGCGTCGAGGATGACATGACGTGATCCGACCCCTGGCGAGCGGCGAGAGACCGAGGCATTCTCTGGGTCCGGGGCGGGCCCGCGGCGGATGGCCGGGTGCTCGCCGGAAGGGAGACGAGGTCGTGCAGCTTCGCAGCTTCTTCATGGTCGTCCTGGCCTCTCTCCTCGTGGCATGCGCCAACTCGCGGACGGATCCGCCGGGCTCCGATGCCGGCGCAGACGCCGACGCCGACGCCGATGCGGACGCCGACGCCGATGCGGACGCCGACGCCGACGGCGACGCGGACGGAGGGCCGGAGGATTGCGGCGAGGGCGAGCTCTGGTGCGACGGCGAGTGCGCCGACCTCGAGAGCGACTCGAGCCACTGCGGCGACTGCACGACCGAATGCGGCGAGGACCAGAGCTGTCAGGGCGGCGAATGCGTGCACGACTGCGGCGAGCTGGCCGACTGCGACGGCGGCTGCGCGGACCTGACGCGCGATCCGCTCCACTGCGGGGCCTGCGACGTGGTGTGCGGGGCCGGCGAGCAGGAGATCGCGATGTGCTGGCCCGACGGGTGCGGCACGGTGTGCCGCGCGGGCTTCGAGGACTGCAACGGCCCGGACGAGCTCGGCTGCGTCGACCTCGAGGTGGACCCGACGAGCTGCGGCGACTGCGGCGTCGTCTGCGACGAAGGCCAGCAGTGCCTCTCGGGCCGCTGCCTGCGGCCGGACGCGGTCCGGCTCGCCGACGGCACCGGCGAGTGGGAAGGACGCGTCGAGATCTTCCACGACGAGGAGTGGGGCACGGTCTGCGACGACGGCTGGGACGACCGGGACGCCCAGGTCGTGTGCCGCGAGCTCGGCTTCACGGGCGGATCGGCGCGCCAGTCGGCGGCCTTCGGACAGGGCGCCGACCCCATCTGGATGGACGACGTCAACTGCGGCGGCGCGGAGGACCGGCTGGCCGACTGTCCGTTCGGCGGCTGGGGGATGGACAACTGCTCGCACTGGGAGGACGCGGGAGTCGTCTGCGACGAGCCACCGCCGGACGGAGAGCTTCGTCTGGTCGGCGGCCCCGATCGCTTCTCGGGCCGGGTCGAGGTCCTCCACGACGGCGAGTGGGGCACGATCTGCGACGAGGGTTGGGACGACGCGGACGCGCAGGTCGTCTGCGCCCAGCTCGGCTACCTGGACGGCACGGCGGTCGGAGGAGCCGCCTACGGCAGCGGCGCCGACCCGATCTGGCTGGCCTGGGTCGACTGCGCCGGGGACGAGGCGCAGCTCGTCGACTGCTCGTTCGATGGCTGGGAGCCCGAGGGCTGCGACCACGACCAGGACGCGTCAGTGATCTGCACCGCGGTGGACGTCGACGGAGACGTGCGCCTCGCTGGCGGCGCGACCGAGTCGGAGGGCCGTGTCGAGATCCTCCACGACGACCAGTGGGGCACGGTCTGCGACGACGGCTGGGACGACCTCGACGCCGGTGTCGTCTGCCGGCAGCTCGGCTTCGAGAGGGGCTCGGCGCGCGGGTCGGCCGCCTTCGGACAGGGCCTGGATCCGATCTGGATGGACGACGTCAACTGCACCGGCGCCGAGGAGGGCCTCGCCGATTGCCCATTCGGCGGCTGGGGCCTGGACAACTGCGGCCACGGCGAGGACGCGGGCGTGGTCTGCGTCCCCTTCGAGGACGGAGAGCTCCGCCTCGCGGGCGGACCGAGCGAGCTCGAAGGGCGCGTCGAGATCCGCCGCGACGGGACGTGGGGCACGGTCTGCGACGATGCCTGGAGCGACGAGGACGCGGCCGTCGTCTGCCGCCAGCTCGGACATCGGGGAGGAACGGCCGTGGCCGAAGGAGCGTACGGGCAGGGCGCCGATCCCATCTGGATGGACGAGGTCGAGTGCACGGGCGAGGAGCCACGGCTCGACGCCTGCGCCTTCGGCGGCTGGGGCGAGACCGACTGCGACCACACGCAGGACGCCGGCGTGATCTGCGAGGGCGACGTGGAAGGCGACCTGCGCCTCGTCGGGGGCGCGAACGAGCGCGAGGGCCGCGTCGAGATCTTCCACGGGGGCGAGTGGGGCACCGTCTGCGACGATCTGTGGGAGGCGAGCGACGCTCGGGTCGCGTGCACGCAGCTCGGCTACACGGGCGGCGTCGCGTACTCGTTTGCCACCTTCGGCCAGGGCGCTGGCCAGATCTGGATGGACAACGTCGCTTGCGTCGGGAACGAGGCGACGCTGGCGGCGTGCCCGTTCAACGGATGGGGGATCCACAACTGCGGCCACGGCGAGGACGCGGGCGTGGGTTGCGATCCGTAGCCGCTGCAGTACCGGCGCACGGTTGCCCGTCCCGCCCCGTACCCGCGTACCTTCGACCCGGGTGCTTTGGCAGTTCATTACCGCCATCGAGCTCGAGATCGGGCTGTCGGCCGAGATCCTCGCCGAGGGATCGGTCCGGGCCACCCTGCTCGAGTACGCCCGCAAGGTCGGGGTTTCGCCGCCCGTTGCGGGAATCCGGGAAGCTGTGTCGAGTCAGCGGCTCGACGCGCGTCATCTGGGGCTCGGGAGCGTGTGACGCCCAGAGCCTGACGTTGCGCGCTTCGGTGTCGAGGGCGCGCTCGAGAAAGGCGCGAGCCCGAACCTCCGTGGCCCCGACCTCGCCCCGAGCGGCCTCGCCTTTGACGGGCCACATTGGCGCTGCTATCGTGACTGCCGATGGGCGATGGGCAGGTGCAGGATCTGGTCGTCGAGCAGTTGAAGCTGCTGCGGACGGACCTGCGCGGGCTCCGGGACGACTTCCGCTCGGAGATCTCGGGCCTACGCTCCGAGGTTTCGGGTTTGCGCGAGGAGCAGCGGGCCACCAACGCCAGGCTCGACGGCCTGCAGGAGGAGCAGCGAGCAACCAACGCTCGACTGGAGGTCATCGAGACCGCGCTGCGGGACCTCGCCCAGCAGATCGTGATGCTCGCGCGAGCCGTGCACGCGACCCTCGAGAATCGCCGCGAAACCGATGCGGCCATCGAGGATCTCCGCCAGCGCCTCCGCGCGCTCGAGGAGCGGAGCTCCCAGTAGGCGCGACCGTCCGTCATGGACGAAGAGCCATCGTCCATGAAGAAGTCGTAAAAGTGGCCGAGCGCGTTGCGAACCGCAAGCGAGCGTGAGGCGAGCTCCCGCCGGAGGTAGTCGGCCACGAACGAGTATGGGCTACCGAGCGCGACCCGCGGCGTGGGCACCCCTGCGACGCTGTCGCCTCGAATGATCGCCGACGTGGTGTCCTGGAAGCACCCCGACTCGCAGTCCCGAAGCGGGCCGGCACGCCGCAGCGCATGTGGCTGATGATAGCGCCTGAGCGCGGCCTCGGGCTCGTCCACGAGGCGATCTCCCGCCGCTACGCCGCCTGAGCAGCGCGCGTGTAGACTCGCGCGGATGACGCGCCTCCGCTTCGCTTCGCTCGCGCTCCTCGCCTCTTGCTCCTGCGGTGACGACGACGACTCGGCTCTCGTCGACGGCGGGGAGGTCGGGCGCGACGGCGGCGATGCCGGCGAGGTCGAGGTCGATGCAGGGCGTGACGCCGCGCGGCCCGAGTGCGCCGACGACCCACCGCCACGCGAGCTGGCAATCTCGACTGTCGGCCCATTCGCGACCACGAGCGCGTTCGTCGTCGTGACGGGAGCTCTGCCCGACGGCGCCGTGGCCGTGGAGGTGGACGGCTCCGCGCGAGGGGCTCGATTCGACGCGGACCGGGGCGTCTTCGCGTACCTGCTCGCGCGGCAGCCCGGCGAGCAGATCGACGTCGAGGTGATCTCGCGTGACGGCGCGGGCGTGACGACCGGTCCGGTCGCGGTCGAAGTCAGCGTGGGGGATGCCGGGCCGCTCCCCGGCCGCGACCTCGATCCCGCGGAGCACACGGTCGGGACCTGGATGTTCACGTGGTTCACCGGAAGCGGGTGGACCTGCGACAGCCCGTGGCGACCCGTTGGCGGCTTCGAGACCTGGGACGGATCGGTGGCCTGGGCCCGCGGCCAGCTCGTGGACCAGCTCGACGCCCGGATCGATCTCGTGGGCCTGCAGCTCGACACGATCGATGGCGAGGGGCCCACAGGCTACCGCTGGCGCAACGTCGTCGCGGTCCTCACCGCTGCCCGTGAGCTCCTCGACGAGGGCTGGGCACCGCCGCGCCTCTTCCCGCTCGTCGACACCGCCATCCTCGCGGACTTCTACGCCCAGGCGACCGGGCGCACGCTGGACCTGTCGACCGAGGAGGGCCGCGAGCACCTCTACGGGTTCGCGCGAGCCTTCCATGAGGCCGCGGCCGAGGAGCTCGGGCCTCGAGCGGCGGCCTTCGGCGAGGCGCGCACCCAGGGGCGACCGCTCGTGGCGCTCTGGCACTCGGTGACCATCGACGGCGAAGACGACGCCGCGATCCGCGACATCAAGGAGCGCTTCGCGGCGGAGTTCGGCGCCGAGCCGTTCCTCGTCGCCCACCCCAACGACTGGCGGCTGTACACCGAGGTCGACGAGATCACGCTCATGTTCGGGCCGCCCGAGCATTTCTTCTCCGGCGGCCGCGACGCCGACGGGCGAGAAACGCTGAACATCGAGGCCGGCTTCTGGAACCCGACGACGAACGCCTTCTACCTTCCGCGGGTAGGCGGCGGCAACTACGACGACGCCTGGGCGCAGGCGCTGGCGGCGCGCGACGGCTCGCGTCGCCTGTACATCGACTCCTGGAACGAGACCGGCGAGGGCTCGGGGATCTTCGAGGCCGAGCCCGTCGAGTACGGGGCCGACGATCGCGGTCCATGCGGGACCTGGGCGAACCTGCACGCGGAGTCGTGGGGGCCGACGGCGCGGCATTACATCGACACGACTCGCGCGAACGCATCGACCTGGAACGACGCGCCCGACCTCGATGCCGAGGTCGTCGCCCACGACCTGCCGGAGACGATGCGGGCCGGCGAGCGCCGCTGGGCCACGGTCGCCATGCGAAACCGGGGCGACGCGACCTGGCCGTTCTCCGACGGCCCAGCGCTGGCCGCGCGCGGCGAGGATCGATTCTCCGTGGGCGCGGCGGCGCCCTTGCCCGATCCCGAGGCCGACTCGCACGCCGGGGGGATCCCGCGCGGAGGCCCGGCGCTCTTCCCGGTCCTCCTCACCGCGCCATGCAGCGCGGGCCCGGCGACTCTGCGGGTCGGGCTGGTCGACGGCGGCGGCTCGGCCTTCGGCGACGAGCTGAGCTGGGCGGTGACCGTCGTCGAGTGAAGGGGCGCTGGGGGCGCCAGCGCGAGCGCCGCGTTCCCAACGTTCGCGAGCCGGTCGCGCGCCTGCGGCCCATGCCAGCGTGCCATGGTGCGACGCGCCGGCCGCCGGAGAATGGCCAAGCCCGTGCGGCGAGACGGTCGACAGGGTGTGCAACGCCAACTTCGCTGCGGATGAGGAGCTCGCGCGATCGAAAGAGCCGGCCAAGCCCAGGAGCCATGCGCTGCTCGAGCGGCGCGTGGTCGAGACCAAGTGGAGCCGGCGGCAGCTCCGGGACGCGGTCGTCGTCGAGATCTGCGCCCGCTCGATTCCAGCCCGCCGTCGCGAAGGCCCTGACCGCCGACGAGCGGGCGCCTCTACGCCGTGGACGACGAGACCGAGCGTCGCGAGCTCGCGGCGCTCATCGCCGGCGGCGAGATCGGAGGACTGCCCGCGCGTGAGCTCATCACCCGCGCGGCCGGCGCCCTGCGCCGTGGGCCTTCCGGGATGGACAAGACGTCATGAACATGGCAATAGCGCGGGTGCGCTTCAGCACCGAGGCAAGGGAGGGCGTATGGGCTTGTTGGGCGACAAGTTGGTTGGCGAGCATGACGGGCATCGCTTCGAGGTTCGAGCAGACAACCAGATCCTCCGTGGGTTGACCTACAGCGTCTTCGTCGACGGGCAGGAGATCGGCGACGCACAGAACTTTCTGAAGATCCCTACCGAGCGCAGGATCGAGGCCGATGTCGAGCTCGACGGTGCCAGGCGCAAATTGGTGCTGCTCGTGAAGCAGCAGATGCTGCGCACCGATTTCGAGCTGACGCTGGACGGCGCTGAGGTCTCGCTCACGGCCATCCGCTGAGCCTCGGAGCAACAGCCGTGTGACGTGACAGTCGTGGAATGATCACCGGCTCGAAGGGAGCGGGATCTCCACGGGCACCGGTGCTCCGCCGACCAGTGGGACGAGGAGACGACGGGCGCCGAAATCGCTGCCTCCCGAGGGGCTGCAGAGGACGCCGGGAGGCGGGTCGGGTCGCGGACCGCAACGCGCGTAGCAGTCCCAGCAGCGGTCGAGGTACGAGGATTGGCCGGCCACGATCGCGTGATTCGCCGAGCAGGCGACCTCGAGATCCACTCGCCTGCGCACCGGCACCGTCGCGCCGCGCGCGCAGCGATCCCCGATCGTGCCGTCACCGACCGGCCAGCTCGCCACCGCCTGGCCGGCAACGATGACCCGCACCTCGCCGGAGCCGCGCGCGAGCTCGAACCGGTGGACGGCTCCGGCCATCGTGTGCCGTGTGTCGGTCGGCACCTCGACCGACACCCGCGGATCCCGGCAGGCGGCGAACGCGAAATCGGCCGTCCCGAGTCGCTGTGCCGGCGGGGCCGTCGCGAGCTCGGGCACCTTGCGGCCGAGCGCGGACCGGGGCAGGGGACGCCGGCGCTCACCGCAGCGCGTCACCCGCTCGATCGCGACCGGACCATCGACGTACAGGCTGACCGATCCCGCATCCCAGAGGTGGACCAGCCTCGTGCGGATCGCGATGCCGTCGGCGACGTCGCAGCCCGCGTCCTCGGGGCCCGGCTCGAGCACGAACGGCTCGCGGCAGTAGAAGCGGCCGCTCGGATCGACGCCACGGTCCTGCGAGACGGGCGCCGGTTCTGGGACGAGCTCCGCCAGCGTCCTGCCGATCGGTCCGGGCGGAGTCGGCGCGGGAGGAGCCGGCGTGGCAGCCGGTGCGGGCCGCGGAGCCGGCGCCCGGCGGGCATCCGGCCGTCG
Organism: Deltaproteobacteria bacterium; assembly: GCA_016190375.1. Classification (GTDB taxonomy): domain Bacteria; phylum Myxococcota_A; class Polyangia; order JACPQR01; family JACPQR01; genus JACPQR01. Next base: position 49,791 of record JACPQR010000099.1, read on the forward strand.
GCCGCTGGTCGGACCGCAGCCCGCGAGCCCGACGGCGACCACGAGTGCGGCAACGCGCATCACCTCGTCCAGCGAGTCGGCTGTTCGGCCGCGATCGGGGCGGGAAGGCACATGTCGACCAGCGAGACCGACGCCGCGCTCGGGACGCCCATCCGCACGATGCTGCCGCCGACGCGCGGGCAGGTCGCGGGGTCGACGTCATAGCGGACGATCCGGACGGAGTAGTCGGGGCAGAGGTCTCCGCAACGAACGGTCATGCGGACCGGCGTTCCTCTGTGACGGCCCACGATCACGTCGACCTGGTTCACCTCGGACTCCTCGATCGGGCGACGGGCGATCTCGCGGAGCTCCTCGTCCGACAGCTCGCGCGACGGATCAGGCGCGCGCGAGCAGCCGGCGAACGCGAGGCAGAATGCTGCGAGCCGGACCATCCTCGAATCATACACGCGTGCTACCTTCCGCCCTCATGGCCCAGGCACCTTTTCCGCCCCCGACGATGTCGCCGCCACCGAAGAAGGGCGGCGCGCTGAAGTGGGTCTTCATCGGCTGCGGCACCTTCGTCCTGCTCGGGCTCGTCGGCGGCGGGCTCGGGATCTACTTCCTCGTGAAGAACGTCGCCGGCACCGAGGTCGCCTCCGCACCCGGGATGGTCGGGCAGGAGTCGGCGGTCACGTTCCAGGTCGTCGAGCCGGTCCCGCATGCCCTGTGGATCGAGTACGACGCGACCTTCTCGGGCGGTGGGTTTCGCCTCGAGGGCCCGATCGTCGTGCGCACTCCGGCCGGCGTCATCGTGCAGGACGCGCTGACGCTCGGCCTGGATGGCCCGCCGACCGCCTCGAGCTCCGGCCGCGTCCAGATGAACTCGCGTCACGTGAACTTCAACGGCCAGGGCAGCTCCGCGGCGCGCGTGCGTCTGGTCGAGATCCCGCCGCAGCAGGTGGGCACCACCGTGACCGCCGGCGTGACGGCGACCGCGAGCGCCCTTACGGTCGTGAGATCGCTGAGGCTCGTGGTGACGCGCTGATACCGTTCGGCTCCTGCTCGGAGCGCTCACCCGGGCAGGAACAGCCGTACCGGGTCGAGCTGCGAGCCGTCGAAGAGCACCACGAGGCCTTCCCCTCGGTAACCGCTCTGACCCAACGACGCGATGTCGTCAGCGACAACCCTGGTCGCGTGTCCCACGGCCTCGACCTCGGACCCATCGTCGATCACACCCCCAGGCGCTTCGGCCCCCTCCTGCCATACCTCGAAGCAGTCGTCGTCGACGACGCCGACGATCGTCCCGTCGATGATGGCGAAGCGGCCGCACGCTCGCGCATCCGCGGTTTGCCACGCAGCTACTTTGGTCCCGGCCTCGGTGGGTCCCGCCACGGGCTGTAGCACCTTGGCGCGGCCGCGGCAGCGCACCAGCTCGCCCCCAGTGCTCGCCGCTGGTCCCTGGGCCATGCCGCGAGCGCGCTCGGCGGCCGCCGACCGCGCCGCATCGAAACGCCTTCGCCCCTTGCTCGGGACGCGGAACTTGAGCGTACCGAAACCGAGAAGAAGGGCACCGGCGCCGATGAGCGCCAGGCCCGGCGCGACGGACGGAAACAGGAACGCTCCGTAGAGCGTCAAGTATCCACCGAGACCCAGAAGGCCGCCGATGTTGGCCGGGGCGGCGCTCAACGCAGGCGGAGCGATGTCTTCGAGCGGTTTGTGGCCCGCTTCGTCCAGCATCATCGTGTCACAGCGAACGCAGCTGCTGCCTACTGGTGAGCTGTCCCCGCACTTCGGACACGTGAACAGTTTCGCCCGCCGCATTGCCTCGAGCCCCCGCCATCATCGTCCCGCGATGGCCCGCCGCTCGACAAGCAATCTTTGGAGGGCCTCGGTCACCTTCTGCCGGTCGCCGGGTGAGAGCGCACGCAGCGTCGCCCGCTGACTGGGCGACAGCCGCTCCCACAGCTCGTCGGCGCGTTGGCTACCCCGGGCGCCTGAGGGTGATTGGGCGCCCGGCGGGTCACCACCCATGTTGTGTTCGAGGCCGTCGACGACCCCCTGCGCGTACTGCACGTTGGCGGCTAGGACGTCACCTTCGTGGTGTGCCTCTGCAATCTCGTGAAGCGCCGCGTAAATCCCGAAAAGCACTGGGATTCCGGCCGCCGCACCCACTCCAGCGGCCGCCCCTGCCCCTCCCGCCCAGGCCGCACCCCCGATGGCGGCGTGCTCGAGCCCCGCGATCGCCCCCTCGCCCGCACCGTGAATGCCGAGCTCGGCCGCCCCCGTCCAGGACCAGCTCGAACGTTCCCGGGCGCGCACACCCGAGCGCGCCGCGAAGGCCGAAGGCGAGAAGGCGGTCCCTTCGGCTGCTCGTTCGGCCTCTTCATCGGCCTCCGCCCCTGACATTGCCTGAAACCCCGGGTCGCCCACGACCTCGCGAAGGCGCGCGATCGCGGCCTCGTCGCGATGTTCTTCGAGCGCGCCAAGGACGGCCTGCCAGCCGTCTTCCTTCAGCCCTGCGGCGCCGGGTGCCGTGACAAGAGCATAGACATCTCGAACGAACTGCTCGTCGGTCGCGTGCTCGACGAGCGCGTCCGTGATCTCGGCTTGCGCTTCGGGACGCATGCGACCGAACGACGGTGCGTACTGGACTGCCTCGGCAGGATTGTCGTGGCAGCGATAGCGGTTTCCCTCGTCTTGACAGATGCGGTCGACCATCGGGCTCGTCCTCCGTTCTGCAGTTATCGAAGGACGGGCGCTCCGGTTGCGTCGATCACTTCAGATCGACATCGGCCCAGACGAAGCGGTGGTCGCTCGCGGTGCAGGCGAGGACGTAGTCGTCCCAGCTCTCGACGTGGCTCGGGAAGAACAGACCCGAGGCGACCGGGGCGCCGATCGTGACGGACGGAAGGACGTAGTCGAGCTGGAGCTGCAGGCGGCTCGCGGGATTCTGGACGATCGTGCCGTCCCCCTTGCCGCAACCCGAGAGGAAGCTGTTGCGCTCTGGGTGCATGCCGGCAGTTCCGCCCTCGCCGCTCGCGAAGTGCGCGACGACCAGCGGGTGCTCGTAGAGCTGGGCCACGGCGCCGGCGATGCCCTCGCCGTCCTCGGGGTCGGCGTTCAGGTCGCCGACGATCACGAAGCGCGCGCCGGCGGGCAGCGGCTCGACGCCGGGCAGGGCGCCGTCGAGAAACAGCGAGACCCCGCGGAGCTCATCGTGGTTGCGGTGCGGGTTCATGTCGTTGAACCCCGACGAGACGGGGTGGACGAGGATCACGTGCAGGGTGACGCCGTCGACGTCGACGGGGACGATCACGAGCGCCTTCTCGAAGAGGGGGAAGTCGTCCGGAACGACGATCCCCGTCTCCTCTTCGACCTGGGCGAGGCGGTTGCCCGGGAGCTGCCTCCATGGGAAGTCGTGGATGACGCGGACCTGGTCGTGGAGGATCGGGAAGCGCGAGACCAGCGCCACGTTGAACCGCCCGGGGAACTCGCCGAAGCCGCGCTGCAAGAGCTCGGGGGGGAGCTCGCCGGTCGCCTCGAACGGCAAGCCGGAGTTGCCTAACGCGACCACCGTGTAGGGGTAGCGAAGCTCGGGGTGGAGCGCCTCGAGCCGATCTGCCAGCCGGCGCGCGTTCTTTCCCTCGCACGCGCTTCCAGGGAGCGTCCCCGCGGGAGCTCCAGGGAGCCCTGCCTCGGGCACGCCCTCCAGGTCGAACTGCAGCTCGTTGATGGAGAGGATGTCGGGTGCGAAGCGCGAGAGGATCTCGGCCGCGGCCCGGACCTGCCGGTCGTCCTCGTTCAGGAGCTTCGCGGTCGTCATCTCCCGGATGTTGAACTGGCCCAGACGGACGCGGACCGGCTCGACCGCGGCCCCCGAGTGGCTGTCGGTCGTGGGCTCTGCGATGCAGCCCGCGGCCATGGCCCAGAGGAGGGTGGCGGCTCTGGTCAGACAGGTGGTCCCGGGGCGGAGCAAAGCCTGGGATTTCACGTTGGATTCCTCCGAGGTTGCGACGGTCGGAGCGAGCCGCAGCAAGATGCGGACCGTCACTACCTCCGGCCGAGGAAACCCTCGATTCGTGCCCGGAGGATGGGGTTCGAGCGCCGCACCTCTTCCATGGGCGCGCTCTCGCCGCCGTAGGCGTGGCCGGGGTAAAGGACGAGGTCGTCGGGGAGGTTCGCGAGGCGCTGGGTCAAGGTGCGCTCCATCTCCTCGGGGTCGCCGCCGGGAAGATCGACGCGGCCGCAGCCCTGCAGGAAGAGGGTGTCGCCCGAGACGAGCGCGCCCTGCGTCCGGAAGCACTGGGAGCCCGGCGTGTGGCCGGGCGTGTGGAGGAGCTCGACCTCGACTCCGCCAACCTGAACCCGATCGCCACCGTGATGGCGGACGAGGTCCGACTCGGAGAGGCCCGTCACCTTGCGCACTCCGTCGCCCTCGAGCTGGTGGACGTGGACCGGACAGGCCGCGAGCTCCATCAGCCTCGCGAGGCCGTCGATCCGGAAGCCGAAAAGCGAGCCGCCGACGTGATCGGGGTGGTAGTGGGTGACCAGCGCGCCGGCGAGCTTCATCTCGTCCTCTGCCGCGCGGTCGAGGACTCCGCGGACGTCCCAGGCTGGATCGACCACGAGGCACTGCCGCGCGTCGCGATCGCCCACCAGGTAGACGAAGTTCTGCATCTGCGAGCCGACGAAGTCGCCCTGCCCGATGTCGCGCCCGACGAGGAGCTGCCGGAGGTAGAGGGTCGTCACGCCCACTCACATAGCACGCGAAGGGCGGGGGGTCTCCACTCCCCACCGGGGTGGCTACGGCTCGAGCCGTGCCCCTGTCCATCGTCATCGGTCGGGCCGAGGAGGCCGTGGCACCGCGCTTGCGTTTGCGCTCGCCCGGAGGTTTCGCATGGCGAAGGAGATCTTGCGGGGATTGTTCGCTTCGATGCTCGTCGTCGCGGCCGGCTGCGCCAACGGCGGGGGCGGGGACGACGACACCGACGGCGACGCCGACTCGGACGTCGACTCGGACTCGGACGCGGACACGGATTCGGACGCGGACTCGGACTCGGACTCGGACTCGGACTCGGACACGGATACGGACGCTGACGTGGACGCGGACGCCGACGCCGATGGAGACGCCGACGGCGATCCCGACGTCTGCTCCTCCGACGAGTGGTCCGACTGGGTGCCGCAGGGTGAGCTCATCGAGTACGAGTACGTCACGCGGTGGACGCCCGATGGGATCCGCCTCGTGCTCATCCTCCTCGGCGTTCCGGAGCTCGACCGCCGGAACATGCGGGCCTCACGCGTCTACCGGATCCGCTACCTGACACAGTCGCCGGAGGGCGAGATCCGCGAGTCGACGGGGCTGGCCTCGCTGCCGGAGGTCGACGCGGCGCCGCCCGTGCTGGCGTATCAGCACGGCACCACGGGTCTGGCCGACGGCTGCGAGCCCAGCACGATGACCCAGGGAGGCATCGACGGCTCCTCGATCGTGCAGGTGCTGGGCTGGATGGCTCACAACTACGCCACCGTGCTCACGGATTACGTCGGGCTGGGCACCGAGGGACCTCATCCTTATCTCGTGATGGAGGCCGAGGGCGCCTCCGCGATCGACGGGGTCCGCGCCCTTCACGCGCTCGCCGCCGAGGTCGGCCTCACGGATCCGTCGAGCCTCACCTTCTTCGCGGGTCACTCGCAGGGCGGCCACGCGACGCTCGCCGCGCACGCGATGGTCTCCTCGTATGGCCCCGAGATCGAGTGCCTCGGCGTCGTCCCCGAGGCCCCGCCGGGCGAGCTCCCGACGCTCGTCGACGAGATCATCGCGAATCCGACCCAGACCGGCGTCGCGCTGGTCTCCGCCATCTCCTACGCCTACTCCGGCGCTCACGGGATCGATCTCGGCGAACTGCTCCTCGAGCCATGGGTCGACGACGTTCCCGTCTGGGCCGAGTCCGACTGCCTGGGCGCCCTCGTCGCGCGATTCCCCGCCGAGCCCGACCCGGCAGCGATCTTCGCACCCGGAATCGACGGCTCGGACTTCGACGCCGCGCTCGTCCTGAACTCGCCACGCGGGTGCGCCGATCCTCCGATACGCGCCCAGGTCGCCTCGGCGGACGAGGTGATCCCGCAGGCCGGCACCGATGGCCTGCACGACGCGCTGTGCGCCGCGGGCAACATCGTCGAGTGGGTGGTCTATCCGGGCGGCCATTCGGCGCCGGCCGTCGACGGCGCCCACGTCGATGCGGTCGCGTGGACCGACGGCCGGCTGGCGGGAGCCGAGGCGGTCGACGACTGCCCCGACCAGTGAGGCGCCACTGCCCGGACGTCACGACGGGCTACAGCTTCGGCCCGCGTTGCCGCCGGACGCCCCAGACCGACAGCACGGCCGCCTCGTCCGACGCGACGGTGTAGTACACGTGGTCTCTCGTCCGCGGCAGAAGCGCCCAGCGGATCTCGGCCTCGTCCCTTCGGGAGTAGAGCAAGCCAACTGTGGGAATGTCCCGAATGAGGTCGAGCACCGCAGCGAGCTCGCGCTCGAAGAGCTCGGGAGCGGCCGGCCTGTTTCGAACCCACCAGTCCTTGATCCGTTTCGCCTCGGCCAGCGCCCTCGGCGTGAACCGGATGTTCATCGGCTGGCGCGTAGTTCGTCCAGGGCTTGGCTTGCGTCGATGAGCTGGCCGTCTTTCATCTGGCGAATGCTCTCGTCGAGCGATGCGTGAAGCGCGGCCCGCTCGGCGTCGTCCATGTCGTCATCGCCGCCGGCCGGCAGCAAGTAGACAACCTCACCCTCGGGCAGATCGGTGGGCTCGTCGAGGACGACGTGGGCTCTGAGTGCTTGCATCGTCTCTTCGCAAGTCTAGCCCGCACCGGGGTCGCCGGCTACGGGCCCCTCATTCGCTGGTGGCCTCTGCGAGCGCTTCGCCGAGATCGGGGTGGCGAAACCGGTAGCCCGTCTGGAGCGCCCTTCTCGGAGTGACGCGCTGGCTCGAGAGGAGAACGTCCGCCATCTCGCCAAACGCCAGGCCGAGAGCGAGGCGCGGGACGGGCAGGACCGCGGGCCGGCGGAGCGCCTTCCCGAGCGCCCGGGTGAAGTCGGCATTGGTGACGGGTGCGGGAGCGGTGGCGTTCAGAGGTCCGTCGATACGCGGCTCGCCCAGGGCGTGCAGGACGAGGCCGGCGGCGTCCGCGAGGTGGATCCACGACATCCATTGTCGCCCGCTCCCAAGGCGACCCCCGGCCCCAAGCCGAAACGGCCCGAGCATCCGGGCCAGGCCTCCGCCGCCGCGGCCGATGACGAAGCCGAAGCGGACGTTGATGACGCGGAAGCCGAGCGAGCGCACCTGCCCGGCGGCGGCCTCCCAGCTCTTGCAGACGTCGGCCAGGAAGCCTTCGCCCGGCGCGCTCGACTCGTCCAGCTCCTCGTCGCCGCGGTCGCCATAGATGCCGACGGCCGACGCACAGGCGAAGACTCCACCACGCGCGCCGGCCGCATCGAGGCCTCGGATGAGGTTCTGCGTTCCGATCTCGCGCGACTCGAGGATCCTCCGCTTGCGCTCGGGCGACCAGCGCCCTGCCGCGATCGGCTCGCCTGCGAGGTGGATCACACACCCGGCTCCGGCAAGGTCCCGGGCCTCGGGCGGCCCGGCCATCGCTTCCCAGCGGGCGGCACGCGCACCGCCCGGGAGTCTCGCGGCCTCGGGGTGGCGAGTGAGGGCTACGACTTCATGGTCGGGCACGAGCGCCCGCACGATCGCGCTGCCTATGAAGCCCGTTCCTCCCGTCACGACGACGCGCATTCGCTGCCAGATCATGGCCGTCCCCTCTGCTCGCGCAACTGAAAGCCAGGCGCGGGAACAGATCGCGCGGTTATGTCTGGAAGCGTTGTGATTGTGAGGAGTTGCGGACCGGGTGCGTGTCCCCGATCAGACTCGGATCACGTTTGCGAGGAGGAGGTCGCAGAGGATGCGGTAGCTCTCCAGCTCGGGCATTCCGCTCACGTCGAGGATGTCCGAGAACGACGAGACCCCGTCGACGCAGGACAGGATGAAGCCCGCGCGGTGATCGAGACCCAGGCCGGGCAGATCGCTCGGGGAGACCGCCACGCTGGGAATGCGGTCGAGCGCGCCGATCCGGGCAACGTACATCTGGAGGAGCACGTCGCGGCAGCTCGCCGCGTACCGCACGGCCTCCTCGTGGCCGGGTCGGTCGCGCAGGAGCCACTCGGCCGCCTCGAGCGCGCCGGTGAAGTCGCCGACCTCGAAGCGGGCGCGCATGTCCCTTTCCATCCGCGACGCCGTCGTCTCCGCCTCGCCGGCCTCCTCGACGGCGCTGAGGGCGTCGATGGCCTCGGCGCTCGAGATCCCGAGCGATTCGGCCCCGCCCGCCGGCTGGTCCGCCGCGAACGAAGAGCCCAGCGGCGGCGACGAGTCGAGCGCCATCGCCGCCGACGGGATCTGCTCGAGAAACTCCGTCAGATCCATGGCCAGATCCGGATCGTTGGCTCCGGAAGCAGGGCCGTGCTCCATCTCGGCGAGGTCGAGCGTCAGGGCCGGTTCCTCCGTCGCACCCTGCGTGTTCGGCTCCGGGTCCGCGCCGTCGTCGTCGTAATCCAGGGTCAGCGCGGCGACGGCGGGGTCCGGCGGTTCCTCGACGTTGACCGGCGATCCCACGGACCGGATCGGCGCCTGCGACACCGCGGGAACGCCGTCGGGCTGATTTGCCTGGCGTGGAGCGGCGGCGCCGTCTCGACCGCCGCCCTCCGATCCCAGCACGCCGACACCGCCGAGCACGCTCATGGAGCCGCTCCCGATCTCGCTGACCAGATCGCTCCACGCCTCGTCGATGGCCTCGACCGAATCGGGCTCGCGCTTGTCGCTGGAGTCGTCCACCTCCCCCTACCCCGTCTTCGAGATAACTCCCTTGAACATGCGCTGCGTGCGCTGGAGGGCCTCGATCTGCTCCTTGAGCGCGTCGACGTCCTTGCGCTCGAGCGCCCCCCGGGCGCGGTCGAGGACGCCGCGGGCCTTCTCGATCGCCTCCTTGCCGAAGTCGCTGCCGGCGACGATCTCCTCGACCTTGGGGAAGAGCTTGCCGATGTCGCCGAGCAGCTTCTCCGCCTCCTGCCTCGCGCCCTCGAACTCCTCGCTCGAGCGCCGCTCCACCGAGTACTCCTTGCTCTCCGCGATCATCTCCTTGATCTCGTCGGGCGTCAGCCCCGAGGTCGCGGTGACGGTGATCGACTGCTGCGCGCCCGTCTCCAGGTCCTTCGCGTGCACGCTGACGATGCCGTCCGCATTGATCTCGAAGGTAACCTCGATCTCCACCTGCCCCCGCGGCGCCTTGCGCAGCCCCGTCAGGATGAACTCGCCGAGCAGCTCGTTCTCCTCCGCACGGTTGGACTCGCCCTGCATCACGAGGATCTTCACCGCCGACTGGTTGTCGCGCACGGTCGTGAAGATCTTCGAGCGCGCGGTGGGCACCGTCGTGTTCTGGGGGATCAGCTCCTCGAAGTAGCCGCCGACGATCATGATGCCCAGCGTGTGCGGCGTGACGTCGAGCAGGACCACCTCGGTGGACTCGTCGAGCAGCGCCGAGCCCTGGATCGAGGCCCCGAGCGCGACGACCTCGTCCGGGTGAACGCCCTTGCACGGCTCGCGAGCGAAGAACTCGGCGACCTGCTCCTGGACCCTGGGCATGCGCGTCATGCCGCCGACCAGGATCACGTCCTCGACCTCCTCCTTCTCGATGCCGGCCTCGTGCAGCGTCGACTGGCAGATCGCGATCGTCCGATCGACGAGGTCCTTGGTGAGCTTCTCCAGGTCCTCGCGCTTGATCAGACGCTGCAGGTGCAGGGCCTCGCTGCGGCCGCTCGAGATGATGAAGGGCAGGTTGACCTCGGTCTCCTTGACCGCCGACAGCTCGCACTTGGCCTTCTCGGCGGAGTCCTTGAGCCGCTGCAGGGCCATCCGGTCCTGCTTGAGGTCCAGCCCGTGCTCGTTCTTGAACCCCTCGACCAGCCAGTCGATGAGGCGTGCGTCGAAGTCCTCGCCCCCGAGGAACGTGTCGCCGGCCGTCGAGATCACCTTGAACACGCCGTGCGCGCCGATCTCGAGCAGCGAGATGTCGAACGTCCCGCCCCCGAGGTCGTAGACGGCCACCATCCGGTCGATCTTCTTGCCGAAGCCGTACGCCAGCGCCGCGGCCGTAGGCTCGTTGATGATGCGGATCACGTCGAGGCCCGCGATCTGACCGGCGTCCTTGGTCGCCTGGCGCTGCCCGTCGTTGAAGTAAGCGGGCACGGTCACGACGGCCTTCGACACCTCCTGGCCCAGATAGTCCTCGGCGATGACCTTCATCTCCTGCAAGATCATCGCGCTGACCTCGGGGACCGAGTAGATACGGTCCCTGAGCTGGATCCGCACGTCGTTGTGCGGCCCCTCGACGATCCTGAACGCGCAGGTGGCGACGGCGTTCGCGACCTGCGGGCTCGACCACTTGCGACCGATGAGCCGCTTGGCGGAGTAGACGGTGTTCTCCGCGTTGGTGATCGCCTGTCGCTTGGCGATGTGCCCCACGAGCCTCTTGCCGGCTTCGGTCACCGCGACCATCGAGGGCGTGGTCTTGTAGCCGCCGCGGTTCGGGATCACGGTCGGCGTGCCGTTCTCGACGATCGCGACGCAGGAGTTCGTCGTGCCGAGGTCGATGCCGATTACCTTTTCCATTCGATCTGCTCGCTTCCTTCCGTCACCAAGGGGCAACACTGGCTCAAAAAAAGCACGCTGTCACAGCTTTTTCTTCACGAGCTTCGCGAGCTCGAGGGCCTCATCGTTCTTGGGGTCGATCTCGATGGCCGCCTCGATCTCGCGCCGGGCGTTCTTGGGCAACTCCGCCTCGAGGAACACCTTCGCCAGCGTGAGCCGGCATTGCACGTCCTTCGGGCTCCTGAGCACGGCTCGGGTGCCGAGCTCCTGCGCCTTGTGGAGATCTCCCTTCACGAGGACGAGCATGGCCGCGGCCCGCTCGGCCCACGGCACGTTCTCGGGGTTGCCTTCGGCCGCCTTGCAGTAGTGCTCGCAGGCGAGATCGAAGTGCCCTAGCTGCTCCTCGTACCTGCCCTGCTTCGCATAGCCTTCCGCGAGGTCTCGCGCCGCCAGCGCGCTCGCCTTCGCGAACTCGTCGGCCCATTCCTTGTTCCGCGGGTCGAGCGTCATCGCCAGCCTGAAGGCATTCGCGGCCGCCACGTGCTCCTGGCGCTCGAGCGCCGCGCGAGCGGCCTCGACGTGGCCCTTGGCCTTCACCATCCGTTCCACCTGCGAGCTGCCCGACAGGAGCTTGCGGACCTCGGCGGCGGTCTCGGCGGCCGACCGCTTCGGCCTCGGGGCTGCCGCCGCTTCGGGCCGCACGATCATGCGCCCCGAGAGGCCGGCGAGCTTCTGGGCCAGGACGGCGCGGCGTCGGGCCTCGGCCGCTCGCCTCGTCTTGGCCTGCCGGCGCGCGCGCCTGACCGATTCGACCAGCTCGCGCTCCATCCGCTCCGCCTCGGCCTCGGCCTCGCGCATCTGGCGCTCGATCTCGCGGGACTTGATCTGCTCTGCGATGTACGCGTCGTAGTCGACGCGCTGGTTCTTGCTGGTCAGGACGTCGTAGGCCTGCGTCAAGGATCGGAAGATGACCTCCAGCTTCTCCTTGAAGGTGCCGATCTTGCGCCGGTACAGCGTGTCGGGATGGAACTCCTTCGACTTCGCGAAGTAGGCCTCGCGGATCTGCTTGCGCTCCGCCTTCGGCTCGACGCCGAGGAGGTCGTAGAAGTTCATGTCCGGCAGCGCGTAGAACAGATCGAGGATGCGCTTGCGGCGGTCGGGCTCGAGCTCGACGTCTGGCTCGTCGAGCTCCTTCGGGTCGTACCTCGGCCCGTCGGCGGGAGCGGGCGGCGGGTCGGGTGCGGCCCCCTGTGCGGCCGGCGCGGCCTGACGGGCCGCCGGCGCGGCCTCGCCCAGATGGATTGCACGAACCTCGACCAACCGCTCGAGGGCCGCCATGGTCGCAGGCTCCCCGAGCCCGGTCACCTGGCAGAGATCGGCGACGCTGGTCGTGCCGTCCACCCGCGACAGCACGAAGCCTTCCGTCGCCGACAGGGCAAGGCTACGGAAGTCGACTCCCCCCGCGACCTTCGGCACGGCGTCGATGGACACCCGCGGCTTTCCAGGTCTCTCGTCGTGAATTGGCGAATACTATCACACGGCGGGCCGCTACACGCGCGGCGGAGACGCGAGCACCTGGCGGAGGACGCCGACTCCTTCGTCGAGCTCCGCCTCGGTGACGACGAGCGGAGGCGAGAAGCGCACCACGTTGCCGCCAGCGACCGAGAGGAGCACGCCCTTCTCGCGGCAGGCGGCCACGACTGCAGGAGTGTCGATCGCGGGGTCCATGACGAGACCCTGCAGGAGCCCCTCGCCTCGAGCGGCGACGGCGACGGCCGGTCGCTCGGCGACCAGACCCTCGAGCGCGACGCGGAGGCGCTCGCCGAGCGACCCGGCGCGCTCGCAGAGCCGCTCGCGGTCGATCACCTCGAGCGTGGCCAGAGCGGCGGCGCTCGCGAGGAGGTTGCCGCCGAACGTCGAGGCGTGCGTGCCCGGCTCGAAGCCTCGCGCCAGCTCCTCGGTGACGAGGATCGCTCCCATCGGGACGCCACCCGCGAGGCCCTTGGCGACCGACAGGCCGTCGGGGGGATCGTCGGCGAGGCTCCGCTGGTAGGCGAAGAGCGACCCGGTCCGTCCCATGCCGGTCTGGACCTCGTCGAGGAGCATGAGAGCCCCGCGGTTCGTGCACAGCTCGCGGATCGCGCGCAGAGTCCCGGGCGGCGGGACCACGATTCCGCCCTCGCCTTGCAAGGGCTCCAGGAGGACCGCGCAGGTGCGGTCGGAGACGGCGGCCTCGAGAGCGCCCAGGTCGGCGTAGGGTACGAACTTCACGGGCTGCCACAGCGGGCCGAATCCGTCGCGATACTTGGCCTGGCCCGTGACCGACAGCGCGCCGATGGTCCGGCCGTGGAACGAGCCGAGCATCGCTACGATCTCGACGCGCTCTGGCCGGCCGCGGACCTTCTGCATCGTGCGCCGGGCGATCTTGAGGAGCGCCTCGTTGGCCTCCGCGCCCGAATTGCAGAAGAAGGCGCGCCCACCGAGCGACCTCGAGCACAGCTTCGAGGCCAGCTCGATCTGAAGGGGGTTGTGGAACAGGTTCGACACGTGGACGAGCGTCCCGGCCTGCCGCGCGATCGCCTCGGTCACCACCGGGTGCGAGTGACCCACCACGCACACGGCGATGCCCGCGCACAGGTCGAGGTAGCGCCTGCCGTCCACGTCCCAGAGCTCGCAGCCCCTTCCTCGCGCGAAGACGACCGGAGCCGGCCGGTAGTTGCGTGTCAAGTACCGCTCGGCCGCCTCCAGCAGGCCCCTCTCTTCGCTCATTCGACGACCTCCGTCCCGATGCCCTGGTCCGTGAAGATCTCCAGGAGCACCGCGTGCCTGGTGCGGCCGTCGACGATGTGGACCTTGCCGACCCCGTTCGCCACGGCGTCGAGAGCGAAGCGCACCTTGGGGATCATCCCGCCCGAGATCGTGCCGTCCGCGATCAAGGCCTGGGCCCGCGCGGTGTCCAGGGACCCGAGGAGCCGGCCGTCGGCCGCCCGGACTCCCGCGGTGTCGGTCATCAGGATGAGCTTCTCGGCCCGGAGCGCCTGTGCGACCTTGGACGCGACGGTATCCGCGTTGATGTTGAGCGGCCCGCCGTCGGCGTCGACCCCGATCGGCGCGATCACCGGCAGGAAGTCGCCCGCGAGGAGCCTCTCGATCACGTCGGGTCGCACCTCGGTCGGTTCGCCGACGCGCCCGAGGTCGACCGCCGCCTCGACGCGCCGGGCGACGATGAAGCGGTCGTCCTGGCCGGACAGGCCGACGGCCCGCCCGCCATGCTCGCAGATGAGGCCCACGAGCTCCTGGTTGACTCCGCCGCCGAGGACCATCTCCACGACTCGCATGGTCTCCTCGTCGGTGACTCGCTGCCCGTCCACGAAGCGGGTCTGGATGCCGAGGCGGTCGAGCATCTCGCCGATCTGCGGGCCGCCGCCGTGGACGACGACGGGGCTCAGGCCCACGTAGCGGAGGAGCGCCACGTCCCGCGCGAACGAACGCTTCAGGTCGGCGTCGACCATCGCGTGCCCGCCGTACTTGATGACGAACCGAGACCCGCGGAAGCGCCGGATGTACGGCAGCGCCTCCTGCAGGACCTCTGCTTTCTCGATGAGCTCCTTCACGCGGAAGGAGGGTACAACACTATCCGCCCAGGTAGAGCGTCGCGACGATGGCCGCGAAGAAGCCCGTCATGGAGACGGTCAGGTTGGAGTCACCCTCGCTGTCGCTGCCGAAGATCGCGCCGTAGCCGGCCTCGAGGCCGGTCCCGAACGCGCTGTGGACACGGTACTCGCCGCCGAACGCGACGTATCCGCCGTAGAGGATCGCGCTCTCGTCGTCGCCGACGTCGTCGCCGGAGGCGTTGAGCGTGCCGACGAGCGCGCTCAGGCCGAGGTACGCGTGCGCCTTGCCATCCGTGGAGCGGAACATCGTGTAGGAGAAGCCCGGGCTGAGGACGAGCGCGAAGATCGTCGTCTCGCTCGTGAAGTCCTCTCCGTCGTCGTACGTCGACTCCTCGGAGGTGCCGAGCGTGGTGATCGCCAGCCCCGCGTGGAGCTGAAGGCTCCCCAGGACGGTCCCGATGACGACGTCGGGCCCCGCATGGGGCGCGTACCCGAGCGGGTAGGACGACGCGATCCGCGCTCGCAGGAGGAAGCCGCTCTCCTCGGGCGCCGTCTCCTCCGCGGGGGGTGGCGCCGGCGGAGCGGGAGGCTGGGGCGGCGGGG
>JACPQR010000103.1 GCA_016190375.1 Deltaproteobacteria bacterium
GCCATGGCACGCAGGGCCTCGGGGCCGCCCGAGGGCGGCCCCGAGGCCACCCGAGCCCTCCGAAAGCGCTTGACGACGTTCCGCGCTCGAGATATTACGTACACGTACTTTCGTGGTAACGATGATCTCTCGCACGAAGGACGTCACGAAGGACGTCACGAAGGACGTCACGAAGGACGGGAAGGCGGGCGGCACCCAACTGAGTGACCTGTCCCAGACCCTCTTCCGCCTGTACGCCGAGGGGCGGCGGATGACCCAGATCGTCGCCCAGAGGCACGGCGTGACGGGGCCGCAGATGGCGGCGCTGGCGCTCCTCGCGGTTCACGGGCCGATGTCGCTCCGGGACCTCGCGGCGCGGATGCACAGCGGGGCGTCGACGTTGACCGGGATCATCGACCGGATGGAGCGCGAGGAGCTGGCGGTTCGAGAGCGCAGCTCCAAGGACCGGCGCGTCTGGCGCGTGGCGCTCACGCCGCGGGGGAGGTCCTTGGCGGCGAAGGTAGGGACGACGCCGGGCGATGTCGTGCGCGAGGCCCTGGGATCGCTCTCGGCACAGGAGCGGCGGGAGCTCGGGCGCCTGCTCGGAAAGCTGTCCGCGGGCGTCGAAGCGGCGGGACTGAAGGCAGGGCTGCTTGGAGGAGAAGATGGCAACCAGTGACAAGGTGATGATCACGTGCGCGATGTCGGGCTCCCTGACGACGCGCAGGCAGTGCCCCGCGATCCCGTACACGCCCGAGGACTACGCCCAGGAGGCGAGGCGGGCCTGGGAGGCGGGAGCCGCGATCGTCCACATCCATGCACGGACGGACGACGGGCAGCCAACGTATTCGGCCGAGCGCTTTGGCCAGATCGCCGACGCCATCCGGGCGACTTGCCCGGTCCTCTTGAACTTCTCGACCGGCGCGATCGGGTTGCCGATGTCCGAGCGCGTGGCCCACGTCACGGAGAAGAAACCACACATCGGGGCGCTGAACATGGGCTCCTTGACGTACGCGAAGTACAGCCCGAAGCGGAAGGACTTCGTCTTCGACTTCGTCTTCGCGAACCCGTTCAGCGACATCATCTACCTGCTGCGGAAGATGAACGAGTCCGGCGTCAAGCCGGAGCTCGAGTGCTTCGACACGGGCCACGTGACCTCCGTCGAGCCGCTCCTCGACATGGGGGTGCTCCGCCACCCTCTCGACTTCTCGCTCATCATGGGCGTCGACGGTGGGATCGCGGCCACGGCCAAGGCGCTCGCTTACCAGGCGGAGAACGTGCCGAAGGGCAGCACGTGGAAGGTGATCGGGATCAGTCGCGAGCAGTGGATGCTCGTCGCGGCCGCGCTGGCGCTCGGCGGAAACGTCCGCGTCGGCCTCGAGGACAACTTCTACCTGCCGAACGGCGAGATGGCGTCCTCGAACGGCGATCTGGTCGGCAAGGCTGCGCAGATGGCGCGAGACACGGGCCGTGAGGTCGCCTCCGTCGACGAGGCCAGGAAGCTCTTGAGCCTGCCATGACCACCTACACCGCCATTCGAGCGGAGAACCGGGGGCCCGCCGCCTGGCTCATCCTCGACCGGCCCGAGAGACGCAACCCCCTGGGCCCCGCGGTCACCGCGGAGCTCTGCCACGCGCTCGAAGCCGCTCGGGAAGATCCCGCCGTCCGCGTCGTGGTGCTCGCCGGCGAAGGAAAGGTCTTCAGCGCGGGCGGCGACCTCGGCGGCATGGGGAGCCTGCCCGAAGGCGTTCCGGCGCGGGACTTCGTCGAGCTCCTCCTGGCGATGACGCGGCTCGGGAAGCCGACGATCGCCCGGGTCCACGGGGCGGCGATGGGCGGCGGTCTCGGTCTGGCCGTGGCCTGCGACGTGACCCTCGTCGCCGAGGACTGCAGGCTCGGAACGCCGGAGATCGACGTGGGCCTGTTCCCCATGATGATCATGGCCGTGCTGCTCAGGGCGGCGCCCCGCAAGCCCATCCTCGAGATGATGCTGACCGGGGCGCGGATCGATGCGCGCGAGGCGGCGCGGCTGGGTCTCGTGACGCGCGCCGTCCCGCCTGGTGAGCTAGATGCAGAGGTAGATCGCCTGGTCGCTGCGCTGGCGGCCAAGAGCCCCTCGTCGCTGCGGCTCGGCCTCGAGGCCTATCACGGGCAGCTCGACCTGCACTACGCCGAGGCTCTCCCCTACCTGAGGGACATGCTCGGCCGGATCGTCGGCACCGACGACGCTCGCGAGGGCATCCAGGCTTTTCTGGAGAAGCGCCCGCCGCGGTGGAGTGGGAGGTAGCATGCGGCCCCGACGCAGCAGGGCAGGGCGAGCGCAGCGCGGCTTCGCCGCGCGGA
>JACPQR010000104.1 GCA_016190375.1 Deltaproteobacteria bacterium
ACGAGGAGTACGCCCACGTCCAAGTCGTCGTCGCCGTCAAGGTCAACGTCAACCTCAACGTCAACGAATACGAATACGACCGCGGCGACGCGGCTGTCTAACCTGTTGATTGTAAAGAGGGATCTGCACCCATTCCAGATCCGGGAGTGGCGCCGTCTCCGGGTTTGGATATGCTCTGCAATCCGTATCGACCTGCCGCTCCAGAGGACAGCGATGACCATCACCGCGGCCTACCAGGGAATCGAGGGGGCTCACTCGGACGTCGCGCTCGCGTCCCACCTGGGTGCCATGGGTGTCGACCACGTGCGCACCGGCCTCGGAACGTTCCGTCAGGTCGCGACCGCGGTCATCGCAGGCAGGGCCGACGTTGGCCTGCTTCCGGTCGACAACGCCATCGCCGGCACGGTGCGCGACGGCTACGACCTTCTCGCCCAGTTCGATCTGGTGCCGATCTGCGAGATCGAGTGGCGCATGGATCACCGCCTGCTCGCGGTGCCCGGCGCGGAGCTCAGCGGCGTCCGCGAGGTGTTTGCCCACCCCCTGGCGCTCGCCGAGTGCGGACGATTCCTCGGCACCCTCGCGGGAGCCCGCGTGATCCCGAGCGTGGATACGGGCGTCGCCGCGCGAGACGTCGCCGCCTGGGGCGATCCCGCGCGCGCGGCCATAGCGCCCCCCGAGGCGGCCGCAATCTACGGGCTCGTCGAGCTCGCCCGGAACGTCGCCGATCACCCCGAGAACTACACCCGCTTCGTCCTCTTCCGTTCGCCCGAGTCGCGTCCCGAGGTGCAGGCGCTGGGCGGCAGGCTGCCGCCTGCCCGGCGCAAGACGTCGCTGCTGTTCGCCACGCGACACGAGCAAGGCGCCCTTGCCCGCTGCCTGGGCTCGCTCGCAGAGGCCGGCATCAACCTCGCCAAGCTCGAGTCGCGGCCCAAGCTCGGCAAGGCCTGGGAGTACCTCTTCTACGTCGACATCGAGGGCGACGTCACCGAACCGCGGATCGGAGCAGCGCTCGGCAAGCTCCGCGAGCAGACCACCTCGCTCCACGTCATCGGCAGCTACGACGTGGGCGCCGCCTCGCTCCCGGCCGGCGGCGGTGAGCCGCGCTGCGCCCTGCCGCCAGTCGCCGCAGGCGCTTCGGAGCCGCCCGCGCTGCCGTCGTCGGCGAAGAACTGGCCGAAGGCGGCGCGGACGGCGAGGCCCGGGGGCACCCGGATCCCGATCGGCTCGGTGCTGGTCGGCGGCGAGGACTTCATCGTGATTGCCGGGCCCTGCTCGGTCGAGTCGCGCGAGCAGATGATGGCGACCGCGCGGCGCGTCGTCGCCGGCGGCGCTCACCTGCTGCGCGGTGGTGCGTTCAAGCCTCGGACCAGTCCCTACGCGTTTCAGGGGCTCGGCTGGGAGGGCGTGGCGCTGCTCGCCGAGGCTGGCCGCGCGGCCGGCGTTCCGGTGGTGAGCGAGGTCATGAGCCCCGAGCAGGTGGAGCGCATGGCCCGCGAGGTGGATTTCTTGCAGATCGGCGCGCGCAACATGCAGAACTTCGATCTGCTCAAGGCGGTCGGCAGGACCGACCGGCCGGTGATGCTCAAGCGCGGCCTGTCGGCGAGCCTGGACGAGCTACTCGCCGCCGCGGAGTACGTCCTGGCCGAGGGGAACCCCCACGTGGCGCTCTGCGAGCGCGGCATCCGCACCTTCGAGACCGCGACCCGCAACACGCTCGACCTCTCCGCGGTCCCGGTCCTGCGCGAGCGCACGCACCTGCCCGTCATCGTCGACCCGAGCCACGGCGTCGGAGTGAGGCGGTGGATCCGCCCGCTCTGCCGGGCGGCGAAAGCGGTCGGCGCTCACGCGATCATGATCGAGGTGCACCCGAACCCGCCGGAGGCCAAGAGCGACGCGGAGCAGGCGCTGACCTTCGACGACTTCGAGGCGATCATGGACGACCTGTCGAAGATCCCGTGAGCTTCGGCGCGACCTTGGAAAGGGTGACCCGTCACACTTGGTCCGTGCCGGTCACGGATTCGACCATCTCGAGCCGCGAGTCACTGCCATAGCCCCAGCGCGCCCAGGACCGCGATCGGCACGAAAAGCGTCCACTGGGGAAGCCGCAGAGGGTGCCGGTACTTCCACGCTACGAGGATGAGGCTCCATGCGGCGAAGGCAGCGGCCAGCGCGGTCATCAGCACTGCCAGGTCGCGCGACTCCTCGAAGAACGCGCCCAGGCCGAAACCGATCGGCATGGCGAGCAGCACGATCGAGACCATGTGCCAGCAGTAGTAGCTCGTGTACATGGGGACGGGCTCGAGGTCCTTCGCAGCTAGCAGGGGTCGCGCGACGGTGGGCCCTCCCGCGAAGACGTGAATCGCACACGTGAGGAGCGAGACCCCGGCCGCCGCGACGAGCCATCCGTCCATGGACGCATGATACCCGCCGGGGCGGCCCGGGGGCGATCGATGCGAACGTACCTCGCCCCGGCGGCACCGGGGCTCCCGCGGTGGGCCCGGGCCTGGCACGATGGGTGCTCGAGAGGCGAGACGGGTGACCATGCCGACCGAGAGCGAGCGTACTCACGAGTTCCACGAGGTCCCCGGGGGCGTGCCGATCCTGTCCTGGACGGTCGGGGTGCCCTTCGAGGAGGAGGCGCGCGCGCAGGTCAGGCGCGTCGCGACCTTGCCATTCGTCCGAAAGTGGCTGGCGGTGATGCCGGACGTGCACGCGGGGCTGGGCGCGACGATCGGCAGCGTGATCGCGACGCGGGGCGCCGTGGTCCCCGCGGCCGTAGGCGTGGACATCGGGTGCGGGATGATGGCGGTTCGGACGACCCTGGCCGAAGCGGACCTGCCGGGGGACCTGAGCTCTCTCCGCGAGGCGATCGAGCGGGCGGTGCCCCACGGTCGCACGAACCATGGAGGACGTGGCGACGAGGGCGCGTGGGGCCACCCGCCGGGAGCGGTCCGGGATTCCTGGGATCGGCTCGAGACCGGGTATCGCGAGATAGTCGCGAGCTACCCCAGGATCGACAGGGGACCGACGATCGAGCACCTGGGAACGCTGGGCACGGGCAACCACTTCATCGAGGTCTGCCTCGACGAAGCGGCGCGGGTATGGTTGATGCTGCATTCGGGCTCGCGCGGCGTCGGCAACCGCATCGGCTCGGACTTCATCGCCCTCGCGAAGCGCGAGGCGAAGCAGAGGTCCGTGAAGCTTCCGGATCCGGAGCTCGCGTGGCTCGAAGAGGGCACCCAGACGTTCGAGGGCTACATGCGGGCCGTCACCTGGGCCCAGGAGTATGCGGCGACCAATCGGGAGCTCATGATGGGCGCCGTCGTGTCAGCGCTCGGGCGGTCCGGGGCGGTCTCCGACTTCGAGCTCGAAGGCGAGCGCGTCAACTGCCACCACAACTACGTCGCCAGCGAGAGCCACTACGGCGAGGACGTGCTCGTGACTCGCAAGGGTGCGGTCAGGGCGAGGGCGGGCGACCTCGGGATCATCCCGGGATCGATGGGCGCGCGGTCGTTCATCACGAGCGGGCTGGGCAAACCCGAGTCCTTCTCGAGCTCGAGCCACGGGGCGGGGAGGGCCATGTCCCGCACCCAGGCCAAGAAGAGGTTCACGCTCGAGGAGCACGCCCGGGCCACGAGAGGCGTCGAGTGCCGCAAGGATCTCGACGTGATCGACGAGACTCCGGGTGCATACAAGTCGATCGACGCGGTCATGCACGCGCAGCGCGACCTCGTCGAGGTGGTCCACACGCTGCGGCAGGTCGTCTGCGTCAAAGGGTAGCGCGGGCGGCCAGAACCGACCGCTATCCACACGCGAGGTACGCTTCGCAGTCCTCCGTCTCCACCGCCTCCTGCCGGCACTCGTAATCAGGATGTCGCCCTGACCACGAGCAGGAACTCGCCTTCGCGGGGGACGCCGTCACCGGGCACGAAGCTGTCGACCGTCAGGAAGTAGACGCCAGGCGCCAGGTCGGCATCGATCTCGCCGTCGTCGCGCGCCAGGCACGCGTCCTCGCGCACCGCGCCTCCCAGAAGCTGGAGGTCCACGTCGACCTCGCCCTGATCGATGACGATCGCCTGTAGCCTCGTGGGCACTTCCACGTCGAGCTCGTAGACGACCTCCGGGCCCGACTCGTCCTCTCCCGCTCCGCAACCCGAGTAGACGTCGAGCTCGTCGGACGGGGCGGCCGCCGTCGTGCCCATGTCGGTGAACGGGAGACCGCCGATCACGAAGGGAGCCGCGGCCGTCCCGTCGCCATCGCGGGCCGGCGCCGCGGGATCCGGAGCGGCGGCGCCGTCGACGACGACCGCGCGGACGCGGTCGAGCGCCTCCAGCGTGACGAGGTTTTTGACCTCGTACCCGTGCTCCAGCCCGGCGGGCGAGAAGTCGCAGCCGTCGCCGAGGATGTTCGGGTGCACGCCGTCCGCGCTCAGACCGTGGTCCGGCAGCACCTCCATCTCGCGATGCAGGTCGACGAATGGCACCTGTCGGCCCTGGGCGATCCCGCGGACCACGAGGTTGAAGAGTGGCACGCCGGCATCGGCGCTCGCCGAGTCGTCGCGAGGCGGAATCGACTCGAGGATCGGGACGACGCCGCGCTCGATCAGGACGCCGGCGATCGCGAGCATGTCGCGGCCGTAGTCGATGGCGTTGCGGTATCCGACGTCGTTCGTGCCCAGCATGACGACCGCGAACGCGGGCGAGATGGCGTCCAGCTCCGAATCCAGCGCAGTGGGCGGACCTTCGAGCAGGCGCCAGGCGCTCCAGCCGACGCCGGCCGCCAGGCTCTCGCGGTCCCACGGCGTCGTGCCGCCGACGTCGGCGGCGCCGAAATGATCGACGGTGGGCCGCAGGTCCTCGCGGCCGCCGAGATCGAGCCCCTCGTCCGCGAAGCAATGCAGGAACCCCCAGCTCACCGTGATCGAATCGCCGACCTTGGCGAAGACGTCCTCGGCGCCGGCGCCAAGGGCGACGATGCCACGAATGACCTCGGCGACGGACGGCGTGATCGGCGACTGCGTCCGGTCGGCGCCGTACGCCGCCGGACCCTCTGGAGCCGCGCCCGCGTCGGCATCTCCGCCTGCGTCCGCATCGGCGTCCGCGTCGGCGTCCGAGCCCGCATCGGAGTCGGCGTCGCCATCCGCGGCGGCATCGCCGCTCGCATTCGCGTCGCCGTCGTCGCCCGCGTCCCGACCGGCACCGAGCTCGGAACCGATCTGGAAGGCGCAGCCACCGGTGGCCAGCGCGACCGCTAGGAGGACAGCGCGCATGGTCGACAAGTAGCGCAAGGAGGTCGCGCTGTGAAGGTCGGGCCGCTCGTCGAGCGGCAAGTCGAAGGCAGCACGAAACGCTACACTCGGTCGCCGCGCAGGGAGGTGCAGCACTGCTCGAAGCGAACCGATGAGTCAGCGGACGGCGAAGAAGACGTCGCAGAGGGCGCCAGTCGATCCGTCCGAGCGGGCGAAGGTGGACCAGAGCGCGGGCATGCTGCCGGCCGCGTCGCGCGCGGCGACCGGGACCGCGGCGAGATCCAGTCGACTGATGCCCGCTCGAGGCAGGGGCTGAAGCTCGCCCGGCGCGCTCTTTCCATCGCCATCGTCCATCCAGACCAGGAGCCGGCCGAACTCGGCGTCGGCGCCCGTGACGGCGCCGTCGTGGTTCGAGTCCAACGCCTCCAGCGCTGCGAACCCGTCGCCGGCTAGCCCGTTCGGGCCCCGCGTGACCTCGCCGAACAGCTCGACGCCCGACGAGATCCGGCCATCGCCATCGCGATCGAGCGCCAGGAGCGCGTCGCCGGGCCGGATCCACGCCGTACTCGAGGGCCGGCCGGTCGAGGCCAGATCGAACCGTGCGGTGCCTCTGACGGTGTCGACGCCGTCTCCGTCGAGGTCGAGGACGAGAGGGGAGCCCGTGCACTCGTAGCGCTCCTCGAGGAAGACCGAGGCCTTGCCCATCTCGCCCGCCAGCCCGGTGTCGATGCCGTCGGTGCTGCACTCCAGCGAGCGGCAGGCCCGGAGGGCGGCGGACTGGACCACGTAGCCGCACCGCAGCTCGCCGTCGCGGAGCCAGCCGTCGTCGTCCTCCATTTCTCGACCGCGCGCAACCTGCACGTCCGAATCCTCGCTGCAAAACGCTCCGACGCGGAGCTCGTCCCAGTCGCCGTCGCGCTCGCCCTCGTCGCCGATCGGGTCGGCAGCGTCGACCGCGTAGTCGGCGGCGAGACCCGCTTCCGCGAGGATCCCGTTGAGCTCGTCGGCGAAGCGCCCGCGGCCCAAGAGGATCTCCCCGTCCCTGTCCGCGGGGCAGGCCTCGACCGCCGGCTCGACCGCAGCACCTTCTTCCGCCTCGGGCTGCGGGTCCTCGGTCTGGACCGGGACCTCCGGCGCGCCGCAGTCGTCCGACGCGACGCGGGCGTCGTCGTCGAGGCAGACAGAGCAGGCCGAGCCGTCGGCCCTGCGCAGCTCGAAGCAGCGGCCGGCATCGTCAGCGGCCCCCTCGGCGACCGCCGGAGCGTCTTCGGGCCGAACGCCGCCCTGCGGGATCGCGCACTCGCGATAGACGCGCAGCCCGAACAGATCGTCGCAGACCACGCAGGCCAGCCCGGCCTCGTCCGCCTCCAGGAAGCAGCGGTAGGGCAGGCCCTGAGCCGGCCCGCCGCACCGTTCGAGAAGCCCTTCGGCCCTGGCGCACCGCCCGCACAGCCGACCGTCGGGGAAGACGTCGACGTCGAGGCGATCGCACTCCTCGGGGTTCGGGTATCGCGCGCAGTCCCCTCCCTCGCAGCGACGGTCGACGAGCGCGCGGCTCTCGTCGGCTTCGAGCGCCCACGTGCCGCGCGCCGCCTCGTTCGCGCCGAATTCCCCGGATTCGCAGCCCACCATAAGCAGCCCGATCAGCACCGCTCGCCCGATCGCCTTCATCGTCCGCCCTCCTCGGGCGGCGTGGTCAGCAAGATCCGGTCCGCGAAAAACCTCGCGATCGGTGGCAGGCGAGCGGGTCGGGGTGAGGCGCCTCACCGGTCCGAGCTACCCGGTCTGAGGCGGCGACGCTGCCGGGGGCCTCAATCCGCAACCGGGCACGAGGGCGCGAGGCGGAGCCCCAGGTACCGGGCAAACGGGGCGAAGTCCCGGTCGTTGTGAAGGAGCTCGTGCCGGTGGCGAATGCAGAAGGTCGCGATCAGGCAGGCGATCGTCTTGCGCACGGTGATGCCGCGCGATCGAAGGATGCGGTGGTGCTCCGCCGCCGCCAGAGCGATCTGGAGACCGACGCCAGGATGAAGCTCCAGGGCTAGGAGGAGCTTTCGCGTTCGGCGCTGCAGGGCTCGGTCGCGAACTCCCTGCAGCACCTCGCACAAGATCAGATCCGTGACCCCCAGGCGTTCGCGGGCGAGCGCGGCGTCGAGCCAGTCCGCCTGCGGGGTGACCGTGCCGCGGAAGTAGTCCACCCAGACGGTGGTATCGACGATCACCACGGCGGCTCACTCCTCCTTCGGGCGGCCGCTCCGGGACGCCGCAAGATCGCCCTCCCGCCGGACGCGGCCGCGGAGATACCGCACCCCGGCTTGTCGCTTGACGGCGACGAGCATGCGGAGGCCTTCCTCCACGACGGCCCGCTTCGTGGGCAGACGGCTCAAGCGCAGCGCCTCGTCCATCAGGGCGTCGTCGATGACGATGTTCGTTCGCATGTGTAGAGGATGGCGAGCTTGTGCACATTGTCGAGCACGTGGAGCTGGGACCAACGGAAGGGTCAGGCGGGGCGCCGAGCCTGCGCGATCACCTCGCGATCCTCCTCGGGCGGGGAGTCCTGGACGCCGAGACGTGGCTTGACGCACGTACGTCATCTTCGTACCGTACGTACGTCATGAAGGTGTCCACCTCCAAGCTGCGGGAGAACATCTACAGGATCCTCGACGAGGTCGCGGAGCGTGGCGTGACCGTGCGCGTGGAACGCAAGGGGCGGACCGTCCGGATCGAGCGCGAGGAGCAGACGGGGAAGCTCTCCCGGCTTGCGCGGCGCCGTTACCTGCGGGTCGATCCGGAGGAGCTCGTACACCTGGACTGGTCGCACGAATGGCGACCCTGATCCACCTGGACACGCACGTCGTGGCCTGGCTGTACGCTGGCCGCCACGACTTGCTCGGGCGCAAGGCCGTCGCCCGCATCGAGCAGAGCGACCTCTTGGTCTCGCCCATGGTTCTCTTGGAGCTCGAGTACCTGCGCGAGAGCGGACGCACCTCTCGGGGGGCGGAGGCGGTCATCGACGATCTCGCCTCGAGGATCGGGCTGCGCGTGAGCGAGACGCCCTTCTCTCGCGTGGTCGACCGTGGCCTGACGCTGACCTGGACGCGGGATCCCTTCGATCGCCTCATCGTCGCGCACGCCGCGGTCGACGGCCTGCCGCTCGTGACGAAGGACCGAACGATCCGAGCGAACTACCGCGCGTGCGTCTGGGATTGAGCCCGAAGCTCGGATTCGGACTCGAGCACGGAAACGGACACGGACTCGGACACGATTTCGGCCAGGTTCGGACTCGGAGTCGGACCCCGGAACGAAACGCGCGGTATGGTCCAAAACGGTAAGGATGACGCTGCGTTGGGGACCGGGTGCGTGTCCCCTCAGTTCCCCATCTGGCCGCTCATGCGCTGCTGCTCGCGCATCTGGCGCTGCAGCTGCTTGAGGACGTCGGGGGGGATCTGGGGCGTCCCGCCGTCGGAGCGGGTCGGCGGGCCGCCGTCGCGCGCGGCGGCGAGCGGCGGGGGTGTCCCACCGTCGCGCCGCGGGGTGCCCTTGAGCTTGGTCGCGTCGGGGCGGAGCCGGTTCGCGAGGTACTTCGAGATGAGGAAGATCGTGTCCACGCCTTCGCGCTGGCAGTAGAACTGCTCCTGGGTGCCCGACATGTGCGAGGCGCCGATGCGCAGGGTGAGCTCCCCGCCGTTCTCCTTCAGCCGGATGCGGACCGTCGAGGCGCCGTCGCCGAGCCCGGCCTGTTCGCGCGTGACGGTGGGCTCCGCGAAGTCCGTCGCGCGGAGCTTCGCCAGGCTGGTGACGATCGACGAGACCTTGTGGAAGTCGAACTCGGGGATCGTCGGCCCGTCCACGGCCCAGTCGCCGTCGCCGCGATTGAAGGCGAAGTCGCCGTTCGAGCTGTGGAACTCGACGCGGGCGAACTTCTCGGCCTCGAGGTCGAAGATCACCCGATCCCGCCAGTCCTTCAGCGCCTTGTTGAAGACGTACTTGATGGAGCCCGTGGCGCGGTAGGTCGGGTCGCGTCCGGGACGCCGGATCATCGTGAAGCTGGACTTGAATGCACCCACCAGGAGGTCCGCCAGGACTCGCTCGCCCTTCTTGGCGATCACGTGGACGGCGTGCTCCTCGTCGACCTCGAGCGAGACGTGCGCCTCCCCGCTCTCGCTCGCGAGGTCGACGACCTCGAGGTCACGCAGCTTCTCCAGGGCGGTCTTTACCGCGCGTCCGTCGGCCGGGCCCTCGATCGGGGCCACGACGCGCCAGCTCTCGCCTTCCCTCTTCATGACGGTCGGCTGGTCGTCGTCGGCGCGCTGGATCTGCAGCGAATCCACGTCCTCGAGCTTGACCTTGTCGAAGGGGCTCCTGAAGCGCTCGGGGGCCTTCTCCCTCGAGCTCGCGTACAGGGCGACGAGGAGCGCCGCCAGGACACCGAGACCGATGAAGATGCGGTTCTTCTTCATGAGGACGTTCCTCTTAGAGCTTCACCGAGGCGCGTCTCTTCTTGCGCAGCCCCGATCGAACGAACCCGTAGACGGCGAAGGCGATCGGCCAGACGAAGATGTTGCCCCACTTGTACATGAGCTTCTTCCCTTCGCTGACCTCGCGCAGGTCCGGATCCTCGACGTTCTTGGCGCGAACGGCGATCAGACCCTGCTCCTGGGTGAGCCAGTCGACCGCGTTGTCGCCGAAGACCAGGTTCGAGGGCAGCTCGGTCTGCTGCATGCGCTGCATCAGGCCGACGACCGTGTCCTGGAGCATGTCGGAGTCGCCGACGACGAGCAGTCGCCCCGGCTTCTGGCTCTCCTCGATGACCTCCTGTTCGGGCCTGGATTCCTGGGCATCCTCGTCGTCGTCCTCGGTGGGGGGTCGTTTGCCCGCCCAAGCGCTCCGGAAGCGTCCCTCGATCGCGGCCGCGAGGACGAACGGGCCCTTGTTCTTGCCCAGCTTCCACTGCTGGAAGGGGTCCATGTTCACCCCGGCGCGCTCCGACCAGGACTGATCGGACGTCGACTTGCCCAGGACCGTCAGCTTCAGCTTCTTCGATGTCCTCAGCGAGCGGTCGATCCTGAGCGACGACGCGAAGCCCAGCGTGAGGTTGGAGAGGCGGAACGCCACCGGGTGATCGCTCGCGAGCTTCGCCAGCCGCGGCCAGGGCGGGAAGAGGACGGCGATCGGGATCGGCAGCCCGCCGGGCGCGCGGGCGGGGATGCGCGAGCACTGCGCGTCGAAGACGAGGTCCTCGTTGATCCGGATGCCGTAGGCGCCGATGAGGTCGTTCACCCCCGTGTCGTTCGCCTCCGCCGTGAGCTGCGGTCCTCCGGTCCCGACCTTCATCCCGTCGACGAAGACAGCGAGCGCGCCCCCCCTCATCAGGTACTGGTCGAGCTTGAACAGCTCGGTCGCCTGCA
The DNA here is from genome assembly GCA_016190375.1 of Deltaproteobacteria bacterium. Lineage (GTDB taxonomy): Bacteria > Myxococcota_A > Polyangia > JACPQR01 > JACPQR01 > JACPQR01. The sequence continues at coordinate 10,655 of JACPQR010000104.1, forward strand.
GCCTCTTCGATGGGCCCACCATCATGACCGCCCGCGTGTCGTCGGGGATCTTCGACTGGCCGCCGAGCGCCACCGCCCGGACGTTGTAGTTCTCGAGCGACTTGCGCAGCATCTTGATCGTCGCGGGTCGCGGCTGCGACGGGTCGGGCTCCTCGGGGAGCTCGAAGTCGGGCTCGCCGTGACCGGTGACGAACGCGACCATCGCGCGGTCGCGCAGGAGCTGCTTGACGATGCTCGTGATCTCGTACTCGAGGCCCTGCGTGTCCTGGATCACCGGGATGGCCTTGGAGGTCCCCATGTAGCTGAAGGCCAGGCCACGGTAGCCGTCCCTGTACGAGGCGCCTTCCTTCTCGAAGACCCGGTGGCGGACCTTCTCGATCCCCAGGCGCTTCGCCTGCTCGACCTTCGCCTCGTCCTCGCCGGGGTCGATGAACTCGAACCGCATCTTGCCATGGGAGTAGGCCGCGTACTCCTCGAGGATGTCGCGGAGGTAGCGGGCGTGCGCGTTGAACGGCGGCGGCAGGTCCTCGGTGAAGAAGGCCTTGACCTCGAGCCGATCCTTCAGGCGCGAGACGGCCACGAGCGAGGCGTCCGAGAGCGAGTGCACCTTGCGCGCGGTGAGATCGGAGCGGACGAAGAACCGCACCGACAGGACGTTGACCACGACCAGGATGGCCGCGAAGACGAGGAGGAAGACCGCCGATTCGCTGCGAGCCTTGGTTTTCTTTCCGATGGCCATGGTCTCACTTCCACTTCCGGCTCTCGAGCTGCCTGAAGCTCAGGGCCAGCGCCACGGCGATCACCGAGAGGAAGTACACGACGTCGCGCGAGTCGATCACTCCGCGCGTGATCCCCTCGAAGTGATAGCCGAAGGAGAGGTACTCGACCACCGAGGTCATGCCCCCCGGCAGGTAGGGCAGCGCCCAGTCGAGCATGAAGAAGACGAGGCCCATCAGGAGCGCGAGGAAGAAGGCGACGATCTGGTGCTCGGTCAGGCTCGACGCGAGCATGCCGAGCGCGAGGAAGGCCGAGCCCTCGAGCAGGAGCCCAGCGTAGCCCCCGAGCACCGGGCCCATGTCGAGATCGCCGAGCTGGGCGATGGTGATGGGGAAGGGGAGCGTCAGGAGCAGCATCACGCACAGGAGCCCCACGGCGGCGAGGAACTTCCCGAGGATGACCTCGGCGTCGCGCACCGGCATGGTGATGAGGATCTCGAGCGTCCCCGTCTTTCGCTCCTCCGCGAGCAGGCGCATGGTCACGGCGGGCGCGAAGAACAGGAACGTCATCCCGATGAACGTGAACAGCTCCCGGCAGCTCGCCTTGCCGACGACGAAGAACGGCCGGAAGAAGAAGAAGAGAAAGCCCACGAGGAGCAGCACCCCGCAGATGACCACGTAGGCCACCGGCGAGTTGAAGTACCCGCGGAACTCCCGTTTCGCGATCGCGAGGGTGTTCGAGCCCATGTTCATGCAGCCTTCTTCGTGCTCCTGTCGGCGTCCACCGTTAGCTGGCGGAAGATGTCCTCGAGGTTGATGGCCTGGGTCCTGAGCTCGAGCATCGTCCAGCCCTTCTCGACCGCGAGCTTGAAGATCCTGCCGCGGAGGTCGGGGCCCTTGGCCTCCAGCCGGAAGGAGACGTGAGTCCCTTCCCGCTCCGTCTCGACCGCCCGCGACGCGCCCTCGAGCGCGCCCAGAGCTGCCTCGGCGCCCTTCGCGGCCCCGTCGGCGCCTCCGAGGTCGAGGGTCACGAAGTAGTTGTGCCCCTTGCCCTCCTGCAGCTCCTCGGGCGTTCCGGTCGCCGCGATCTTGCCGCGGTTGACGATGAGGACGCGGTTGCAGGACGCCTGGACCTCGGGGAGGTTGTGGGTGGACAGGATGACCGTGCGCTCTCGGCCGATCTCGCGGATCAGCTCGCGGATCTCGACGATCTGGTTCGGGTCGAGGCCGCTGGTCGGCTCGTCGAGGATGAGGATCGGCGGCTCGTGGACCATCGCCTGCGCCAGGCCAACGCGCTGCCGGTAGCCCTTCGAGAGCGTCCGGATCTCGCTGCCCAGCCGATCGCCGAGGCCGCACAGGTCGGTGATTCGCTTGATCTTGGCGTGTCGCTGCGCCGCGCCGACTCCCCGCACCTCGGCGATGAACTCCAGGTACTCGAGGACGCTCATGTCCGTGTACAGGGGAGCGTTCTCCGGCAGGTAGCCCACGTTCTTGCGGACCTCGAGCGGGCTCTCGAAGACGTCGTGGCCCGCGACGGTGGCGCTGCCCGAGGTCGGCGCGAGGAAGCACGTGAGGATCTTCATCGTGGTCGTCTTCCCCGCGCCGTTCGGCCCGAGGAATCCGAGCACCTCGCCTTTCCGGACCTCGAAGGCGAGGTTCTGGATGGCGTTGATCTCGCCATAGGTCTTGGTCAGTCCGCTTGCGGTGATTACGGCTTTTTCGCTTGCCATGGCTTTCAGGTGGCGCCGGATGATATTCCGCGCGGCCCGCCAGTCAAGCGACCTGAACCACCATGCTTGCGGTTTATTCCCGCCGGGACGGGGGCTACATCTCCACGAAGCAGTCCTCGACGCAGTCGCCTTCGCTGCAGCACTCGCCGAGGCCCTGGCACGCGTTGCCGCAGGCTCCGCAGTTCGCCGAGTCCCAGCGCAGGTCGGTGCAGCCCGGCTCTTCCCCGCCCCACGCGCCCTCGCAGCAGAGCTCGGCGCCGGCGGCGCAGTCGTCACCACAGGCGTCGGAATCCCCGCCCGCGCACGCGCCGCCGATGCACTGCTCGTGTCCACGGACGCAGGCCGTGCCGTCGCCGGCGCAGCCGCCGCAGTGATCTGGGTCGGTCTGGGTGTCCACGCAGTCGTCACCGCCGCAGTCGCTCATCCCGACGTCGGCGCAGCTCGCGCACCCCGAGTCGAAGCAGAACCTGTCCGCCTCCGGACCGCCGTCCGGCGGGCAGGTGGCGCCGCAGTCGCCGCAGTGCGCGGGGTTCGACGTGAGATCGGCGCAGACGCCGTCGCAGAGCACGAGCCCCCAGTCCCCGGGGCAGGTGCACTCGCCGTCCCAGCACTGCTCGTCGCCCGAGCACGCGCTGCCGCATCCTCCGCAGTTGTGGTTGTCGCTGTGGATGTCCGTGCAGCCCGGACCCGCGCCCCAGGCGTTCGCGCAGCAGACTGGCCCGTCTCCGAAGGCGCAGTCGTCCTCGCAGTCGCCCGCCACGCACTCCGAGCCGATGCACTGCTGTCCGTCGGGGCACTCGTTCCCGCAGGTCCCGCAGTTGAAGTCGTCGACCGCGGTATCGACGCACCAGCCGTCGCAGTCCTCGAGGCCCTGGCTGTCGCAGCTCTCGCAGCTCCCGCCGACGCAGATGTTCGCGTCGTCTGGGCACAGGTTCCCGCACTCGCCGCAGTTGAACGAGTCCTCGTCGAGCGAGGTGCAGCCCGCGAGGCCGTCGCCCCAGGCATTCGGGCAGCACGTCCACGGGCTGACCACTCCGCCCTCGTACGGATCGTCGACCTTCCAGTCGCAGTCCATGTCCTCGCAATCGGAGTCGCCGTCGCCGTCGCCGTCGCCATCGCCGTCTCCGTCTCCGTCTCCGTCGCCGTCTCCGTCGCCGTCGCCATCGCCGTCGCCGTCGCCGTCGCCGTCCGCGTCCGAATCGACGTCCGCGTCCGTGTCGGCGTCCGCGTCGCCGTCGGCGTCGGGGTCGGGATCGGACTCGTCGTCGCATCCCGGAGCAATCAGGAGGAGGCAGGGAAGGAGCACGGAAAGGCATTGCAAGGCGCGCATCGGGACCTCCGGTGTCGAAGAAGACGCGATCGTAACAGAAAGCTCACGCCGCTTGGGGCTCGACGTCGGGCAGCGGCAGGGGCTCGGGCGGGTCGCCGCCCGGCATCATCTGGCGGCTCTGGGCCATCCCCCCCGCGATCTCGACGTACGTCCTCGGGGCGCCGCGGGCCGGCATGCCGAACGGCCCGACGTTGAGGTAGGTGCCGTCATCGGACGGCTCGTGGGCGTGGCCGAATACGACGTAGCGCACGCCGGTCGTCCGGGCGACCTCGTGCGCGGCCTGGCGCAGGCGCTCGGTCCTGTGGCCGCGGTAGCGGTTGGGCAAGAGCGCCGCGAGCCCGGCCAGCAGGGCGGCCCCGACGAAGAGGGTGCTCGGGGCGAAGGGGATGGCGCCCGCGAGGACGAGGACCGCCACGCACGCGATCGCGGCCGAGGCGAGCAGGCGGTCCAGATAAAGGCGGCGAAAGAGCAGCGCACGGTTCGCCGAGGTGGGACGAGCAGACAGCCTGGCGAGCGCCGACAGCCCCGAGGCATCCAGCCCGCGCTCGCGGGCCGCCTCGGCGACACGCCGCGCGCCGGTCGCCCTCGCTCCGGCGTGACCCTTCGGACCGCGGACAACGGCGCCGAGACCGAGGCACACGTAGCGCGCCACCATGCCGGGCGTGCGCAGGCCGTAGTTCACGAAGCAGCGAAGGAGCACCGGGATCGGCGTGCGGTCGCTGAGCGGGACGAGCCTCAGGTCCCCGAGGCGCGAGAGGATCCCGCGCGTCAGCATGACGCCCAGCGGATCTCCGGCGGGCACGAGCGGGTGCGGGTGGGCGTTGTCGGGGTCGTACTGGCTCCCGTGCTCGACGTGGACGAGCTTCCCTTCGCGGAAGAACCAGGGCGAGACGCGCGCGCCCGGCACCCTCGCCTCGACCCACGACCTCCCCTCCTCGCCGAGCATCTCGGCGTCGTGGTTCCCCGGGACGAGCACGACGTCGCCACCCGAGCGGCAGAGCCGCGCGAGGGCGTCGTGGAAGGCCGCGTGGCGCGCATCGATGTCGGCGAGGCGGCCGGCCAGCGGTCCGGTGCCAGCCACGGCGAGGTCGTACACGTCGCCGGCGAGGACCAGCCTCGGCGGGCCGCTCGCGTCCCCGGCGTACCGATCGATGAGAACGGCGATGTCCCGCGAGACGCCCGCGCCCTCGGGCCCGGCGTGAAGGTGGAGGTCTCCGAGGACCAGGAGCCGCATGGAGCGCCGGAAGGTATCACTACCCGTCGCTTCGATAAACGTTTGACCCGCGCCCGAGCTTCACGATAGGAACGCCGCGCGATGCATGAGCTTGCGCACAGCCCCGACCCACGCGAAGAGGCAGCATCCGATGACCACCCTGCCTCGGCCCCGAGGGCAGGCCGCGCGAAACCGGCGCCGCGCGCCCCTCGGGCTTGCGTCGAGACCCCGCGGTCGCGCCTCCCGAGCGTGTCGTCGATCGTCTGCCGCGCGGCCCGGATCGTCTGGCCGGCCGTCGAGAAGCTGCACACGCTCTTGCCTTCGAAGCCCCGCACCGCGCACTGGGCGCCCGGACCGGCCGAGCGGTCGTTCGAGAGGAAGCGCCCGCCGCTGGGCTGGCCGCGCGAGACCGACTCGCTGTGCCCTCGCTGCGTGAAGGAGGTCCGGGCCGAGATCCTCTCGGGGCGGCGGCCGCTCGCGGATCTCGTCCTGGGGCGGCCGGCCGAGGTCAAGGCCACGATCCGGGAGGAGGGCGGTCGGATCGTCATGGACAAGTCGTGCCCGAGGCACGGGCGGATCGTGGATCTGCTGTCGATCGACCCCGCGTTCCACAGGCGCATCGAGCGGCTCTTCCCGGGCTACGACTACAGGGGCGTCCCGACGCACCTGCGTCGCCACGGCAGCTCGTCGGTCCAGTGGGGGCGCGGCGCCGTGCTCACGATCGACCTCACGAATCGCTGCAACATGATGTGCGAGCCCTGCTTCATGGACGCGAACCAGGTCGGCTACGTCCACGAGCTGGGCATGGACGACGTCAGGAAGATCCTCGACGACTCGCTTCGCGTGATCCCGCGCCGGCAGATGTCGGTGCAGTTCTCCGGCGGCGAGCCGACCCTGTCGCCCATCTTCCTCGACTCGATCCGGTACGCCCGCGAGAACGGCTACTTCGCGGTCCAGGCGGCGACGAACGGTGTTCGCTTCGCCCAGGATCCCGACTTCGCGTTCGAGGCGAGGGACGCGGGGCTGAGGATGGCGTACCTGCAGTTCGACGGCATCGGCAACGCCGCCCACGCGCACCGCAAGGTCGCGAACCTCTACGACGTCAAGCTCCGCGCGATCGAGCACCTCGCGGCGGCGAAGATCGACGTGGTCCTCGTGCCGACCATCGTCAACGGGGTCAACGACGACCAGGTCGGGTCGATCGTCGACTTCGCCATCGAGAACAGCGACAAGGTCAGCGTGGTGTCGTTCCAGCCGGTGGCCTTCACCGGCCGCGACGAGGACGTCGACGACGACACCCGGGCGAGGCAGCGATACACGCTGTCGCACCTCGTCCACGACATCAAGCTGCAGACCGGCTACGCGGAGCCCCTGCGGGACTGGTTCCCGCTGTCCGCGCTCGGTCCCTTCAGCGATCTGGTCGACGCCATCTCCCATACGACGAGCCCCTGGGGCTCGATGAAGTGCGGCTGCCACCCGAACTGCGGCGTCGGGACGATCCTCTTCGTCAACAAGCGCACGAAGCAGGTGATCCCGCTGTCGGAGCTCCTCGACCTCGACCAGCTCCTCCTGGACCTGACGGCGATCGCCGACGCGGGCCATCCGCGGACCGCGATGCTCGCCCAGACCGGCGTGGCCCTCGCGCGGAGCTTCAGGCCCGACAAGGCGCCCGCGGGCTACGGCCTGCCGCAGCTCGTCGATCAGTTCCTGTCGCAGACCGGCGCTTCGGGGATCGGCAAGACGACGGGCGACTCCGACCGCTACCCCTGGCGAGTGCTGTTCGTGGCGGGGATGTGGTTCCAGGACGTCTTCAACTACGACTTCCGTCGCACCGAGGCGTGCATCATCCCCTACGGCACGCAGGAGGGCGAGATCTCCTTCTGCGCCTACAACACCGGCATCGGCTGGCGGCAGTTCGTCGAGCAGAGGCACATGACCGCGACGACCGCGCGCTGGTACCGCGAGCACGGGCGGACGCCCGTCTACGCGAAGGGCCAGGCCATCCCGCTCGCAAAGGGCGGTGGCAAGGGCGCGGGCGAGGCCGCGCCAGCGGAGAAGAAGCCCCGCGTACGGCTGCACGTCGTCCCGTAGGGGCGCGGGAGCGGAGCGGCGCCGGCACGGCGCTGCGGCTCATCGGCGCGCGCGCCACCAGCCACCCGGGACCAGGCGTCGCCAGGAGCCTCAGGAAGAAGGACGCGCGCATCGCCGGGATGAACGCCGGGCACCCCATCTGCACGAGGCGCGTCACACGCGCGGGCCTGTTCATGGCGAACCAGCTGCGGTTGTCTCGTCTTCATCCGCCAGGCCGTCGGGATCAGCGGTGTTGCGCCGCCGCCGCGGCTTGCTGGCGCTGCCGCACCGCGGTGATGACGCCAACGGCAGCGGGCCCAACGGCGGCGACGCTGCCAGCCTGGGACGCGGATGCATCCTGGGCCATGCAGATGCACCCGTCCGAGTACTCGCCGACCGCGACCATTCCGGCCAGTCGCATGCCCCAGCGCTGGCACTTCGCCTGGCAACCCGCGGGGCCGTTCTCTACGTGCGCCGAGCCCTGAAAGCCCATCGCGCATGCCGCCGTCGTCAGAAGCAGCGCGAGCACGACCGCCCGAACGATCACGTTCATCTTGCGTCTCCTTGGGCTCGCGACGATAGGGTTGGCCACAGCACGCCGCAAGCGAATAGGACGCGCGAGGCCGAGGACGACCGGGATGGACGCTGCATGCGAACACCTGCGCCGGCGCCCTCGACGAGCGTGGTCGCGAGGCGTTGCTCGAGTACACCCCCTCGGGTGGGGTGATGCACCCCGTGCTCCGCCCGCCCATCGCCAATGAGAACGTCCGCCAGGGACCCGAGGGACTGGTCCGCATCGCCCTGAAGCGGCCGTTCTCGGACGGCACGACCGCCGCGAGACGTTCGATGAGCTCGGCCGGCTCGAAGGCCACGTGGGTGCTGCCATCGGTCCGCCGACGGAGGAGTGACCTTCGTCCTTCGCCACGCCTCCCACCACCATGCCTGTCGCGACCACCGCAAGCGCGCGCCGGAGCAGCGCGCCCCCGGCGATCATCGCTGCCGTCGCCGCCGCACCTCGCTCCACCGAGACCCGGATTCCCAGGCCCGACATCCCGTCCGCCGCGGCTCGCAGGGCGTGCGCATCCGCAGGGCACGCGCCGCCCGGCGTGGCGCTTTCCCCCTGCTGGTCGTGGGGAGCTTCCCACGGTGCTGCTCGCAAGCGGGCCGCATGGAGGCAGTTCCGAATGGCACGGCCATTGCCGCGGGTATCGCGACTGCGAGCGTCGTCGGCCTCGCTGCACCGAAGGAGAGGAGGAGAGCGCCATGGCGGGTGAGGCAAGAGATACGCCGACCATCGGCAACCCGGTCCCGGGAGGTCACTGGACGGCCGACGCGGCCTTCTGGCAGGCCGCCGAGATGATCCTTGGCGGCGAGCCCGCGTGCTGCCGAGGCGCGCTCGTGCGCGCGCTCGGCCGCTTCGGCTGGCGAAGGGGGCCCGGCACCCCTCCCATATGCTGGAGCCCGGAAGCGCCGTACGGGATCAGTATCAACCGGACGGCCTTCGAGGCGCTGCCGCGCCCCGAGCAGGTGGGGCTGCTACACCGGGTGCTGTGCCGCTGGCTCGAGTGGGCCAAGGCGCAGAGGTGACTGGCCTATCCAACTTCACTCATGAGTAAAGTTGTATATACTGGAGTATCCCAATGGATGCTCCGCTGCGAAAGCGCTACCTCCACGAGGCCATCGACGAGGACCTTCGAGAGAAGATGGTGTTCGTCAGCGGTCCGCGGCAGGTGGGCAAGACGACGCTCGCGCTGCAGCTCGTCGGCACGTCGGACCGGAGGCACCCGGCGTATCTGAGCTGGGACGACGTCCGCGCGCGTCCTCGGATCCGTGCGGGCGAGATGCCGCCTGGCCAGCCGCGGATCGTCCTCGACGAGATCCACAAGTACGCGCGGTGGCGCGGCCTCGTGAAGGGGCTGTACGACACGCGCGAGCCGGGCCGCTCCTTCCTCGTCACGGGCTCGGCGCGGCTGGACGTGTACCGGCGCGGCGGCGAGTCGCTCCACGGACGCTATCACGCCTACCGCCTTCATCCCTTCTCTCTGCCGGAGCTCGGCGGAGGATCCGCGGCGCTCGAGACGCTCCTGCGGTTCGGCGGATTCCCGGAACCGTTCTTGCGGGGGACCGAGCGGAGCTGGCGTCGCTGGCAGCGAGAGCGGCTGGACCGGATCGTCCGCGACGACGTGCGCGACCTCGAGCGCGTCCGCGAGATCTCCCTCATCGAGCTGCTCGCGGACGCCTTGCCCGCTCGCGTCGGCGCGCCGCTCTCGATCAAGAAGCTGCGCGAGGATCTCGAGGTCGCCCACGACACCGCCGAGCGGTGGGTCGGGATCCTCGAGAACCTCTACGTGTGTTTTCGCATCGCCCCGCTCGGCGCTCCGCGGATCCGCCCCGTCAAGAAGGAGCGCAAGCTCTATCTCTGGGACTGGTCGGCGGTGCCGGATCCCGGTGCGAGGCTGGAGAACCTGGTCGCTTCACACCTCCTCAAGTACTGCCACTTCGTGGAGGACACCGAGGGCCATCGAATGGAGCTTCGCTTTCTGCGCGACACGGACGGCCGCGAGGTGGACTTCGTCGTCTCGAGAGGTGGCAAACCGATCTTCGCGGTCGAGGCAAAGACGGGCGAGACGGGGCCGAGCCCCGCGGTGCGCTACTTCAAGGAGCGCACCGGCATCCCACGCTGGTATCAGGTCCACGCCGGCAAGAAGGACGTCCTCGTGGACGGCGTTCGCGTGCTTCCTCTCGCCGCCCTGTGCCGCGAGATCGGTATCCCATGACCCCCGGGGGAGAGCGGCCCGCGGAAGACACCGCGCGTTCATGACCCGGGCCTGACGGTCGGTCGGCGAGCGCGTGCGACCGTGCGAGCACGAATGAGAGCTCCCCCCCTTGCGCGCGCATGACGCCTGTCATAAAGAACGGTGGTCTCCTCGCTGCGACCATGGAGGGCCCATGAGCCACGATGATTCGGCGAAAAACCGCCAGCACGAGACCTGGACGAGCGTGGCGGATGGGTGGCGCCGTCATGACGACCGGTTGCGGGCGAGCATGGCCGCCGTGAGCGAGCTCATGCTCGATGTGAGCTGCGTGGGCCTTGGGCACCGGGTCCTCGACATCGCGAGCGGCACGGGAGAGCCGGCAATCCCCGCGGCGCAGAGGGTGGGACCGACCGGCCGGGTCGTCGGCACGGACTTCGTCGAGCAGATGCTGGTGGTGGCGCGCGAGAAAGCCGCCATGCTGGGGCTCGACAACCTCGAGCTCCGCCAGGTCGACTGCGAGGCCCTCGACGTCCCGCCGTCCTCGTTCGATGCCGTGCTCTGTCGGTGGGGAATCATGTTCATGCCCGATCCCGCCCTCTGCTTGCGAAGGGCGTATGAGGCGCTGAAGCCCGGGGGGAGGTGCGCGGTGGCCTGCTGGGCGGCTCCGGGCAAGAACCCGTGGGCCAGCCTTCCTCTCGAGATCGTCCGCCGGCACATCCCCGATGCACCAGCGCCGCCCGCGGGCGCGCCGGGCATCTTCGCGTTCGCCGACCCCGACCGGTTGGCAGCAGAGATGGCGTCGGCGGGCTTCTCCGACGTGCAGATCGATCAGGTTCCGGTCCTCTGCGGCGGCAAGTTCGAGGACGGCGCGGCCTTCGTCCGCTTCATCCTCGACCTCGCCGGCCCGATCGCGGACCTCTTCGGAAAGTTCTCGCCCAAGCTGCAGACTCACGTCTTCGACGAGGTCGTGGCCGAGGTCGAGGCGCGTCAAGCGGGAGCGGGAGTCGTCATGCCCGGCCTGACCTGGGTCGCGCACGGCCAGAAGCTGGGGTAGCGTCTCGCCGCTGCGTCGACTTTCCGGCTCGATCGTGACAGAGTCCTCGCTTCGGGTCGATGAGAGGCGCGACGATAGTCCCGCTGCTGTTGGCCTGCAGCAGCGCCACGCTGCCGTTCGCGGTTCCAGCGTGGGCTCAGCCGGTGCTCGAGCTCGTTCCGATGCGCGACGGCGACCTGCTCGCGACCGACGTGTGGCTGCCCGACGAGCCGGGCGCGCCGCTACCGGTGCTGCTCCGGCGCACGCCGTACGGGCGCGCTTTCGACGCCGGCATCACGAGCGCCATCGTCGCGCTCGGCTACGTCCTCGTGTCGCAGGACGTTCGCGGGCGAGGGGAGAGCGACGGTGACTTCTCGCCGTTCCGCGACGATGCGGAGGACGGGTTCGACACTATCGAGTGGATCGCCTCGCAGGACTGGTCGAATGGGCGTGTGGCGATGTTCAGCGCTTCTGCCGAAGGTATCGTGCAGCTCATGGCCGCGACCGCGGCGCCCCCCGCCCTGCGTTGCGCCATCCCGGTCGTCGCGACCGACGACGTCCACGAGGGGCTGTACCCCGGCGGCGCGTGGCGGACCGAGGCCACGACGGCCTGGCTGCAGGGGCTCGAGGAGCCGGCCGCCCTCGCCGACCTGCGCGAGCACGAAGCCAGGGACGACTTCTGGGAGCCGGCGCGGATGGACGCCGTGGAGCGCGCCGGGGTCACGATCCCGATCCTGCTGATCGGCGGCTTCCACGACATCTTCGCGAGGGGGATGACCCGAGCGTTCGGCGACCTCCGGGCGAGCGCGGACCCATCCGCGCGCGGCGATCAGTTCCTCCTCTTCGGACCGTGGACGCATGGCGGCATGAGCGCCGCCCTGCAAGGCGAGGTCACGTACGAGGAGGATGCGACGCTGCCGCTCGCCGAGCTCGTGGAGGTCACCTTCGCATTCCTCGACTTCTGCCTGCGCGACGGCCCACGACCGGACTGGGCGCCCGCACGCTACTACCACTCGCGACTCGCCGACGACGGCGCCAGCGCCGGGGGCGAATGGCGCGAGGCCGACACCTGGCCGCCGCCGTCGCGGTCCGTCGAGCTGGCGCTCCACGACGACGGCACGCTGCGCGCCGGCCCGGCTGCCGCGGATGGGGACGGCATCGAGCTGTCCTCCGACCCGGACGCGCCCGTCCCGTCCGTCGGAGGTCGCAACCTGACGACTCCCGCCGGACCGTTCGACCAGAGCGAGATCGATGCGCGTCCGGAGGTCGTCATCGCCCAGACGGGCGCGATGATCGAAGAGGTCGAGCTTGCCGGTGACGTGACGGCCCGCATCACAGCCGCGAGCGCGACCACGGACGTCGACGTGATCGTGCGGCTGTCGCAGGTCGTACCCGGCGGGCGAGCGATTCTCGTCGCGGACGGGATTCGTCGCGGGCGCTTCGTCCAGGGCCTGGACGCCGCGAGGCCCCTCGAGCCAGGCGTGCCGGCCGTGTTCGACGTCGAGCTCGGCCCGGTGGCGGTCGCGCTCCCGCCCGGTCACGCTCTCCGCGTCGCCGTGCAGGCGACGTCGAGCCCGCGCTACGAGCCGAACCCCGGTACGGCCGATCCCATCGCCACCGCCGTGCCCGCCGCGACGACCTTGACCGTGTTCCGGGACGCCGCGCGGCCGAGCGCCATCACCTTCCCGGTCGCGCGCGGGACGCTGCCCGGGAGCCCCGCGCCCGAGCCCGATGCAGGGCCGTCCTTGCCCGACGCAGGGGGCGCTGGCGACGCCGACGCGGGCGTCGACGCCGGATCGGATCCTGGAGGCGGAGACGGCTGCGGCTGCCGCGCCGCTCGGTGCACGAGCTCGAGCTGCTGGGCCATTCTGGCGCTCGCTGTCGTCATTCTCGCGCGGCCCAGTCGGCGCTGACTCGATCGGCTGCGGGAGATCGTCGGACCGGCGGGCGCATTGCCCCGCTCGTGACGCGAGGGCTATCATCCGGTCGCGCGAGGGTGGCGGATGCCGCAACTTCACAGTGCCCCAGGGACCCGGGGATCGTGGTGGGTACGGGTCGTTCCGGCCGCCCTCCTGGTCTCGAGCGGGTGCTCGTTCTTCGGCTTCTTCGACGCCCCTCCGACGACGGACTCCGACGCGGAAGCCGACTCGGACGCGGATTCGGACTCTGACACGGACTCGGACGCGGACACGGACACGGACTCGGACTCGGACTCGGACTCGGACTCGGACTCGGACTCGGACTCGGACTCGGACTCGGACGCGGATACGGACTCGGATACGGACTCGGACTCGGATACGGATTCGGACACGGATACGGATACGGACACGGACTCGGACACGGACTCGGACTCGGACTCGGACACCGACGCCGACTCGGACGCCGACGGAGACGGCGACGCCGACTGCGCCTCGCAAGCCGACTGCGACGACGGGCTCGCCTGCACCGACGACGACTGCGGCGTCGAGCAATGCTGGCACGCTGGGGTGATGTGCGACGAGGACGGGCAAACGTGCACGGAGCCCTCGGGTTGCGCGTGCGATTGGAGTGGGCCGCGCTGCACCGACCAGTACTGGGACCCGCGGGTGAGGGGGGACGTGAACTCGGACGGCGTCATCGACATCTCCGACGTCTCGGTCTGCTGCGAGCGCCTCGAGGAGCAGCCGCTCCCCTGCTGCTCGCGATACGCGATCGACTTCGAGGAGGACCACGACACCGACCAGTGGGACTGCGGCGCCATCGCCGTGTGGCTGTTCGAGGGCGCGAACGAAGGCTGCGGCCTGTAGTCGTTCGACTCACGGGTCACCCCGCGCCGTCAAAGCGTCGCGAGGACGGCTCGGGCGACGCGCCGGGAGAAGGCGTAGATCGAGATCTGCGGCGGGCCGCCGATCGACGTCGGGAAGAGAGAGCCGTCGCAGACGAAGAGGTTCTCGACCCGGTGGTGGCGGCCGTGAGCGTCCACGACGCCGTCTTCGGGGCCGTGCGACAT
>JACPQR010000105.1 GCA_016190375.1 Deltaproteobacteria bacterium
CGTCGTCCCACTGGAAGGCCGGGCCTTCAGGTGTCGGTCCAGGAATCTGTGGACCCTTCGGTCCTTGGGCTGTAGTTTCAAGTCTTCCTCCTCTCTCTTTGATGGCGGCGGGGCGCCCACCCCGCGTCGCGCTTGGAGCAAGTTCGAGATGCCATCAAAGGGAGGGGTCTGCCCAGCGTTTTCCGCAGGCTCAGGCGAGATCGCGCACGAAGGGCGCCGGGCCGACGAAGTGGGTAAGAGTCGGCTCACTTGAATCGGGCGCTAATCTCGAGGCCAGGCAAACCTGAGCGCCACGGGGCTCGGAGGTGAGCTCCGAGCCCCGTGGGCTCGCCTGCTCAGGGCCTCGGATTCACGAGCCGGTAGCAGATCGCGTTGGTGCGATCGAGGAACTCCGCGACTCCTGCGTAGCTCTGCTCATCCACGTGGCGCCACGCCCGAGCGATCCTCACCCACACCGCGAGCTCCTCCGCGCTCCCCGCGGCGACCGAGTAGTGGTAGCCGCGATCCTTGCCTCTGCGCAGAGACCCTTCACCCAGGTTGGCCGCGATCGAGCCCAGTGCATCCTTCATCTGGGTCGCCATGTTCTTGTCGTGCCTGGCGACCTGCTCGATGACCTTGGGCATCGCCTCCACGAGCTGCATGGCGACCTCGAGTGCCTCGAACCTGTTCATCGCTGGATCCTTTCTGCCGGCCCCTTCGACCCACCCCAGACGGCCTTCGGCCGCTGGGGGCCCCGGGGGTCGCGGCGTGTCGTTTGCCCCCTTTCTGCGCAGCTCCCGTGCCTGCACGGTCGCGCGAGTTCCCGGGCAGGCGCGGGAGGTGCGCTCCCGGGGTGAACGGCACGCCGCGGCCCGGAGGGGCCGGCTGGACGCCCGCGCTCTGTTCGAGGCGCTCGAGGTCGCGATGCAGCGAGCGCCACTCTCACGCTCGGCAGCGGCCCCTCAAGCGAACGACTCACCGAGCCGTAGCGACCTCACAGCCGGGCAACGCGGGCTCGGGCTCCGACTCCGACTCCGACTCGGAGCCGGACTCGGTCACGGCTGCGGCCACGGGCTCGGTCACGGCCCCGGGCTCGGCCTCGATTCCGCCGCCTCGTTGCGAATCGCCGGCGCGACCTGTCCCGACTCCGCCTCGTGGAACCCTGACGGGACGGCGCCTTACCGGCCTGCCGGGCCGCGGCTACCGACTACCGAGCCGATCCGCGCAACGCCCCGGGCAAGGTCGGGACGAGCCGCCTGCGTGCGCTGGCCGGCGCGGTGTGAGCTCGGGCGGGGAGGCATCGGCGGCGCGCTGGACCCTCGCCGAGAACGGCCGCCGCCGTGGTACCGTCTCGATCGGTCGCCGCGAGCCCGGATAGCCGTGGCCCGTGCCTGGAGGGAGCCTGATGGTCTTTCGTCGTTCCCGCCGTTCGTTCGTGGTGGTCGCCGCGGCCGCGATCGCGCTGGCAGTCCCTGCAATCGCGCATGCGCAGTGGACGGACCTCGAGGGCGGCGACCACGGTGGCGCCAACTGGGAACCGGCCGATGCGGCAGTCATCGGCGGCACGCACACGAACATCGGGACGTTCCGGATCGCGCCCGGCACCACCGCCCACGTCGTCGCGTCCGACGGCGCGAGCGGCGGCGCGCTGCGCGTCGAGGCGTGCATCGTCGAGATCGACGGAACGTTGTCGGCCGACGCCGCCGGCGAACCGGGCGGGGCCGCGGCAGCCTCCTTCGGCGGTCACTCGGGCGGCGGCGAAGGCGGCGGTTGCGGCGGCGGACCGGGCGGCTGCGTCGGCAACGGCGGTGCGGGCGGGGGACACGGTGGCGCCGGAGGACAGACCGATCCGAACAACTCGTGGGACGGCCCCTGCGACCGGTGCGACAACCCGACGGCCGACCACTGCCAGGGCGCCGCCGGCACGGAGCAAGGGAGCGAGGCCGGAACCGACGTCGAGATGGGAGCGGGAGGAGGCGCGGGAGGCAACGGCTGCGACTGCGGCGACTCCGGCGGCCGCGGCGGACAGGGCGGCGGATCGATCGCCATCGTCTCGGCGTCGAATGCGCGGATCGACGGCGTCGTCACGGCTGACGGCGAGTCGCCGCCCGAGGACACCTCGCTGTGTGGCTACCATCCAGGTGGTGGCGGCGGCGCCGGCGGCGGCATCCTCGTGCAGGCCTCGAGCCTGACCGGCGCGGGCACGCTCACGGCCCTGGGGGGCGCTGGCGCCGATGCGGACGGGTGCCCGGACTCGTGCGGTGACTGGGGCTGGGCGGGCGGCGGCGGCGGCGGCGGTCGCGTCAAGCTGTTCCACCCGCTCGGCGCCTTCGCGGGCATCGTCGACGTGTCGGGAGGAGCCGGCGGCATCGGCAGCGGGGGCTCGGGCTTCGATGGACTGGCCGGGGGCGCCGGCACGTCGTGGGAGGAACCCGCTCAGCCGTTGCCCGTGCCTCCCTGCTCCTGCGGCGACGGCGTGCCCGATCCCTGGGAGGAGTGCGACGACGGCAACCGCGTGGGCGGCGACGGGTGCTCGGCCAACTGCCGATTGTGGGAATGCGGCGACGGGTTCCTCGAGGGCCCGGAGGAGTGCGACGACGGCAACCTCGTCGCCGTCGACGACTGCACGGCCGTATGCGAGGACGCGCGGTGCGGCGACAGGATCGTCTGGGCGGGCGTGGAGGAGTGCGACGACGGCAACGCGGACGACCAGGACGGCTGCCGGGACAACTGCGTTCGGGCGACCTGCGGCGACGGCGTGACGTGGATCGGGCCGGAGGAGTGCGACGACGGGAACGCGTCCAGCACGGATGCCTGCACCAACGCGTGCACGACCGCGCGCTGCGGCGACGGATTCCTGTGGGACGGCGTCGAGGAGTGCGACGACGGCAACCGCAACGATGCCGACTCGTGCTCCAACGACTGCCTCCCGATCGTCTGCGGCGACGGAGTCGCTGCGGGCGCCGAGGAGTGCGACGACGGCAACCTGAACGACGACGATGGCTGCGTGGGCTCGTGCCAATCCGCCCGTTGTGGCGACCAGTTCGTGCGAGCCGGCGTCGAAGGATGCGATGACGGCGCCACGGTCGGCGGCGATGGGTGCAGCGGGGCATGCCAGGTCGAGCACGGGTTCGTCTGCGACGAAGTCGGATGCTCGTCGGCGTGTGGTGACGGTCTCGTCGCCTCGAACGAGGAGTGCGACGACGGCGGCAACGAGCGTGGCGACGGGTGCAGCGCCGCCTGCGTCCTCGAGTTCGGCTTCACCTGCGACGATGGCGAGCCGTCCGCGTGCGACGCCAACTGCGGTGACGGCCTGGCGCGAGGCGACGAGGAGTGCGACGACGGCAACCGCGAGGCGGGTGATGGCTGCGCGGCCGACTGCCGCCTCGAGCCCGGCGGCGACGGGGACGCAGACGCAGACGGCGACGGGGACGCCGACGGCGACACGGACGCCGACGGCGACACGGACGCCGACGGCGACGGGGACGCAGACGCCGACGGCGACGTGGACGCCGATGAAGACGCGAGCGACGGACGTGCGGGTTGCGCCTGTCGCTCCGGCGCCGCGCCAGGCGGGCCCCTCCCGATCGGCTGGCTCGTGGCCCTCGCCGGCATCGCGCTCTTGGTACCACGTCGCGGTGCACGAACCGAAGGTCTGCGCCAGCCCGGATCGCGAGCATAATCCCCGTCGATGCCTCCCCATTCCAGCCGGTCGAGGACCCAGCTCCAGAAGGGACCCCATCGCCAGCTCGACGCCGCCGCGGTGCTGGTCGTCGCGGCCGGTTTGATTGGCTGCTCGTCGAGCGAGGATGGCGAGCGAACGGACGCCGGTCCCGACATCGGGTTCGACGCCGGCGACGCGGGCATCGACGGGAGCGAGAGCGACGCCGGCGATGCCGGCGGGGCGGTCCCGATCCCTCCGTTTCTCGACGAAGACGAACGCGCGGTGTACTGGCTCGGCGTCAACGTCGCGGGAGACGCCAAGGCTCCGCCCGACTTCCTGCCGGGTCTCTTGGACTCGGACTACGACCTGCTCGCCGAATGGGGCGTCACGCTCGCGCGCGTCCTCATCTTCTGGGAGGCGATCGAGCCCGAGCCGGGCGAGTACGATGATGCGTACCTCGCGTCGATCCGGGCGGAGATCGACCGGCTCGGCTCTCGCGGCATCGACGTGCTCCTGGACATGCACCAGGACGTCTTCGGGCGGGGGTTCGGCTCCAGCGGCGCTCCGTACTGGGCATGTCCCGAAGAGAACTACGAGACCTTCGTCTGGAGGGACCCGTGGTTCATGAACTACCTGACCCCCGAGGTCACGGCCTGCTTCGACTACCTCTGGACCACGCCCGAGATCCAGGAGCGCTACCGGGGTGCCTGGGTGCACGCGGCCGAGGTGCTGGGCGATCACCCGGCGGTCGTGGGCTTCGACCTGATGAACGAGCCCTACCCAGGCTCGCAGGCGGCCTTCGAAGAGGACGCGCTGGGGCCGTTCTTCGACGAGATCGCGGACTCGCTCGCGGCCGAAGCGCCGCGAGGAACGAGCTTCCTGGAGCCGTCCGTGACGTTCAACCTCGGGATCGACACGGCCCTTCCGACGTTCGCCGAGGGCCGCGTGTTCGCGCCGCACTACTACCCGCCCTTCACGGAGAGCGGTTCCTACGAGGGCGACTTCGAGAGCGTCAGGGCGGAGCTCGGGCTGCACGAGAGCGCGGCCGTGGGCCTCGGGGCCCCGCTCGTCGTCGGGGAGCTCGGCATCCGCAACGACGTCGAAGGCGCCGACCGATACCTCGCCGACGCGATCGACGCCGTCCTGTCCCTCGGCGGATCGCCCGTCGTCTGGGCCCTGGGGCGCGGGGACACCGGAGGCTTCGCGCTGCTCGACGAGGAAGGAGTACCCTGGCCGACCGGCCAGATGATCGCGCGACCCTACGCGCACCGCATCGCCGGGCGGCTGATCTCGACGGCCTTCGACCGCAGGGCAGAGGAGCTGACCGTGACCTGGGCCGAGACCGGCGTGCCCGCCGCCACGGAGATCGTCCTCCCGCGGGAGCGGTTCGCGGACGTCCTCGTGACTTCGGGCGATCCGCCCGGATCGTGGTCGTCCGAGCACCTCGCCGACGAGGGCCGACTGCTCCTGACGGTCGACCACGCCCTCGAGCGGCACACCTTCCGTGTCGCGCCGAGGTAGTCCTCGAGGACCGAGGCCGCTGCCGGGAGCAGGTCGCGTCGACGCCGGCGACCACCCCGCGAGCCCTCCCCGGGCCACGTGCGATCGGCGAGGACGCTGATCGATCGAATTGCGCAGCGGGCACTGAACGACTCGTTCGATCGTCCGGCACGGGACCACGCCGTCAGCAGGCGTCTCGCCGCGTAACGCCGCGAGATCACGCCCTTCCTCGAGCCGCGCGCCAGCACTGCCGGACGCGGCACGCGCTGTGCTCCACCGGCCTGCCAGGCAAGGAGGTGCTCGACATGACCGAGACACGTTGCGCTGGCTGGGCATCGTTGGTGGCTCTTGTGGCGGCTGTCGTCGGATGCATCGGAGGCGAGGACGCGGACGAGGTCGGCAGCACGACGCTCCCCGTGGTCTACGAGGGGGACGACAGGACGGACGTGTTCGCGCACCCGAACGCGGATCTTCGCGCGCTGGCGAAGGACGCCATCGTCGCGCTGGTGCGGCCCGAGGCTCTCGACACGAGCTCCGGCGACGAGGTGACCGTCTTCGCGAGGTCGCTGGGTGAGGCATACGGCCTGTGTGAATCAGAGCGGTTCGCCGATCAGCCCATCGCCGCAGGCTGCTCGGGCACGCTCATCGACGACGACCTGGTCTTGACGGCGGGCCACTGTGTCGCGGACCAAGAGGACTGCGAAGGTTGGCGCTTCGTCTTCGACTACTACATGGCGGACGACCACGAGCTGGCCTCCATCACGCGCGAGGCCGTGTTCGGTTGCAAGCGCCTCGTCGCGCGAGAGCTCACGGACGACGACTCGCTCGACTTCGCGATCGTGCAGCTCGACCGGCGCGCCACCGAATCGGGCCGAAGGCCGGTCGAGGTACGCCGCGACGGTGCCGCGATGTCGAGCGGCGAGCCTGTCACGATCATCGGATTCGGCAGCGGGATCCCGGCGAAGATCGACGACGGCGGTCAGGTCCTGGATCCGCGCGCGGGAATGCTCGACTACTTCAAGGCCACCACGGACTCGTTCGGCGGGAACTCGGGGTCGGGCGTGTTCGATGCGAACGATCGCCTCGTCGGTGCGCTAGTGCGCGGCGACCAGGACTACCAGTGGACCGGTTCGTGCGTGATCGTGAACGTGCTGTCGTCCGCCGGCGGCGCCAGGGGAGGAGAGGACGTGGCGTACGTCCACAGAGCCCTCGACGGCCTTTGCGGTTCGGGGTGGCCTAGCGAGAAGCTCTGCGGCACCGTCCCCGCCTGCGGCGACGGGCTATGCGCGGACGTGGAGACGGAGGCCAGCTGCGCCGCCGACTGCGGCCGCACCACGGCCGAGCTTCCCGCCGAGTGGTCGTGCGGTGCGGGCGCCTACGACGACGGAGCGACGTGCGACTGCGGGTGTGGCGCGCTTCGCGACCCGGACTGCGCAATCGAGGCCGTCGAGGTCGCGGGTTGCGGCGCCAACGAGGTCTGCGGCGAGAGCGGGCTGTGCACGACGCCGCTCGAGCCCGAACCGGAGATCTACGCTCACCATCACGGCTGCTCGACGGCCCTGGCCTCGGGCCGGCCGGCGAACGGAGCGGTCGTCGTTTTCGCCTTCATCGCGCTCGCGCTCGGCTGGTGGCGGCAGCGCCACGGGAACGCTCGCGCAGCTCGCTAGCTACTGCGGCCGCGGCCACTCGGGCGCGCCGTTCGTCTTGCCACTGCCGGCGGCTTCGCCTTCGTGGGGCTCGCCGCTGCCTTGGCCTTCCTCGGTGCCCGACGAGCGACTGGCGCCTGCTTGGGCGCCTTCGCCTTGGGCGCAGCCTTGACCTTCCTGGGCAAGGTGGCCGTGAAGTCGAGCGCTCGACCGAGCCAGGAGCGCAGCTCATCGCGATCGCCCATCACCGCCTCGGGAAGCAGGATCGTGTCGCGCATCACTCGGCCGTTGCCCATCGGGTCGAACGGCTCGGCGCCATCGAGGGCGAGGGCGAGCTTCTGGTCCTCTTGGCTGAGACGGACCACGGCCGAGCGAGCGAACAGGCCGCCGAACATGTTGCCGTTCACCAGGCCGGCGAGCCCCCCGAACATCCGGACCGTCGAGACCCTCCGATCCTTGGGCAGCGCGTCGAGGAAGAGCGGGTGGTTCTCCGCGGGGATCTTGGTCCAGGCCATGATGACTTGTACGCGAACGCAGTGGTCTGCGCCAGAGGTCCGCTTCCGGGGTCGCCGGCGATCGCTCAGGCTGCCCGCATGGACTTCACGGCCGCGGCGACGTCGCTGCCCGGAACGCTGAGCCCCTGCGCTTTGAGGTGCTTCATCGCGACACCCGTCGCCTGCCCGTCGCTGCCGGCGGCGCGAATGGCGCCCTGCACGGGCGCGAGCTTCTCGACGATCTCTGCCGCGCTCGGACCCTTCGGGAGCAGCGACGACAGGACCGCGATCTCCTGCTCGAGAACGGCCCTCCTCGCGTCATCGACCGTCACGGACCTGGTCTCCTCGTTCGACTTCACGAGCTTGCGGACGATCTGCGCCGCCTCGTCGTCGGTGGCTGGCCGGCCGTTCCTCGCCACGAGCGTCTGGATCTCGCCGAGCGCGACGCGCAAGACCTCCCTCTCCACGTCGTTCTTCGCCTTGATCGCCTCGCCCAGCCGCTTCTTGATCTCGTCGATCAGCATGCGCGGATCTTACCCCGAACTGGTGCGGCGGGCGGGTGCGTCACCGAGATCGCAGTCCGGTGGCCCTCGTGCGGTCCACTGCGCGGCCCGGGCGGCAGGTGTGGCGGTTTTGTCGCGTGATTCGCCCGATCCTGGCTGTCCGGCCGCCTGGCACGGGCGGTGCTTTCGATTGCGCCATGCTCGAGCTCGGCTGTGCAGGGCGCCTGGTCGCACTCGTCATCTTCCTCCCCCTGCTCGCCGCGTGTGGCGAGTCGACGCCCGGCGACGAACCCGCCTCTGACGCGGCGCCCGTCGATTCCGGCCCGGCCGACGCCACGCCGGACGGTCAGGAGCCGCCGGATGCGGCGACGCTCGACGCGGCACCCGACGGCGGCCCCGCCTCCTGCGGCGAGGACGGCGCGTGCTCGCAGGGGGAGGTGTGCTGCGGGGCGCCGCTTCCCTGCGAAGGCCGCTGCGTGCCCGACTGCAGGCTCGGCCGGCCCTGCCCGAACGAGGGCATGATCTGCAACGAAGAAACGGGGTTGTGCGAGCCGGGTGAGCCAGCGAGGGTGAGCACGCTCGAGCTCACGGTGCGAAACCCGACCAGCGGCATCGACTGGTGGGCGAAGGCCTTCTATCCGGAGGACGGCGGGGCCGAGAACCAGTATCCGGCGGTCATCTCGGTTCCACCCGGCAGCGGCGCCGGCAGCGACTCCGAGGATGCAGAGGACCCATCCCGAAGCCCCGCGGTGCAGGCGGAGGCCGGGTTCGTCGTCGTGATCTTCGACCCGGATGGTCGCGGCAACACGGAGGGCGGGGAGGACGACGACGGCTTCACCCACCAGGATGGGCTCGCGGCACTGGTCCTCACGGTCGCCGATCTGCCTTTCGTCGACGGCGAGCGGATCGGCATCTCGACCGCCTCCTATGGCATCACGATGGGGAGCGGCGTCCTCGCGCGCTACCCGGAGCTGCCAGTGCAGTTCCTGCTCGACGTGGAAGGCCCGGCGGATCGCGACGACACAGGCCACTGCGACGAGTCGGACACGGGCCACCTCGATCACGACTGCGAGGACGACACCTGGTGGTCCGAGCGCGAGGCCGCGACCTTCATGACCCAGGTCCAGGTGCCCTACCTGCGCCTGCAGAACGCCCGAGACCACGCGCAGCCCGACAACCTCCACGCCATCCTGATGATCGACTCCGCCACCGACACCGCCTTCGGCGGCCAGGGCATCTCGCCGTGGACGCGCGTGAACTCCGAGGGGATGAACCCGCCGAACACCGTCTACTCCGAGGAGTTTCCCCCCGTGTACAACGACAACACCCCGTTCGACCTGCCCGCCCTCTGGACCGAGCTCTTCGCGCTGAACTGACCCCTCACGCGTCCTTGCGCCACCAGCACTTGATGCGCTGCCATCCGGTCATCGTGCGGCGCGAGTCGTGATAGGCCTGATCGGCGGCCTTCTCGAGGCGCGAGATGTCGTCGGGCTGGATGCCCAGCCCGTAGCGCACGCGACCGTAGATCGCGGCGGCCTCGCGCAGGGAGTCGCTGCGTGCCAGGCCCGCCTTGTGCGCGCGCTCCTGGACCTCTTCCACCGTTTCGTCGATCGAGGAGCCTGGTCTCGGCGCAGCACCAGCGTCGGTCGCTCCCGTCAGGACGAGCCTCCAGAGGTTCTTGACGCGCTCGGTGGGCGGGACCCGAACCAAGGGCCGCCGCCAGTGGCGCATCCTCACCAGGCGGCGGACCGGGCGGTTCAAGAGGAACAGCGGGATGAAGGGCAGGAGCATCGAGCCGCCCTTCTCCGCCTCGTCCATCACCTTCCTCAGGGCCCTGGCCACCCCGTCCCAGTCCATGTCGTCGATGGGCTCGGTCCTCGGCCTTCTGGGCTCCTCGTCCGCGTGGTGCGCCTTGCGGTCGCCCTTGCCAGTCCGCCAGAGGTAAGGGGCGATGATCGCCGTGCCCGCGAAGACGATCGCCGTCAGCGCCAGGATCGCGGCCCAGCCGCGCGGCTGCAGCTTCACCCTCGGCCGCTCGGCGCGGATCAGCGTGCGCTTCCAGGGCGCGCCGCCGAGGAGCTCCCAGAGCGCGAGTCGGTGCGACTCCTTGGCGGCCATGTAGAAGAGGATCAGCACCACGAGGAGGAACAGGTAGAGGAGCGGGAGCGGCATCCACGCGGAGATCTTCGAGCGCTCCCAGGCGGCGACGCGGCCGTAGTCGTTGAGGTAGATCATGATCGCGCCGACCCAGCAGAGGATCGGGAGCCACGCCGCGGCCAGCCCGAACCTGTGGGAGAGCGCGAGGTGGCCGCAGCCGAAGCCCATCAGGAAGCCGATCCAGCCGAGGAGCACGACCTCGGCGCCAATCGCCATCGCGCTCGCGACCGCGATCATCATGATGACGTTCACGAAGCCGAAGGCGACGTTGAGCCAGAACCGAACCCTCGAGAGCGCGAGGAGGTTGCCGCAACCGAGACCGACGATCGCGCCCGCCTCGAACGACATCAGCGTCTCGAAGTCGTTCGGCAGCCCTCCCTCGACGAGCACGATCGTGAAGGCCATCGCGAAGAGGCCCCCGAGCGAGAGGAGCCAGTAGGCAAAGAGCGGCAGCTTCGCCTTGGCGAAGGCGTCGCCGAAGCCCAGCCTAGCGTTCGCGCGCGCCCTCGGTCTCATGCGGTCAGCGTGTAGGTGATGCCGTGCGATTGCAGGCGATAGACGGGCTCGGACCGCCCCCGGATCTGCGCCTCGGCGGCCCTCGCACCGCTCTCGACCGCGCGGTCCGCCCACTCCTCGAGCCGCTGACGCTTCCCGCGGAGCCTGGCCCGCTTCAGCGACTCGGCGAACGAGTTCTCGTCGGCGCCGGTCGGGAAGGGCAGGAGGAAGAACGCCTTCATCCCGTCGCCGGAAACAGGCGCCGGATGGCGGCTCGGCGGCAGGTACACCCACGTGACCCGCCTCCCGCCGATGTCCGGAAGCCGGCAGAAGCGGGTCGTCACGACGACCGGCTCGGCGGCATCCTTCGCGCTCCTGCCCGAATCGGAGTCGACGAGCATCGCGTCGAGGTCGAGCTGCGATTGCCAGGTGACCGCCGACCCGAGGTCCGCCCAGAGCAGGTGCGAGCCCCGCTTGCACCTGAGCTCCTCGAGCGCGAGGGGCTTGCCCGGCCGCGCCGCCGCGCACACGAGCGTGACCTGCTCGCCGCGCTCGACCAGCGCCTTCGCGAGCGAGATCCAGGCCTCGACCAGATCGTCGAGCACGTCCTCGAGGGGCCCCTGCGCGTTGGCGAGCCCCGGCGGCAGGAAGCTGTCGACGACGAGCCGCACGCGGCGCCGCGAGACGGGGACCGACTCCGGGACGCGGATGTGCAGCCGCCCCACCTTCATCGAGAGCTTCCAGTTGATCCGCCGCGTGTCGTCGCGCGGCATGTACTCGCGGAAGCGGAAGAGATCCTCGGTGGGCATCCTCGACACGATGGTCAGGACGTCCTCGTCCTTGCTGCGCGAGCGGGGCGGGTCGCCGATCGCGACGGGCCGGAAGCGCGGGAGCACCTTGAGCGTGGTGTGGGCCGCCTGCGCCACCGCGACGCGCGTCAGCCCGAGGATGTCCTGGTACCAGATCTGCGCCGGCCCGATCGCGAAGACTCCGCGAGGAGTGCGCCGCACCGGCCCCGACAGCGTGACCGCACGTGACGACACGTTGCTCGAAGCGACGTGGCGGCTCTCGGTCTCGAGCCTGTGGTGCAGCTGGTCCTCGATCACCAGGTGAAAGCCGAAGGGCACCGGCACCCGCTCGAGCTGGAAGCGCTCCTCCACCTCGTCGCCGCGGGAGACGACCGCGGGCGACATCTCGCGCGAGACCCGTCCCCGGCGCGCCGCGGTCTTCTGCGCGAAGTCCCCGACGAAGAACGCCGAGACCACGATCCCGACCGTCGACGCCACGTACACGAGCGTCAGGCCCAGGACGCACATGACCCCGAACTGAGCCCACTTGATGGCCAGCGCGCAGATGAGGGCCCCCAGCGAGACGAGCAGGAGGAAGTAGCCCTTGCCCGTGAGCACCTTCGCGTGACGGTAGGAGGCCTCGATCCACCCGATCGGACGGCCCGACTCGCGCCCGACCGCGACCTCTCGCCGCGTCTTCTGGGCGATGCCGGCGAGCTGGAGCAGCATGATCGGGAACAGGAGGAACCCGCAGAAGCGGACGAGCTCGCCGAGCGTCTCGGTGACCTCGTAGACGTCGACGAAGTACGCCGTGATCCCGCCGACGAGGAAGGGCAGCGCACAGAGCGCCGTCGTGTGAGTCAGCGCCTTCCAGAGCGTCCAGAGCGCTTTCATTTCATACGGGCGCCGGCACCCGGGAGATCACCTCCTGGATGAACTCCCGTCCGACTCGCGCGTCCGCCACGAGCACCCGGTGGCTGTACACGTCGGGAGCGAGCGTCTGCAGGTCCTCCACCGACACGTAGTCGCGCCCCGAGAGCATGGCCCTCGCCTGCGCCGCGCGCATGACGCCGAGCGTGGACCGCGGCGAGATCGACTGCAGGTTCTGCGAGTCGCTCCTGAGCGCGTTCGCGATCCCGACCGCGTATCGCTTGATGTCGTCCGAGCAGAAGACGAGAGGGACCGTCTGTTGCCAGCGAAGGAACTGCGATCGGTCGATCACCGGCCGGATGTCCTCGAGCACGGGGTCGACGGCGAGATGGACGTCGAGCATTCTCACCTCGGCATCCTGCGGCGGGTAGCCCACCGAGAGCATCATGAGGAAGCGATCCATCTGCGCCGCGGGCAGAGCGTAGGTGCCGTCGTGGTCGAGCGGGTTCATGGTCGCGAGGACCTGGAACGGGGCGTCGAGCTTGTGGGTCACGCCCTCGACCGAGACCTGGCGCTCCTCCATGACCTCGAGGAGCGCGGACTGGGTCTTGGGCGTCGCGCGGTTGATCTCGTCCGCGAGCAGGATGTTCGTGAAGACCGGGCCGGGCTGGAAGTCGAACGCCTTCTTCCTCAGGTCGAAGACGTTCGAGCCCGTGATGTCCATCGGCAACAGATCGGGGACGAACTGGATGCGCTTGAACGCGCAGGCGATCGTCGCGGCGATCGTCCGGGCCAGCATCGTCTTGCCGGTGCCTGGAACGTCCTTGAGGAGGACGTGGCCACGCGCCGCCATCGCCGTGAGCACCCGCTCGATCACGAGCTCCTTGCCCAGGATCACACGCTGGACGTTCTCGAAGACCTTCACGTACTCCTCGTGGATGATGGCGAGGGTCTGGGTCATGTCCAGCCGGCTCGGTACGGCGATCGCGGACCTCGCGGATTCCATCAGTGTCACCTCGTGACCTCGGTGGCGGCCGCCGGCTCTGCGGTGGGGCCGAAGAAGAAGGACTTGAGCTTGAGGAGGAAGCGGCGCGCGCTCGACGTGTGGGCCTCGCGGTATCGCTCGACCCACTCGACGAGGTCGTCCTCGGGGATGCCCCAGGCGTTCGCATATGCCTTGGCGAGGCGCAGCTCGCTCGTGTCGGCGTAGCCGTCGATCGTGGCGAGCTGGATCATCAGCTCCACGATCTCGCGCCGGCGAGCGCGCGGGATGTGACGCTCGACCTCGGCGGGGCGATGGACTCGAATCTCGTGCGGCTCGAGCGGGGTCTGCCCCTCGGCCTCCAGGAACGCCGAGACGAAGCGCTCCTCGGCGGGATCGATCGACCCGTCGGCCGCCATGACGCTCACGATCGGGTAGAGGATGGCCCGGGGATCGCGCCCCACCGAGGAGTCGCGAGGGGCGACCTGATAGGCCGCCTCCCGAAGAGCTTCCTCGCCACCGCGATCCACGGTGACGGCTCCTCCCGAGACGTGCCCGAACAGGAAATGGAACACGTCGAACGAGGTCTGAACCGGCTCGCCTCGCCGGAGCCTGCCCACCAGCTCGTCGATCGAGACCTCGCAGAACGCCTCGTCGAGGAGCTCCTGGCCGGCTTCGTAGCCTTCCTCGAGCGCGAACGCCTGGAGGCGCGCCTCGACGTCCGCGCGCGACTCGAGGCTCGCCTGCGCTCCGGTCTGCCGCGAGACGGCCTGTAGCCCGCAGGCGGCGCAGCTCCGGGTCTCGGGCGCCGTCGGGCCCAGTATCGCCTTGCAGGCGGGACAGCGCCCGACCACGGGCTGGACCGCCGGAAGCGCGGGCTCGGTCGCTCCCTCCCATCGAGCGTCGCAGAAGCGGCATCGTGCCTCGAGCGGCACCCCGAACCCGCTGAGGATCGAGCGGCCGTCGAAGACCTCGACCACCGCGGACTCGACCCGGCACAGAGGGCAGTCGGCCAGGACCTCGAAGTGCAGGGCGGCGCCCATGCTCCGAGGATAGTACCCCCGATCCGTCCCCTGGTATTCCCCGACTTGTGTGTGGATCTCGCGAGAACCGCGAGGGTTTGTCGCGGAGCGCTGTTCTTACGGATGCCCGCCGTTCGGGGGATGGATCTGCAGGTTGCCGCCGGCGATGGTGTCGGCCTCCGAGTAGACGACCGTGCCGCCGGGCGACCAGATGGTGATCGAGTAGAAGTCGCTGTCCTTGCCGCCCTCCGCTCGATCCTCGATGCGGACGAAGAACGTGTAGCCGTCCAGGTGATTCCAGCTACCGGTCCCGGAGAACTCGGCGATGTTCGCGTCGGCCTTCGGCACCTCGGGCCCGGCGCCGCCGTCGTCGAAGCAGCTCAGGGCCGTGACCAGCCCGTGGAACACATCGCCCAGGTGATTGACGTTCTCCCACTCACCTCGCACGGATCCGTCCTTCATCGTCATGGCGTTGCCGCCGAAGCTGTCTTCCTTCGAGACGCCTGCGCCCTGGCCGTCCGTGCTGCCGTTGTGGCCTCCCCCCGTCACCCAGCAATCGACGTCCGGGGGCGGCGGCGGTGGCGGCGGCGGACAATCAAACCAGTCGCACCCACCCGTCCCCGTCGCCAGCGAGTGAGAGGCTACCGAATCGTCACCGGACGGCCCGCCCAGGCACCCTCCCAGGAATGCCAGGACCAGGAATGAAACGGGACTCGATCTCATTGCACACCTCGCTTGCCAGAATTCCTCCGTTCGAGCTCCTCGACCCCGGGTCGGGGCCGAACCTGTGTAGTGGGGTCCCCGTGACAAGGGGGGCGAGGAAGCGATTCTCCGGCCGTGGAGGGTGATGTAGGTTCGGGTGCATGCGGCAGCTCGTCGCGCTAACCGCCCTCGTCATTGGTTGCGGCGAAGCTCGGGTTGCCGAGGTCTACCCCTCGATTGGGCGCATCGACGCCGCCAGGGTCGAGGGACGGATCCTCGAAGTCGAGGACGACGATGACGACCGGACGGAGCCGATCCGCGCGCTCGACGACGACGGGGCCGAGGGAGTTCGCGTGCAGGTCCTCGTCGGCGGCAAGCGAGCGGGCACTGCCGAGTCCAACGGCGACGGGGGATTCGCCGTCTCTCTCGATCGCGATTCGCGCCAGCGTCCCGGGACCAGGCGGGTCGTGGTGCGCGCCGCCGAAGGCCTGCTGGGAGTCGGTCGCGTCACCCTCCTGCCCACGGATCGCGCTCCGCTCGTCGTGACGAGCGACGTGGACATGACCTACCTCGAGACCCGCTTCGCTCGCATCGTCGAGATCCAGAGATTGCTGGTGATGCCGGCTCGAGACCATCGGCCGCTCGAGGGGATGCCCGGTCTGTTTCGCCGGCTCAGGCGGCGCGCCGACGCGCTCCGCTTCGTCTCTGGGAGCCCGGGGTTCTTCCGGCGCCACCTGGCGGCCCGGCTGGAGATCGACGGGATCGCCTACGACGAGCTGACCCTCAAGCCGTTCGGCGAGATCGCCGCGAGGCGCTGGACGCAGCCGGCCACGATCGAGGCCGCGCTCCGCGAGCAGGTCGGCTACAAGGTCCTGGCGCTCCTCGACGGACGGCTACGTCTCCCCCGCGTCTGCCGCGAGGTCCTCCTCGGCGACGACACGGAGATGGACGCCTACGCCTACGGCATCTACCGCGACGTCCTGCGCCCCGGCGGCTGGTCAGACTCCCGACTGCTTCAGGCCCTGGCCGACATGGGCGTCGACAGGTCGTCGAGGCCCCCCATCCTCGAGGCGGCAGGGCGAGCCCGGAGCTGGGCTCGCGGTGGCGGGGTCGTGCTCATCGGCATCCGCGAGACCGACCGGCCGAACCGCGACCACCCCGCTCATCGCGTGGCCGGGCCGGGCGTGGTGTTCCATCGAGCTACCGGGGATCTGGGTCGGGCGCTGGCCTCGCAGGGCATCCTCTGACTTCGCCGTTTTTTGGACATCGAGTTATCCACAGCTATACTGATGTCCAGGCAATGCGGAGGAGCGAAACCAGGAGCGCCGACTCGAGGGGACCCGTCCCGGAGTCCTACCTCCTGCTCGCGGAGCGCGCCCGGAACGAGGCGGCGAGGCGGCGCTGGGCCCGGACGGGGCTCAGGCTCTCGTCCAACAAGGAGACGAGCTTTCTCCTCCTGGAACAGCTCTTCAAGGCCGACTTCCGCGAAGGAGACTACCGGTCGGCGCTGGACGCCGCGACGGCGATGATCCGGCTCGAGATGCTGGCGGACGGCGCCTGGGCCCGGGCGGCGGCCTGTCACCTGGCGCTCGGAGATCTCGACAACACGGAGAAGGCGCTCAGGCAGGCCGTCGCCAAGGCGCCGGGGCAGCGCCGGGCCTACCACCTCTGGAGCCTCGGGGCGTTCCTCCACATGCACGGCCGTCTCGCCGAGGCCCTGCAGGCCTTCGGCCGCGGCGAGAGGATCGCCAGCTCGCCGCTGACCCGCGCCCACGCCGCGGCAGTCCGGTGCGAGCTCGGTGAGCCTCCGGCCCAGATCGACCAGCTCGTGCAGGATCTCGAGGCCGATCCTACCCGGGAGGGCTACGGGAGATTCGTCCTCGGCCTCCTCTACCGCCACGAGGGAGACGCGGCACGAGCTTCGGAGAACCTCCAGGCATTCGTCCGCCGCTGCGAGGAAGATCCCAGGGAGCGGGCGGTCACTCTCGCCCGCGAGCTGGAGATCGCGCGTCGCCTGCTCGGCGAGACGCACCGGGCTCGCGTGATTCCGATCCGCGCCGCCCGGCGGGCACGGTGAGCCGGCCGCCAGGGGAGGCGAGCTCGACCGTCGTGTCCGGTCGCGACGGGCCGCGACCAGTTGCCCTCACGATCGCCGGCCTCGATCCTTCGGGCGGCGCAGGGCTGATGCGCGATCTGACCGTGTTCGAGCGGCTCGGCGTCGGTGGCGCGGCAGTGGCCACGGTGCTGACGGTCCAGAGCACCAGAGGAGTCGCCGCCATCCACGCGGTGCCCGCTCCGTTCGTCCGGGAGCAGCTCGACGAGGTGCTCGCCGATCTGCCCATCCGGGCGGCGAAGACGGGGGCGCTCGGAACGGCCGCCCTCGTCGAAGCCGTCGCGGCCAGCCTCGCCGGAGCCGGGGTCCGGAACCTGGTGGTCGACCCGGTCGTTCTGGCTACCTCGGGTCGGCCGCTGTGCGATGCTGACGGCGTTCGCAAGCTGATCGAGCTGCTGATCGGACTTGCCCGCGTCGTGACGCCCAACGTCCAGGAGCTCGCGCTTCTGTCGGGCCGGGAGGTCGAGGACGCCGAGGACGTGCGGGACGCCTGCCGCGCGCTGGCAGACCGAGGCGCGAGAGCAGTGCTCGCCAAGGGCGGCCATCTGGATGGGGATCGCGCGGTCGACGTGCTCTTCGATGAGGGTGCCTTCCACGATCTCGCGGCCCCACGCCTGCGCTTCGCCGGCCGCCTCCACGGTGCCGGCTGCACGCTCTCCGCGGCGCTGACGGCCCTTCTCGCGAGCGGTCTTCCGCTCGTGAAGGCGGCCGAGCGCGCCAAGCAGCACCTGGCCGAAGCGTTGTCGCGAGCGGGTGCTCGTGGCCGCGGGGACCTGTGGCCAATCGGGTAGCTGCCCGAAGGACTTCCCGAGCGACGTCTTTCTGACTACACTCATGCGCTCCTGCGGGGCGCGGCTCGTCGCTCCCCGCCGGGGATCGGAGTTCCGGCATCAAGGAGGCTCTCATGCTGTGTTGGACGAGGTTGTGGCTTATCGGGCTCTTGGTCGCGGCAGTCGGCGCGGGTCTCGGGTGTGGCGGCGAGAGCCACGAGGACGACGAAGACGCCGGCGCCGAAGGCGAAGGCGAAGGCGAGGGGGAGGGCGAAGGCGAAGGTGAGGGCGAGGGCGAGGGCGAGGGCGAGGGCGAGGGCGAGGGCGAAGGCGAGGGCGAAGGTGAAGGCGAGGAAGACCTCTGCGGCAACGGCAACGTCGACCCTGGCGAGACCTGCGACGACGGCGATCGCCTGAGCGGCAACGGGGGCACCTGCAGCCGCGACTGCCTGAGCGACGAGACCTGCGGCAACGAGATCATCGACGCGGCCGTGGGCGAGCAGTGCGATCCGCCCGGCGACAATTGCTCGGACGACTGCACGAACGACTTCAGCTGCGGTAACGCAATCACCGACGATGGCGAGGTCTGCGATGACGGCGGCCACCTGGCGGGCGACGGTTGCAACCCCGACTGCTCGGGGAACGAGACGTGCGGCGACAACATCGTCGACTTCGCGGTGGGCGAGCTGTGCGACGACGGTCCCAAGAGCAAGACCTGCCCGAACTGCCTGCCGGCCGGCTGCGGCGACGGGAGCGTGACCGAGCCCGAGAGCTGCGACGACAGCAACACGAACCGCTGGGACGGCTGCGGCCCCGACTGCCGCCTCGAGCACTCGGTCATCTTCGACAGCATGGCCCTGATCGGCGAGGGCGACGGCTGCGACATCGACGGCGATGGCGAGATCGACAACGCCTTCGGGACCGCGCTCGATGCGGTCCTGGGGATGTTCAACGACCAGATCGACGGCGCGATCGAGGACGGCCAGGCGATGGCGCTGTTCGACTTCCTGAACCTCGACGACCACAGCGGCCAGAACGACCCGGCCATCTACCTGGGCTTCTACCAGGGCGTCGACGTGGACGACCCCGCGACGCCGGACGACAACTTCGACGGCGACGCCCACTTCCTGATCAACCCGCAGGCCGTCGACGAGGACACCTGCGACCCGATCGGCGCGCTCACCGGCGACATCACGGACGGTGCGCTCTCGGCGGGGCCCGAGGACCTGGCCCTCACGTTCCCGCTTCAGGGCGACACGCCCGTCGTGTTCGCCATTCGCGACGGCATCGTGAGCGGTCAGATCGCCGAGGACCTCACCGACATCGACGACGGCAAGATCTGCGGCGGCGTCGGCGCGGCTACTCTCAAGGCGATCGACAACCCCGTGGACATCGGCCCGCCGACGATCCTCGACATCCTCGTGGTCGGCGTGGACATCTTCGGGATCACGGTGGATCCGACCCAGCCCGACGTCGACTTCGATCGCGACGGCCTCGAGATCCTCGAGGACACCGACGGCGACGAGGTGGTCGACCGCTGCTACGACGGCGACGGCACGGTCATCGACGGCGAGGACTGCATCTACGACCCCGAGATCCAGGACGGTTACTCCGTCGCCTTCGCGTACACCGCGGTCTCCTCGATCATCGACGGCGTTGCCGACCCCAGGCCCGAGAGCTGCCCCGCTCCGTCGGGCGACTGAGAGCGTGAGCAGGAATCCCTCCCGTCGCCAGACGGCCGATACGACCCCGTCTGCGTCGTTGGACCTCCTCCGAATACCACGAGGTATGCGTCGTCGGTCCGCCTAGCATCCGGGGCCGTCTCGACCGCCTGGCTCGGTCCGGGATTCCTGCTCACGCTCTGAGAAGGCATCTCGGCCGAAAACTGGACTCGCTCGCGCGCTCCATGGCACCGGATGGAAATGGAGCACGCGAGCGACTTCGGCCTCATGACCTGCAGAGCTTGCTCACAGCCCGTGGTCCTGACCGTGGAGGAGGGGTTCTGCCCCCGCTGCTACTACCGTCTCGAGTGCCAGGCCATCTGCGCCGCGGCCGAGGACCGCGTCGACCGGGTCTTCGAGGAGGCGTTCCTCGAGCTCTCGAACTGCGCCGACATCGGCGACCAGATGGAGGCCGAGGTCCCGAGCGAGCAGATCGACTGGAGCGCCCCCAGGGTTCCTCCGCCGCTCGGCGTCGAGCCCTCGTCCGAGCCCGCCTGGACCTGGTAGCCCGTCCGCCGCGTCCCGGCGGTCTTCCTCATTGCTCCGGGCAGTAGCCTTCGACCTGACAGGCTGGATCGTCGCAGTCGGCGAGGCCGTTGCAGTCCTCATCGACGCCGGGTCGGTCGGCCGAGTCGCACTGCTCCTCGGCACGGTCACCGTCTTCGGGCACGAGGACGCAGCGAGTCTCCGGATCCTCGGCGACGCCGCAGCTCCACCTGCAGTGGTCCTCCGAGCCATCGGGAACCGGTCCGCAGAGGTCCGGGCAGTCGTCCACTTGCAGGCAGTCGGGATCGCCTTCGCAGTCCGGCTCGCACTCCCCGTCCCGCCGGCAGGGGTCCCTCTCGCAGGCCTCCTCGTACATGTCGCAAAGGTCGTCGTCGTTCCCCTGCTCGCATTCCCTGAGGAGCTGACAGCAGTCGCTCGACTGGGACTCGGCGCATTCCTCCAGCCACGGCCAGCCGCCGTCCTCCCCGTTCTCCTCGTCGCCGACACCGTCGTCCGAGTCGTCGTCGCCGCCGCCCCAGTCGACCAGCTCTTGCTCCCGAGGAATGCACCCAAGGAGGGGACTGCAGAGCATTCCTTCCTCGCAGTCGTCCGCGGTCCGACAGGGACCGGCCGCCGGGTCCGAGCAACCGTAGAGGAGAACCACGAGGTGCCACGACAGCCGCACGTCGACCAGTTGTGCAAGCGCCCTGCCACACCGACCGCCGCGCCCCTTTCGCGGACTTGCGGCGCTGGTCGCAAGGCCGTGGAGTCTGCCGTCCCGTCGCGGGGTGAGCGCGCTCACCCGGAACGAATCGTGCCCGTCCGGTTGCTTGCCAGACGCGGGCCCAACAGGCGACAGGCGACAGGCAACTGGCAACTGGCAGCCGCCGGACGCACGCGCTGCTCATCCGGGTCCGGAATTGCCCGTCGCCGGCTGCCTGTCGCCTGTCGCCTGTTCGACTGTTCGATCCCTGCCCATCCGGATCCCGGCTTGGCAAGAAACCGGATGGGCATGATACGGGCTACCATGCGCGGGCAATGAGCCGCCCGTCATCCCTCCTCCTCGCCCTCTGTCTGTGCTCCTGCGGCCGTCCAGCTCCCGCGCCACCTCCGTCGCTGGAGCAGCGTGTCGACGATGCGCTGGACCGCGCCGCCAAGTTCCTCTCGTCGAAGCAGGGCCCCGATGGGGCGTTCCGCTCGGCGCGATACGCGGCGTTCCGTGATGGCTACTCGCTCTCGCCCCTCGCCCTGACGGTATCGAGGCTCGTCGGCTCGCCCGATCGCGCCGCTTACGGGCGAGGCGTCGATTTCATCGCCACCGTCGTGCAGGACGGCAAGGTGCGGTCCGACGAGGCGAGGCCCCAGTATCCGCTCTACGCGATCGCTGGCGGGATCCTCGTCTTGAACGTCCCCGACAACGCACGGCACGACGCGGCGCGATCGGTGCTGATGCGCGAGCTGCGTGCGATGCAGGCGACCGAGGAAGGCGGCTGGCTCGAGGCGGATCCGTCGTACGGAGGCTGGGGCTACTTCCCGGGGTCGCGCCGAAGGCCGGAGGGCGGCGAGGTCGGCGCCGCGGCGTCCAACCTCTCGTCGACGCTGTTCGCCGTGGGCGCTCTGCGCCTGGGCGGCGCCGGAACGGACGATCCGACGATGCGGCGCGCGCGAACGTTCGTGGAGCGCTGCCAGAACCTGGCCGCCGACGGGACCGCGGCCGACCGTACCTACGACGACGGCGGCTTCTTCTTCGGGCCGGACGTGCCGGACGGGAACAAGGCGGGGGTCCTTGGCACGGACGCCGCGGGCAGGCAGCGCTTCCGTTCGTACGGATCGATGACCGCCGACGGGGTGAGGGCGCTGTTGCAGCTCGGGCTGGGCCACGACCACCCGCGCGTCGTCGCCGCGGCTCGCTGGCTCGCGGGCCACTGGAGCGCCCGGAACAACCCCGGCGACTTCCCCGACACGAGCGAGCTCAGGCGCGAGTCGGCCTACTACTACTGGGTCTGGAGCGGCGCCCATGCGCTCCGTGCCCTCGGGCAGCCCACGCTCGGCACTCCGTCCGGTTCCGTGTTCTGGGCCCAGTCGCTGGCAGAGGAGCTGATCTCCCGGCAGCGGACCGACGGATCGTGGTCCAACCGCTACACGGAGATGCGGGAGGACGAGCCGCTGGTCGCGACTCCGTTCGCCGCCGCCGCGCTCGCCGTCGCGCGCGGGGTCTTGAGGGGCGAGCAGCGCACACACCGGCGGTGAGGGCGAGCTGGTTTGGTCGAAGTCACCGGTTGTGAGCCCGCGCTACGGATCGAAGCCGACCATGGTGCAGTCAGCCTCGCTCGCTCGGGGCCTCAGGCGCGCGCTCACGGCGCCCTCTTCCTGGTCCTGGCAGCGCAGCTCGGCCACGCTTCGCTTGAAGACCTCGAGCCTGAGGTTGCGTGCAACGTCCAGGTACTCGCACGCCCTGCTCTGCGGATCCGCGTTGCAGTAGGCCGCCTGGAGCGCCTCGATGACGTCCAGGTTCGTCAGGTGCGTCGGAAGCCGCGGGGGGTCGCTCTCGCGCGTCGACCAGGGCGTGATCAGGCCGGGGAGGCCGTCCCGGCTCGCGTAGCGCTCGTCGAAGGTCCGGGTGAGCCAGTCGACGTAAGTCACCGACTTGCCGACCACGTCGCCCAGATCGTCCGCGGAGCCGGTCATGATGCCTACCAGCGCCAGCGCGTGCGCGATGGGCATCACACCCCGGCACTTGCCGACCAGGGCGTAGTCGCCGCCGTTCACGTCGCTCCACTCGGTGCCGGTGGGTCCACATGATTCGACACCGTCGGGGTCGCGGCTCGGGTCGCACCCCTGGATGACGTGCCAGCGGTTGCCGCCGCTCGCTGCGTCCTCGATCCTGTGGCTCTCGACGAACGCGAGCGCCCCATCGGCGAGACTCCGCGCCAGCGCTATCTCGTCCCCGTAGCTCACCTCTCCCGGCAGCGCGAGCGCGACCGCCGCTGCGGTCAGTGTGGCGGCGATCCCCGAGCTGCCACCTCCGGCCGTGACCGAATACGCGCCGGGGTACTGGCCCCCAGCGCCGCCCGTCCGTTCGGTCTGGTACCAGAAGTAGCCGCTCTGCTCGTCGCCCTGCCTGGTGGCGTCGATGGAATGGACCATGTGCGCGAGCCCTTCCCGGAGCTGGTCTCTCGTGGTCTCGTCCAGATCGAGCCCGCGCCCGCCGTCGTCGGCGCCCAGCGCCAGGGCCAGCGCTCTGATGACCTCGGCGGTGCCGTTGCAGGGCGTCGAGTTCAGGAAGCGCGGGTCGCGCCGCGCGGGGTCCGGCTCGGCGTCGCGGTACTCGTGCGGGTAGTAGCCGCAGGCGATCTCACCATCGACGGTCGAGCAGTCGAGATTGGCCAGGTAGTCCCGGATGAGCTGGATCGCCGCCGTCCTCCACCGCTCGTCGGGCGAGCCGTAGTCGACGGTCGCCCTGTAGAGCGCCCGCAGCTGGCTTACGAAGCCGACCCACGCGAGGTCGTTGGCATGCGTGAGCGCGCGGCCGTCCTCCCCGAGCTGGGGCCAGACCCCCTCGCGGGTGAAGTCGTACTGGCGCGCGTAGCGCCGCCTCTCGGCACCCGCGGCCTCGCTGATCATGTCCCGGCCCTCGTCGAGCATCAGCGCCGCGCGTACGGCGGCGTGGAGGTACCTTCGCTGCATCTCGGCGGAGCCCAGCGCGTCGGCCACGTGCGCGGCGGCGAGAAAGCCCTCGACCCGACCGGTGATCGCGAAGGTAGGCTCCATGTATGGGTTGGAGCCGTTCCACGAACCGAAGATCGCCGCGGCGTGGTGCAGGGCTCCGTCCCATTCGTGCGTGCCCGTCCGGCCCAGGCGGGCATACGCGGCGGCGACGTCCGTCTCTCGCGAGATCAGGTGGTCCGCCACCTTCAGGTAGTCGCAGGAGAAGGACCCCTCGCCGGCGAGCTCGATGGCGCTGGTCTCCCCCTGCTCGAGGAGTGACGACAGGAAGTGAGTCCCCGTGAACGTGGCATCGGGCGCCTCTCCCCGCTCGGTCCAGACGGGATCGTTGCGGAAGGCGTAGTCATCGCAGTCGAGGCCCACGGGCGGATTGCCGGCATCCGTTCGGGCGTCCGCCCCGGCATCCCTCCCCCCGTCGAGCCCGCTGTCGATTCCACCATCCTCGTGCTGGTGGGTTCCGGATCCGGAGCATCCGACGGCCAGGGCGAGGACGAGGGACGACGTTCCACGTGTCATGGCGCGGATCGCGGTGCATGCCGCGTTCCAGCGTGCTGTTGCCCGGTCCGCGGGCCGTGCCTCTCAGACCTCGCTCCACCTCTCGGCGATGTCGCGGGCGACGCGCAGGGAGCTCGCGATGATCGTGAGCGAGGGGTCTGCCGCAGGCGTCGTGGGGAGGACCGAGCCGTCCACGATGTACAGGCCGCGAACGTCGTGCGTTCGGCGGAGGGGCTGACTGGCTCGGGCTGAGAGCCTGAGCAGGAATCCCGGACCGAGCCAGGCGGTCGAGGCGGCCCCGGCTGCTAGGCGGGCCGACGACGCATACCTACTGGTATTCGGAGGAGGCCCAACAACGCAGACGGGGTCGGATCGGCCGCCTGGCGACGGGAGGGATTCCTGCTCAGGCTCTGAGCCCTTCCCCCGGATCCTTCCTGTACGTGGAGCGCAGTCCACCAGCGTGGAGCCCAGTCCACGGGTCGCGCGGCGATTTCTGCTGCTCCGGGCTGGCACCGGTCCTGCAACCGTCGGGGTCATGCGAAAGGTCGCCTGCACTGCGTCGATCTGCGCTGCGGCTGGGCTCTGTCTCCAGACGGCCGGCTGCTCGTGCGGCGGGGACGGGGACGACCATGGGCGGGACGCGGCGACGGACGCGGCGGCTCCGAACGACGCGTCGCCTGACGGCAGCGCTCCGGACACCGGCTCGGCACCGGACGCCGGCGCCGACCAGTGCCAGCCGTTCGACTTCGGCGAGGCGATCGACAACCGGGAGATCTTCGCGACGCTCGTCCGCACCGCGGGGACTGCCACCGAGCTCGGCCGGACGTGCGACTACCTGCGGCTCGCCGACTTCGCCGCGAGCCTCCAGACCGACGTGTCGGCACTGATCCCCGATGGCGCGGGAACGCATCAGTGGAACGGCACGTCCTATCCGGCCTCCGCCGTCTGGGAGTCCCGTCCGGGCGCAGCCGGCGTCCTGTCCCACGCACAGGGCTCGGGGCCCGTCTCGATGCACGGCCTCGCGTTCCTGAAGGCCGCGGGCGTCGCCCTGGCCGCCGGGGACCCGACCCGGGCGGGGGCGTTCATCGGCGCGGCGGTCCGGACGGCCGTGCTCCTCGACGCCGGGGCGTCGACCTCGACGGTCGAGGTCGCGGGCATGACGCTGACGCGGCGTGCCTACCCCAGACAGCTCGACTTCGACCCGGACGGGAACGGCGAGGCCGATTCGGCTCCGAGGCCATCGGGCCGGACGAACCCCAACGACTGGTTCTGGATCCAGGAGGCGGCCTTCGTGTCGAACCTCTGGGCCGTTACGAACGACTCGCGCTGGGGCGACGCCGCGAAGGAGCTGGTCGTCGACTTCATCGCCTCGCTCGGGCCCTACGGCGAGAACGACGAAGCACTCGCCTACTACCCGCTCGATGGCGGCGACGCCAACTCCGCGCCCTGCAACGGCACGGCACAGGTCACGGCCATCGTGAGCAAGGCCCTGGGGGAGGACGAGCTGTACCTGCCTTTCGAGATCCCCATTCCGCTGACGGACGGCGAGCGGGAGTACCTGCGAACCGAGGTCCTCGGCAAGCTGATCAGGTTCTTCGCGCTCGCCGCGCAGCGCGAAGCGGTCGCGGGTGGCGAGGGTTGCTCGTGGATCCAGACGGAAGAGACCAACGGCGGCGGCGGGCTCGTCGGGTCCAGGTCGGCGACGCTCGGTGGCGGGAGCGCGGGTATCGCCGCGGTCCTCGCCAGCGCGCATGCCGTGCTCGGCGACGGCGAGTCGGCCGAGCTCGTCTCCTGTGCCGCGCGTTGGGCCCGATCGCGCGCCATCCCGGACCCCGACTTCGGCGGCACCCGATGGCTGCTCATCGAGCCGCCTTGCCCGGCCTGCGACAGCGCCGAGGCGCGCGCGCTCGTAGAGAGCGAGGACGTGACCGTGGACGGCGAGACCGTGCAGACGGGGATGTCGAAGACGGCGCACTGCCGCGGCGTCGCCGGGATCACGCACACTCTCGCCGACGCCGCGCTCGAGCTCGGCCCTTCGGACCCCGACCGCGCCGAGGCGGTCGCCGCGGTGGCGGGAGGGCTCGAGTGGGTCCGCGCCATTGCGATGGCCGGGAGCGGGACGGATGCGCTCGGAGGCCTGCTCCTGCCGGGCGGCAACCTGGGCGGCAATCGCATTCCAAGGATGGGCCCGCAGGCCTCGGCGGTGGAGCAGGTCCGCGCTTCCGAACGGCTGCTCGCGGACGAGTGCGCCGGGGCCGGCGGCGAGGCCTGCGACCTGGCGGACGAGGCCCACGAGCTCCGTGGGGCGCTGTTCGACCGCCTGTTCGCGGAGCTCAGGTGCCAGGACACCCTCGAGGATCGGATCTCGCTGACGGCCTTCGCGCGTGCCGCGGACTGCTCGGAGGTGACTTTCCCATGGATGTGACTTCTACTGCCCTCGCCTCGATCCGGATCTTCTCGGCCCGAGGCAGCGCGCCTCCGGTCCGTGCCGCGGCGCGTCTGTTCGGGTCCGAGAATCGAACCGCGATCGAGGTAGCCGTCTGCTCGAATGCCTGCGTCGAGGGTGCTTGCGGGCCAGGTCATGGGTTCGTCCAGGAGGTGACCGGCAGGCGGTACGACGCGGCGGTGGCTGGGTCCGAGTCCGACATGGACGATCTCGACTCGGCCGGTCTGGTCGAGCCGGGCACACGACGCGGCCTGGCACTGCGCGAGGCGGCGATCCTCGTGCCGCGCGGCATGGAGGATCGGATCCGGAGCCTCGAGGACCTCGCCCTGCCCGGCACGCGCATCGCGGTATCGACGATCGACTGCCTCCGGGGCATGTGGGAGGACGTCTGCGGCCGCGCCGACCTGATCGACGAGGTCGGCCAGAACGTCACCCTCCGCGTCGCGGGCTGCATGGCGCTCTGCGACGCGATCGTCCGTGGGCGCGTGGACGCGGCCTTCGGCTGGTCCTCGTTCGCCTGCCTGCACTCGCGAATCGTGGCCGTCGAGCTGCCGGCAGAGCTGCGCGTGCGGCGAAGGACCGTTGGCGCGGTCCTGCGGGGTGCGCAGGACGCCGTGGCCGCGATCGGGCTCGTCGATTTCAT
Source organism: Deltaproteobacteria bacterium (assembly GCA_016190375.1). Taxonomy (GTDB): domain Bacteria; phylum Myxococcota_A; class Polyangia; order JACPQR01; family JACPQR01; genus JACPQR01. The sequence goes on from JACPQR010000105.1 coordinate 27,203, forward strand.
GGCGTCGGACCGGGGCCGGGCCGTCTTCCTCGATCACGGCTGGGTGGACTCTCGGAGGGAAACGTCATGTCCGCGCTGAAGGTCTGGTCGGCGCTGATCCCGGGGCTTCCGCTCCGCGCTGCGGCCGAGCGCTTCGCCGCCGAGACGGGGATCGAGGTCGACGTGCACACCGGCCTGCCCGAGACGTGGCTCGGCCGGCTTCGTGGGGGCGAGGCAGCGGACCTCGTCTGCTGCGGCGCGGAACTGCTCCTCGACCTCTACGAGGCCGAGGGGCTGGTCCTCGGAGCGTCGCGGCGATCGCCGGGCCGGCGCTCCGCGGCGCTGGTGGTCCCGAAGGGCAACTCCGCGGGCGTCATCGGCCTCGAGGACGTCGTGCGCGCCGGCGTTCGCGTGGGCATCGCCGTCGGCGGCTGCACGCTGGGTCTATGGGACGAGGTCGCCGCGCGCGCGGGAAGGACGGAGGCGGTGCGCGCTCGGATCAGCGCGCGGGCCAGCGGCTGTGGCGCGCTCCTGGGCCTTCTGGCCCGCCGCGAGGTGGACGTCGCGTTCGGCTGGGACAGCTTCGATCGGGTTCCTGGCTTCGACGTCGAGGTCATCCGGCTGGGCCCGGAACAGACCGTGTGGCGCTCGACGGCCGTGGGCGTCGCCCGGGCTTCGGCGAGGCCCGAGGAGGCAGGCCGCCTCGCCGACTACCTCGTCAGCCCGGCCGGGCGCGAGATCTACCGGAGCTGGGGCTGGCATGTGGACTGACGTCGCCGTCGCGGCGCTGTGCGCGGTGGTGGCGTTCCTGTTCGCGAACGTGGGGCTCGGCGGAGGGCTCCTGTACCTGCCGATCCTCGGCGCGGCCTACGCGTGGAGCCCGCCGACTCTCGTCGCACTGACGCACCTGTTCTCCGTGGCGACGCTCGCCGCGTCGGCCTGGGGCCACTGGCGCTCGGGGCTCGTGCGGGGTCGGCTCGCGATCGCGATCGGCGTGCCGATGATGCTCGCCGCGACGCTCGGCGCCCGCGCGACGCTGGGAAACGATGCCCGGACCGTCCGGTACGCCTTCGCCGTCGTCCTCTGCCTGATCGCAGGCAAGATGGTCCTTGGCCTGCGGCGCCCCAAGGTGGGTGCACCCCGGACGGGATCGCCGCGGCCGACCGCCCTCGGCCGGCGAGCTCTTCGCGTCCTGGTGCCCGCGACCGCGGTCGGGTTCCTCTCGGGAGCCGTCGGGATCGGGGGAGGCGTGCTCCTCGTCCCGATCCTGCTCTGGGGCGCCGGGCTGGGCACTCGCGAGGCCGTCGGCACCGCCGCGTTCGCGCTCGTCTGGAGCTCGTGCTCGGCTCTCGCGACCTACGCGGCAGGCGGAGCGATGGCCGTGCCAGCCGGCACCGTGGTGGCGGTGCTGGTCGCGACCCTCGCGGGCGCGATGCTGGGCACACGCCTCGGCCTCGAGCGCCTGCGCGGCCGGCACGTCCGCGCGGGCTTCGTCGCGGTGCTCGTCATCGCCGCCGTCTCGACCGTGTGGAGGTGAGCCCGCTCCACGGATCGAAGCCGACCGATGAACAGCCGCCTGGGCCCGGAGTCTCTGGATGGCTCGCCTCGAGGCCGCCCTCGACCCCAGCACCGCCTGCGACCCGTTCTTCTACGCGCTCCCGGCGGAACGCTGACCTCTTGCTCGTGGCGCTGGCCCTCGCGGCCCGCGACGAGCGTGATCCGTCTGCTGGTCGCGACTCCTCTTGCTGCCGCCGCGCTCGCCGTCGCACGCGGGGTCTCGAGGGGCGAGCAGCGCACTCACCGACGGTGAAGGCGAGCTGGTATGGTCGAGCGATGGAGTTTCCCTTGAGGAGCCTCGTTTCGTCGCAGCTCGCTGCCGTCCAGGAGAAGAGCGGCTTCACCGACACGGAGTTCCAGCTCGCGACCTTCGACGCCGCCGTGCCGATCGGTGCCGAGGCCGTGGCCGGCAGCGGCGTCGGCCTGGACCATTTCGCGGGCGAAAGGGTGCTGGCCGGGGCGCTCCTGCGCCTGACGCCCAAGGGCCACGAGCACCGCCTGGCCCTGGCCGTGACCGACCGCCGCACTGCTCTGGGAGGCTGGTCGGACATCAAGGGCAACTTCAACGGGAAGCGTTTCTCGATCCCGCACACCGAGCTGCTGAGCACGGACAGCAAGACTGGTCTGCTCTCCGCCTATCTCGGGCTCGTGACGGCGCGAGGCAAAGAGGAGGTGCCGCTGGTCAGCACGGACGGCATGAAGATGCTGGACGGGTTCTACAAGACGCTCCTCGTCCAGATCCCTCCCGAGGCGCGCGTCGAGCCTGCGACGCCGTGGCCCGCTCCTGCGCCCGACGATCCTGCCGGGGCCAGGACCGCAGCGCAGTCGCTGTGGTTCCAGGATCCGGCCGCGGCGCGCATGCTCGAGACGCTCGACGGCAACGTGCGAGCAGGGCGGATGGAGCCGGCCATCGCCGTCGATCTCGTCGGGCGCGTCGTGCTCGCGCACAGGGCTCGCGCAGGAGGTCCGGGCATGCGTGACGGCCTGTGGATCTCACCCATGAGCGCGCTGGACCTCGGCTGCACCCTCGCAGGGATTTACGGACCTCCGCGGGCGCACGGGGAGCCGCACCCTGGCGTCTACTCCGCGGACTTCGAGCTGGATCCGCGCCACGATCCGCTCCTGACTGCCCTCGACGGTCTCGGCGTCGCCAGCTACGTCGTGCTCGGGGTCGGCTTCTCGCCCACGAAGCTCATCGGCGGCGCCATCGCCGAGGCGCTGATGCGCAAGGACCTGGTGCGCCAGCTCCGATTCGTCTTCGGTGACCGGCAGGGCTTCTGCGGTTACCAGGTCCAGACTCCGGGCCGGATCTTCGAGGACCACGACGCGGCCATGGCTCACCGGCTCCATCAGACGCTCGGCCACTTCGCCTACTCCGTCCTCGAGCGCCGCTGCGCGCTCGGCTGGCAGCCGGCCTACTCGGAGCTCTTCGCGCGCCCGGCGGGCTGAGGGCGAGAAGGTCGGCCTGGGCGCCGCCGCACGATTCCGGCAAGCACCGCGCACGCCACCACCGCCGACGTGGCCGTGCCTCCGCGGCCGGGCGTCATCGCGCAGGAAGCGCCCTCGCCGCCGCCGTCATCGAGGTCATCGAGGTCATCGCCCTCTCCACCGTCCGTGTCCTCGAGCTCGGCATCCTCACAGCTCGCATCGAGGCGAGCGATGATCTCGTTCGCGTCCTCGTTTCCTGCCAGGTCCACCGCGCGTACGACGTAGTCGCCGACCTGGAGGTCGAGGCGCCCGATCTCGTCGTCACCGAGAGCTCCGCCGTCGCAGTCGATGAAACCCCACAAGTTCGAGGAGTGCCCCACCGCGACCGGAGAGAGCGCCGGGCCGTCGCTGCTGTAGAGCCGATAGCGGATCGAGCCCTCCGGCCCGTCGTCGCTCGCCGGATCGTAGCTCGGCCTCGCCGTGATCACGCGGTACGGCCCGCAGCAGGCGCTCTCGTCGCATGCTGCGGCTTCAGTCCCGAAGCCCGTGAGCCCTGCGAACTCCGGCGGCTGGTCGTCCGGCGAGTCACCGGTAGTGAATCGCGAGACGACGACTGGCTCCTCCATCCTGCAACCGAGCTCGTCGGAGCACTGGGAATCGTCGACCCAGTCGAGGACCTCGTACTGGGTCAGCGGCGCGAGCGGGGCCTCCGGCCGCGCCGTCACCACGATGCCACCGGCGAGAGACGAGACCTCGACGGTCGCCGTAATGGCGTCGCCACCCACGGGTCGAAGCATCAGCGCTCCGGCGGTCTCGTCGTCCAGGGCGTACAAGTCGATGCCGACATAGAGGATGCGAGCCTCGGCGTTCGTGGGAACACCGGCGGAGCCATCCATCGGGACCACGTCGGCCCGGAACACCTGGGAGTAGCTGCAGGCGATGGCTGCGGTGGACGCCAGCGAGACGGCGCAGGCAACATTGATGCAGACGAGTGGGCGCATGGCGCACCGGTGGCTGCACGGTTGGTGCCAGCCGTTGTCGACCAGGCTCTCTTCGACGAGGTCGGCAGCGCGAGGCCGACCCGAGGACTCGGCGTCCGCTGGGCCGGCCCGGGGCTCGGCCGTGCTCGGACAAGCGGACGGGGCTCGCGAGCGAACCGCGGTGGGAGAGAGCGAGGTGCTCGACAGGGTGTCTTCACCGCGTCGTCGTCGGGCGTGAGCCTCGAGAGCGTCTCGTACTCGCGCTGCGCCTCCTCGAACCAGCCGTGCGCGCGGTACAGGTCGCCCAGCCGGCGCCGCGCCCAGGGATCCGGGTACGTTCGGGCGGCGGACCTGCTATCCTGAGAGCCGATGTCCAGCGCGAGCATGGCTCTCCGGCGTTGGCGCCGTGGCCAGGTGGCGGCCGCAGCGCGGCAGCGCGAGCTGATGAGCGATGAGGGGCCGCGCCCCGAACAGGCCGTCGCCGAGTCGCTGTCCGCCTTGAACGCGCTGGCCGACATGGGGCTGTGGCCGGGGCCTAGAGACCCCGTGTGTGAGCGCGCGGTCGAGGCGGTACGCCGCCGGTGGGCGCGCATCGAGCGACGTGCCCGGCAAGCGTGCACGAGGTGAAGGGCTGCTGGAGGAGGCGCTCGCGGCGCTCCGCGGGGCCCTTTCTGCCGTGGGCGCCCCGTGGATGGTAATCGGCGGGATTGCCGTCATCGCGCGGGGGGTCCGGCGGCTCACCACCGACATCGACGCTGTGGTACGAGGTGACGCCGCGAGTATCGACTCGCTCCTGCACGCCTTCTCCGCCCGACGAATCGTTCCCCGGATCCGTGGAGCCGCCGCCTTCGCGCGGAAGAACCTCGTTCTCCTCTTGCGGCACGCGCCACGCACATGGCGCCACCTTCAGGGTGCGGCGGTCGCGGGAGGTCGCAACGGGGCTACGGTGCGCAGCGCGTCGCCATCGAGGAGGACGGCGAGGCGCGTGCGGGCGCGCGTGAGCTCGAGCGGCTGGCGGAGGATGCGCTCGTTCGCGCTGCCCTCGTTCAAGAGGACCACGAGCTCGGCGGGGAAGGTGCGCGGGTCTTCCGTCGGGCCCTGGACCTCGAAGCGGTAGCTGCCGCGCTCGCGCCGCTCGAGCAGCACGCCCTCGACGCCAAAGGCGGCGCCGAGCTCGGGAGCGCGGTCGAGGCCCTGCGCGCCGGGGTAGCCGAGGAGGAGCTGGAGGTCCGCGTCGGGGTGCTCCCAGACGAGGAAGGCCTTGAGCTCCGGCGTGTCGCGCAGGACACCCGCGGAGCGGGTGCGCCGCATGAGCGCCGCGAGGTCGTCCTCGCGGCCTGCGCGTCTCGCCTCGTCGCGCAGACGCGCGAGCCGGACCGACAGCCACAGCCGCGCCCAGCGCGGGGCGCCGGGGTCGCCGCCCGCCTCGGCCGAGTCGGCGAGGCGCGCTTCGAGGCGCAGCGCCTCGTCCATGCGGCCCGCGCCCGCCGCCGCGGCCGAGAGGAGGAGCAGCACCGCGTCGTCGTCGGGCGTGAGCCTCGAGAGCGTCTCGTACTCGCGCTGCGCCTCCTCGAACCAGCCGTGCGCGCGGTACAGGTCGCCCAGTCGGCGCCGCGCCCAGGGATCGGCCGGCGCGAACTCGACGATCTCCGCGAAGGCGCGCTTGGCCTCGTCGTTCTGGCGCATGCGGATGAGCATCTCGCCCACCGTGGCCCGCACGCGCGGCGAGGCGGCGGGCTCGGAGAGGAGCGCGTAGGCCGCGCGCTGCGCTTCGGCGGGCTGGCCCATCTTCTCGAACAGGAGCATGAGCCGCAGGCGCAGCTCGACGTCGTCGGGCGCGATCAGGAGGAACTGCCGCAATACCGCCAGCCGCTCGCGGTCCGTGCGAGCGTTGCGGGTCAGCCTGTCGACCGTCTCCCAGTCGACCCAGTAGCCGATCCTCAGGCCCCGGCGGACACGCGCCAGCTCGCGCGCGTTTCGGACCGACCTGAGGATCTGGCGGCGCAGGTAGTTCTGGATGGCGTCGTCGCCCTCGAAGGCGCGGTGGAGCCCGATGCCCGCCACCGCCCCGCCGAGCGACTTGAGCATCAGATCGAGCAGGGTGCGCCGGTCGGTCCAGCTCCCGAGCTCGCAGTCCTGAAGCGCGCGCGTCCACATCGCCATCACGCCGTCGACGCCGCTGACGCCGCTCAGGCGCTCGCGCCACAGGCGGCGGCGGATGTCGAGGTCGAGCGTCGAGGCGCGCGAGCAGCGCCTGGCCTCGTGCAGCGGCACGATCGCGGGGTTGAAGTTGAAGACGTAGACGAAGCTCACCTGCGGCGCCTCGGGCACCGGCGGCAGGCGCATGCCGCCGACCGATCGCGCCACGCAGCGGCCGACCTCGGCGTCGGGGACGCTCGATGACGCGATCGTCGCGGAGCCCACCTCGCCGTTCGGCTCGACGGTGACCTGCACCTGCACCTCGCCAGACAGGTCCGGACGCGCTCGCAGCCTCGATTCGAAGCAGTGCCTCGCGCCGTCGTCGCGAGCGCCGATGGCGTTGCGGAAGAGCTCCTCGGTCGAGGCGTGGGGGCCGCCGATCATCGCGCCCACCTCCGCGCGATCGAAGGCGTCGTCCGCCGCGAAGCCGACCTCGCCGATTCCCATGTCGTCGGAGAACGGCTGCCACCGTGCGGTGGAGCGCGGCTCCCAGCGCGTGTCCCGGACGTCGGGTCGCTCGCCTGGAGGCAGCTCCGCCAACCCGCCGCCCACGACCATGGACGTGAACGGCGTGACGAGCCCGTAGCGGACTCCGAGCTCACGGACGGCCTCGCGGCCCGCGTCCTCGAAGATCAAGTCGCCCAGCCGTTCGCTCGCCCAGCGACGCCGCAGGTCGCCCCAGTCGTCGATCTTCTCGGCCTTCAGGTCGATTCGCTGCTCGAAGGCCTTGCCCGACCGCTTGCCGCGCAGGGTGACGACCTTGGGAAGCTCTCCGTGGACACGGCCGATGACGTTCAGGGTCTCGCCGTCCCGGACCGTCTGCCGCCGCTTCGGATAGACGCGCTCGATGGTGGTGCCCAGATCAGCCACGACGTCCGTCACGGCCGGTCGCGAGGCGTCGGCGAGGAGCGTGGAGACGGCGCGCACCGCCTCCGGCGCGTCGTCGATCCGCTGGGCGAACCCGGCGCCGCGGCAGAGCGAGGACAGGAGGTCCATGTCCGCCGTGGGGCCGATGCCGATTCCGTAGAGCCTGAAGCTGCGATCGAGCCGCGCCAGCCGTTCGTCGATCTGCCCGAAGGTCAGCTCGCCGACGGTCGGCCGCGCGTCGCCGACGTAGACGACCGAGGCGTTCGTATCGAGCGGCAGCGCGCTCACGCCCTCGACCAGCGCCTGACCGAGATCCGTCGCTCCGCCGGTGCGCCTGCGCGCGACGGCCTCGAGGATCCGCTCGACGGCGTCGGGCTTGGCACGCTCCAGCCTCGGCCGATCGCCGACGACGGCATGTGCGCCGAGGTCCGCGGCCAGGACGGCCACGCGGTCCTTGGGCCCGAGGCCGCGCAGGATCGCCTCGACGACCGAGCGGCCGAGCTCGAGCTCGCCGCCCTCGGTCGCCGCGGAGTCGTCGTAGAGGACCACGAGGTCCACACCCTCTGCGGGGTCTGGTCGCTCCACCGGCAGCCGGAGGTACAGGTAGTCCTGGTCGCCGCCGACCGCGGGGCCGCCCTCGCCCGAGGCGCGCACGGCGACCATGTGAGGGCCCTTCTTCTCCGCGCCGTCGCCCACGAGGTCCAGGTAGAAGTCCGACCTCGGACGGAAGTCGCTCTTTCGCAGACGGACGAACGATCCCTCCGCGCGCGCGCCCATCCCGGCCTGCAGGTGCGTCATGTGCGCGTTCGACAGATCCACGTCGATCGCCAGCTCGCCGATCAAGGGCGGTCTCGAGTCGCCGCCCATCGGGTAGACGTAGGTGCGGACTTCGTCGCGCCGCGTGAGCCACTCGCTGTAGGACAGGACGACCCGCCGGGTCTTTCCGGCCTCGACGGGGAAGAGACGAGCCGTGTAGCGATCGTCGCTCGACCACGCGAGGATGGCGTCGTCGACCGACGCGGGCGAGCCTTCGCGCGCGTGGGGGACGATGCGACCGGGTACGAGGGAACCGCTCTGGTCGACCGAGAACGACTCGACGATGGCGCCGCGGGGCAGGCGGATCTCGTAGATGCCCTCGAGCGTGTCCGACCGAGGATTGAAGAACGTCTGGTCGACCTCGGTCCGTGCGAGGTCGCCCCTCACCGTGACGCGCACCTCGTGCTGCCTGATCGCCAGGGGCTCGCGCGCCTGGCCGATCTCGTCGGTGCGGCGCGCCCAGATCTGCCCGACGCCCTGGGCGCCTCTTGGCCGGCGGGGGCCGGGCTCCGCGAGGCCGCCGGTCCAGTCGTCCCACAGCTCCTCGGCCCCGACGTTCGCGCTCGACCCCTGGAAGGTGCCCGTGTCGCCGCTCTCGATGCGGCCGGAGCTCGAGCCCAGCTCGTAGGTGACCTCGCCCTTCGCGACGTACACCTCGGCCCTCTGGCTCGCGACCGAGATCGCGAAGCTGGCGTCGTCGGCGTGCAGGAGCGCGCCTCCCGCGCGGAACGTGGTCCTCTCGATCTTCTCGGCGTCGATCCAGACCCGGCCCGACTCGATCGTCGCGCCGTCGGGGCCGACCTTCACGTCCGTCCGCGCATCCACGAGGAGCCATGCGCCCATGTCGAGCTCCAGGGTGGCGCGACCGTGCTCGTCCGTCTTCAGGCGCGCGTCGAGCTCGACGCGCCGCCACGGCGAGACCGCGTCAGGATCGCTCGCGCCCTCGCGCAGGATCGTCACGCCGGGTCGGACCATGCGCGCGAGGGCTCCGGTCGCCCTGGGCGGAGGGGCCTTGGTGCCGCAGGCCGCGAGGAGCACGGTGGTGATTGCGATCCGGGCCCTCATGGCTGCACCTCGGCCGCCGGCGTCCACGCTGGCGTGCCGGCGCTCTTGCCGGCGCCGTCCGCGGTGAAGGCGTACACGCGATGGGCGCGATCGAAGACCAGCTCCTGCTCCTCCATCCTCTCCGTGGCCTGGCCCTCGTTCCAGACGAGGACGAGCCTGGCCTTGACCGTGCGCAGGCCCGGATCGTCGCTCTGCCTGATCTCCAGGCGCATGCGCCCGGGGGACAGCTCCTGCACGTTCCATGACTCGAGGCCGTACTGCGACCCGAGGTCCTCGGGTCGACCGAGCTGACCCTGCGGGAAGGAGGTCCACAGCTCGACGCCGGCGTCCGGGTGCGACCAGGTCAGGATCGCGCGGAACGCGCCGGCCTCGCGGAGCGTCCCGCTGCGGTTCGCGCGGGCGACGAGCTTCGCGAGCTTCGCCTCGACGTCGGCGCCGCCCGCCGTGCGGGCCTCGGTGCGCAGCTCGGCGAGGCGCAGGCCCGACAGGAGCGTCGCCCAGCGCGCGTTGCCGGTCTGCATGCCCGGCTCCGCGCTCGACGCGACGCGGCCCTCGAGTCGAAGCGCCTCGTCGGTGCGACCCGCACCCGCGGCGGCTGCCGCGAGGAGGAGGAGCACGCCATCATCATCAGGGGTGAGCACCTGCAGGGTCTCGTACTGGCGATACGCGTCCTCCCACCAGCCGTATGCCCGGTAGAGGTCGCCGAGCCAGCGCCGCGCGTAGGGATCGAAGGGGGCGAACTCGACGATCTCGCTGAAGGCGCGCTTCGCGGCCTTCTCGTCGCGCTGTCTGAGGAAGAACTCGCCCACGAGCGTCCGGGCCTGCGCGTCGGCGTACGGGTCGGCGCGGATCACGTCGGCCAGCCGGCGTGCCTCGCGGAGCTCGCCCGCCTCCTCGAACAAGCCGAAGAGCCGGATCGAGAGCCTGAGGTCGTTCGGCCAGCGTCTGAGGAGGTCCCGCGCGGCGGCGATCTTCGCCTCGCGCGTGGTGGCGCGCTTCAGGAGGTCCTCCACGGCCGTCCAGTCGACGCCGCCCCGTTCGCCGAGGCCCTGATGGACGATCCGCAGCTCCCCGGCGGTGCGGACGCGGCCGAGGATCTCGCGGCGCAGGAAGGACTGCACGCCCCAGTCGCCGTCGAAGGCGTTGAACAGGTCGACCATCTCCTGCGCGCCGCCCGCGCCGTCGAGCATCAGGGTCAAGAGCGCGCGTCGATCGCGCCAGCCGGGAAGCTCGCAGTTGCGCCGCGCCTGGCGGAAGACGCCCAGCGCGCCGTCGAGGCCGGGGCGAGACTGGAGTCGCGCGCGCCCGGGAGCGGCGCCGACGCCGAGCCGCTGGCGCGAGGCGTTGGAGCAGCGCCTGGCGGCGTGGAGCGCGATGCCCACGATCGCGACCCGCGCGCTCTGTTCGAAGTGAGCGCCTTCGGCCTCGGTCGTGCTCGTCAGCTCGTCGAGCTCGAGCGAGTCGTTCCCTGCCTCGCCGGCCTGCAGGAGATCCGCGACCGCGGAGCTGTCGCCGAGGCTCGCGATGATCTGGCTCTGCGCCGATGAGCGGAGCCGTATCTCGTGCGCTCCCTTCGAGAGCCGGCCGTCGACGACGACCGAAGCGCCGGCCGGCGCCGACTTCGTCGCCAGGGGCCGCGCGGCCGGCGGCCGTGCGGGTGCGTTCTCCGCCAGCCTCGCGGCGAAGTCCCGAGCAGGCTCGGGAGCCGGGGCGGCGGGCTGCGCGGGCGGGGCCTGACCGCCGCCCGATCGGCTCCCCCAGCCGACCGAGCGATCCTCGTCGCGGGCGTCCTCGCGCTGGGCGGGGCCAGCGTACCCGAGGGAGCGCGTTCGCTCCGCATCCTCCGTGGGGACGAGCGTCGTGGCGGGGGGCACGTTGGCGCCGCCGACGTCTCCGCGGGCGCCCATCGGACCGAGGCCGATCGTGCCCTCGCCGGTTCCTCCGCCACCGCGCCCGAAGCCCTGCAGGCCGAGGCCGTCGTCATCGGCCGGTCCGCGATGAGCCATTCGTCCCTCTTCGTTCGCCTGTCGTGCCTGAGCTTCCTCTGCGGCAGGCGGGGCAGCCGTGACCGGTGTCGAGCTCGGCAAAGGCGGCGGGACCGGCGGCGAGCCGGGCGACGCCATGAACTGCGGCGGCGCCGCTCCCATGTCCGGGGACCGCATCTCGCAGCCGAAGGCCGTGCCGCCTGCCGGGCGCGGGACGGCGCTCTGCCAGCCACCGCGCCGCTCTTCTTCGCGGCGCAGGTCGAGCATCCGGCGGATCTCCGGGTCGTTGTCGAGGTCGGTGCGCGAGGGCACGTAGAAGGACGTGAAGGGCGTGAGCAGGCCGTAGCGGGTGCCTACCTCGACGATCGACTCGCGACCGCCGCCCTCGGCGAGGAGCTGGTGGAGCCGCTCGCTGGCCCAGCGCAGCCTGAGGTCGCTCGCGTCCTCGATCGTGCTCGTGGTCACCTTCAGCCGCTCCTCGAAGGCGCGGCCGGCGCGGCGACCTCGGACGACGATCTCGCCCGGCACCTTGTCGCGGATGCGACCGATGACCGTGAAGGGCTCCCCGGCCACGAGATCCGCGGCGCTCCTGGGGTAGACGCGGTCGACGCCGCTGCCGACGTCCACCGTGAGCCCCGTGCATAGCGGCCTCGAGACGTGCTCGAGGATCTGCATCGCGACCTCGGCCGCGTCGCGCTTCGCCTCGACCCTGAGCGCGAGGCCCGCGTTGCGCGTCAGGCCCTCGAGGAGGTCGAGCTGCGCTTGCGATCCCACCGCGACGCCGTACAGGCGCGGCGGGCGCGGCAGCCGGGAGAGCCGCTTGCCGAGCGCCGGCAAGTCGAGCTCGCCCACGGTCGGGAGCGCGTCGCCGATGTAGACGACCGCGCCGGGGCGCTCGCGATCGAGCAGCGCCGCCGCATCGGCCAGCGCCGTCCCCAGATCCGTGGCGCCACCCGCGGGCTCGCGCGCGAGCGCATCGAGGATCGCTTCCTTGTGCCCGTCGTCGGCCGCGAGGAGCCGCGTGGGCCGGTCGGCGATGGCGTGCATCCCGACGTCGGCGGCGACGACGGAGACGCGGTCCTTCTCGTCGAGCGTCGCGAGGATCGACTCGACCACGGTCCGGCCGAGCTCGAGGCGCGTGGCATCGGTGCCGGCCGACATGTCGACGAGGAGCACGAGATCGAGCGACTCCGGGGCGCTCAGGCCCTCGGTGCCGGGGAAGAGCTGGGCGAAGAAGTAGTCGCTCTCGTCCGGGTCGGCGTTCTGAGGGCCGGCCGCGGGGTGGTGCTCGGCGCGGTATGCCACCGCCGTGCCGGTCGCGGGCAGGGCGCCTTCGAGGTCCAGGTAGAAGTCCGCGCGCGGCTGGAAGTCGGACTGGTAGAGGACGACGCGGTCGCCGACCTTGCGCGCACCCAGGCCGGCGCGGATGCTCTTCGCGCCCGCCTCGGAGAGATCGACCTCGAGGGACATCTCCTGGACGCGTGGTCCCTTGCCGATCGGATATCGGTAGGTCCTGCGCGCGGTCCCCGATCCAATCCACTCGGCGTAGCGGATGACGATCCGTCGAGCGGCGCCGGGGGCGATGGGGTAGATCCGCGCGCGGTACTGGTCGGCGGCCTCCCACTCGAGAAGCGCAGGATCCTCGGTCGAGCCCTGGTACACCTGCTGGTCGTAGTTCTGCCGCGCGAGGTGCTTCTCCTTGACGATCGAGTCGACGAGCTGTCCGTCGCGATCGACCGCGAAGCGCTGCAGGAGCGCGCCGCGCGGAACGCGGATCCGGTAGAGCCCCTCGACCGTGTCGGACGCGGGGTTGAAGAAGACCTGGTCGACCTCGGTCACGGCGAGGTCCTTGCGGATGGTGACGCGGACGTCGAGCGTGCGGATGACGAGCGGCCAGCGGGCCTCGCCGAGCTGGTCGGGCAGTCGCGCGTAGATCTCGCCGACGCCTTCCGACGTGCCCTCGCGCGGCCCGGGGATCGCCAGCCCGCCGGTCCAGTCGTCCCAGAGGCGCTCGTTGACGACGCGGGCATCGCGAGCCGTCAGGGTCGCGCTCTGCCCGGACCGGACGAGCCCGCGCTTCGAGCCGACGGCGTACAGCGCCTCGCCCTGTGCGACGTAGACGGACGTGCCCTGGCGGCCGACGGCGACCCCGAGACCCGCCGCTCTCGCGGTGATCACGCCCTGCGGCGTCTCGAGCCGAGCCTGCGCCCCCTCCTCGGCATCGACCCAGGCGCGGCCCTTCGCGATCAGCGCGCCGTCGTCCCGGATCTCGACCTCGGAAGAGCCGTCGAGCACGAGGAGCGCGCCCGTGTCCAGGCGCACCGACGCCCGACCGCTGTCATCGGTCACGACCCGGTCGCCGGTGGCGAGACGCAGGCGCGCCCCGAGCGGCGAGGCCTTTCCACCCACGACGGCCGAGACGCCCGGCCGGATCGCGGCCACGATCGCCCGGGTCTGCTCCGGCGCCTCGGCGACATCCGAGCCGCCACACCGCAGAACGCCGAGCACCAGCATCAGCATTCCCAGGGAACCGACGGATTTCCGCATCACGGCCGGTAGACACATGGATGCCTCCACAACTTGGCGCGTAGTGACAGTCGAGCGCCCCGAAAGTTCTTTCGGTGGGCGGAGCCTACTACTGAACAGGGGACGGGGTTAACAAGTTCACGAACGCGTGGACGCCTCACGGCAACGCCGCGTTGCTTCGTGAACTTGTTAACCCCGTCCCCTTCGTCCGCGTTGATTCGTGAACTTGTTAACCCCGTCCCCTTCGTCCAAGCTTCGGGCGATGCGGATCGCAAGCTGGAACGTCAACTCCATCCGGGCACGGGGGGAGCGGGTCAAGGCGTGGCTCGCCGCGAGCTCCCCTGATGTGCTTTGCGTGCAGGAGACGAAGGTCGAGGACGGGCTGTTCCCCATCGGCGACTACGAGGCCATGGGGTACCGCTGCGAGATCCACGGCGGCCGAGCGTACAACGGCGTGGCGATCCTCACCCGCGGACAGCCGCTGACCGACGTGGTCCGGGGCTTCGGCGACGGCGGCGACGATGCGCAGCCGCGCCTGATCGCTGGAACGGTCGGCGGCGTGCGAGTCATCAACGTCTACGTGCCGAACGGCCAGGAGCTCGGCTCGCCTGCATTCGCGTACAAGCTCGAGTGGCTCGCCCGCCTGAGGCGGCTGCTCGAGAAGAACCACGACCCGGCGGCGCAACCCATCGTGCTCTGTGGGGACTTCAACGTCGCGCCCGAGCCCCGCGACGTCCACGATCCGGCCGCGATGGAGGGGCAGATCCACTTCTCGGCGGACGAGCGATCCGCCGTGAGCGTCCTGTGCGACTGGGGCCTCGTCGACACGTTCCGCATCCACCACCAGGAGGGAGGTCTGTATAGCTGGTGGGACTACCGCCAGCTCTCGTTCCAGAAGAACAGGGGGCTCAGGATCGACCTGCTCCTCGCGAGCCGCGCCCTCGCGGGTCGATCGAAGGCCTGCTCGATCGACAGGAACGAGCGAAAGGGCAAGGGCGCGTCGGACCACGCCCCGGTGGTGGCCAGCTTCGAGTGAGGGTACATTCCGCCGCATGGCCCACGACAAGAAGCTGATCGTCGACGATCCCTTCACGCTCGAGCCATTCGTCGAGCGCCCGCTCCTTCAGGCCGACGCGGTGGACGCGCTCGTGCGGCGATCCGCGCGCGCAGAGGTCGACTGGGCCGCCGTGCCGGTCTCGCGCCGCGCGGAGCTGTGCGGCAAGTTCGTCGACGCATTCCTCGCGCGCAAGGAGGAGATCGCCCGCGACTTGACCGGCCAGATGGGCAAGCCCCTCGTCCAGGCGCGCCGCGAGGTCGACGGCACGGCGGATCGCGCGCGCCACATGATCTCGATCGCCGAGGCGTCGCTCGCTGACGAACCACTGCCGCCCAAGCCCGGGTTCGTCCGCTTCATCCGGCGCGAGCCGCTGGGGGTCGTCCTCGACATCGCCGCGTGGAACTATCCCTTGCTCATCGCGGTCAACGTGGTCGTTCCGGCGGTCCTGGCGGGGAACTCCGTCCTCCTCAAGCATTCGAGCCGCACGCCGCTCTGCGGAGAGCACTTCGAGCGCGCCTTCCGCGAGGCGGGGGCGCCCGACGGGCTCGTCCTCGCCGTACACGCCGACCACTCGGTCACCGAGCGGATCATCCAGCACCCCGGCGTCGGCTTCGTCTCGTTCACCGGGTCGGTCGAGGGCGGCCGGCAGGTCTACAGGGCCGTGTCGTCGCGCTTCATCGACTGCGGGCTCGAGCTCGGTGGCAAGGACCCGGCCTACGTCTGCGCCGACGCCGACTTCGCCTTCGCGGCCGAGAACGTGGCCGATGGCGCCTTCTACAACGCCGGCCAGTCCTGCTGCGGCGTCGAGCGCGTGTACGTCGAGCGACCGATCTACGAACGCTTCGTCGAGGCGCTCGTTCAGTCGGCGCGCGCGCTCCGGATGGGCGACCCCAGGGATCCGGAGACGACGCTCGGGCCCATGGCGCAGCCGAGCGGGGTGCGGACGCTGGCCGCGCAGGTGTCCGAGGCGCGAGCGGCCGGAGCCCGCGTCCTGTGCGGGGGCGAGCCCGCGAGCATCGGGGGAAAGGGCCGCTTCTTCGCCCCGACGGTCGTCGCGGACGCAACCCATCGGATGAGCGTGATGGTCGAGGAGAGCTTCGGGCCGGTCGTCGCCGTGGCCTCGGTCGAGTCCGACGCGGAAGCGCTCGAGAAGATGAACGACAGCCCGTACGGCCTGACCGCCTCGGTCTGGACGCGGGACGACGCCCGCGCCTCGGCGATCGCCTCCCGCGTGGTGACAGGCACCGTCTACCAGAATCGCTGCGATTTCCTGGACCCGGCCCTACCCTGGGTGGGCGTCAAGGACAGCGGCAAGGGCTGCACCCTGAGCCGCCTGGGCTTCGCCCAGCTCACGCGCCCCAAGAGCTTCCACCTGCGCCTGGGTGTCTAGTCTCTGGACTTTTCCAGGGCTCTCGTTCTAGGTTGCCCGGCGTCTGCCCTTGAAAGGAATGGTGTGACGATGACGAGCCTGCTCCAGCGACTGTT
The DNA here is from genome assembly GCA_016190375.1 of Deltaproteobacteria bacterium. GTDB lineage: Bacteria > Myxococcota_A > Polyangia > JACPQR01 > JACPQR01 > JACPQR01. The sequence goes on from JACPQR010000105.1 coordinate 43,147, forward strand.
TCTCTTGGCGATCCTCTGCGCGAGTGTCGGCGCCTTCGTCGGCTGCGGCGACGATGACGACGACGACACGACCGACGGCGACGCGGACTCCGACGCGGACGCGGACGCGGACGCGGACGCGGACGGCGACGGCGACGGCGACGGCGACGGCGACGGCGACGGCGACGGCGATGGCGACGGCGACGGCGATGGCGACGGCGATGGCGACGGCGACACCCAGTGCGTCGGCCACGAGGCGCACCTCGCAGATACGTACGACAGCGACAGCGATCCCGGGACGGATGAGCTGACGGTCTCCGAGATCACCGAGGCGTGCGTGATCGACGAGTGCATCGGCGGCGGCCTGGCCGACCTCTGCGTGGCGGACTGCATCGTGACGGCGACGGGCGGCCTGGTGCCGCAGGGCTGCGCCAACTGCTACGAGGACAGCGCCTACTGCGCTGCCGCTGCTTGCCTGGCCGATTGCACCGGCGACGACGAGCAGGCCTGCTTCCTCTGCAGGTGCGACGCCGGCTGCATCGACATCTGGCAGCAGTGCGCTGGCCTGGAGCCCACCGTCCCCTGCCCCGAAAGCTGATCCTCACATCCCCTATGCGCTAGAGCGCTGAGGCTCCACGGCCTCGGGGGGCCACGACTCGACCGCGCCATCCTCCCGCAGCAAGATCGTCGCTCCCTTCGGAAAGGCGAGGTAGCCCAGGATCTCCTTGTCCTCGGCCGTCATGCGCGCGAGGTCCCGGACCTCGAAGTCGCCCCGGTTCGAGTGGTCGTGCTGCTCGTCCATGCAGCGGAAGACCCAGCCGCTGTCCCTGCCGCCGAGCGGGGCGAAGCGGCCGAGGAGGAGCGGCCGCATGGGCAGCGTCACGCGGCGGCAGGCGACCCCCGTCTGGTCGAACGAAGGAGGCTCCGAGTCCGGGTCCATCTCGTGCTCGCGCAAGAGCGCCCTCTGCCGGACGCGGATCTCGAGCGCGCGCGAGACACCGGGGCCGAACTCGTTCTCCAGGTCGTCGACCCGCTCGTGCAGGACCAGCATGGGCTCCGGCTTGTAGAAGCGCTGCAGCGCGTGCCTGATGAGCTTGGGGGTGTCGAAGCGCCTGTCCTGCGGGGCGCCCGAGAAGACCAGGGAGCTCCAGCCGTACGCGAGGGCGTCGCCGGCCCGCAGGCCCCGAGGGCGCGAGAGGGCCTCGGTCGCGATGGTCCTGATGAGCGCGAGCGCCTCGTCGCGGGACGTGGACGTGTCGACGAACTCGACGGCCACCTCCGGTTGACCGATCTTGGCGAGCCCGTAGGTCTGCGCCCAGGCCGTCTGCCCCCGCACGACGCCGCTCTTGCGAGTCTTGAGCGAGTGGATCTCGATCCAGTACAGCCGCTCCGCGGAGGGCCGCTTGCGCAGCCGCTCGACGATCTCGCGCCACGGCGAGGCGACCATCGACAGCACGTCGACCGCGATTCCCTGCTTCCACAGCCTGGCGACGCGCTCGATCGCGTCGGCGAGCTCGAGCTGCGCCGGTCCGAGCGCTCCGTCCGGCCACTCGCCCCACATCAGGGCTGCACGCTGGAGCTTCTGGACGCGACGCGTCAGCGCCCCGCGCAGGTCACCGTGAAAGAAGCCCTCCTTGGCACGGGGGATCGCCCTGGGGTCGTACTCGCGGATCTGGATGCTCCCCTTCTCGGCGGCCGGGAGGACCAGGGGGGGGCCGTCCGCATACAGGACGACGAACAGCCGAACCATCGGCCGCATCCTCGCCCGCCGTGCGCGTCTCGTCCAGATCTACTCGACCGCCACGCTCATGAGGTAGCTGCCCGTCGCGCGCTTGCTGTACGAGATGAGCCGGACCAGGTACTCGCCGGCTTCGAGCGCGGTGTACTCGAGGAGCGAGCAGGTGCCGTTTCCGTCGTCGTCGTTGCACTCGAGCGCGGTGTCGTCGTTGTAGCAGGTAGTCGAGGTCGGGGCCTGTGCATCGGGCTCGTAGACGAAGAGCACCGAGTCGAAGGAGCAAGCACCGAGGCCGTCGGACGTCTCGAGCCGCAGGGTCTGGGACGCTTCGAGCTCGACGGCGAACCAGTCTTCGTCATCGGCCGTGTCGATCTCGCCCTCGACCAGGTCGCCGTCGACGATCGTGGTTGCGGCGCCCGGAGTGTCGTTCGACTCCCACTCGTCGGTCGTCTCGCGGCCGGGGGGCGCGGTCACCGTGAACGTGACGTGGTAGGTCCCGGTCGCGTTGCCGCCGAACTCGAGGATCCGGACGTGGACGAAGCCGGCAGCGGTCGCGGTGTAGTCCAGGAAAGAGCAGAGCCCCTCGCCGCCGTCGTCGTCGCAGGCGAGGTCGCCGGTCTCCGTCGAGCAGCCCGTCGACGTCGGCAACGGGTTCGGGCGGGTCGCGCCGAAGAGCTGCGCGATCGTGTCCATCGAGCAGCCGCCGTTTCCGTCCGAGGTCTCCACCGTGAGCCGCGCACCCTCGGCGAGGTCGATCTTGTACCAGTCGTCGTCACCGACCGGAGCGATCTCCGCGTCGACGCTGTTGCCCGACTCGACGGGCTGGACCGTCCCGTCGTCGCCCTCGACCACCTCTTCGACCTCGACCACGCAGCCCGCGGCGCACCCGTCACCCGCGACGGCGTTTCCGTCGTCGCACTCCTCTTCACCCTCGAGGAGCCCGTTGCCGCAGACCTCGGGATCCGGCTCGGGATCCGGTTCGGGCTCCGGCTCGTCGCCCCCGGTGCATGCCGGCGCGTCCACGCAGTCCGCGTCGTCGCAATCGGCGACGCCATCGCCGTCGTCGTCCGCGTCGTTGCCGCAGATCTCGGGCGAACGGCAGGCGGGGTGATCCATGCAGTCCTGGTCCTCGCAGTCGACGGTCGCGTCGTCGTCGTCGTCGGCGCCGTTCCCGCAGTCCTCCGCCGGATCGGCCGAGCCGCAGGCCGGCGAGCTCACGCAGTCGGCATCCTCGCAGTCCTTCGCGCCGTCGCCGTCGTTGTCCGCGCCGTCGTCGCAGGTGAACTCGGAAGAGATCGCGCACCGAGTGGCGGACCAGCAATCACTGTCGTCGCAGTCGATCCAGCCGTCCCCATCGTCGTCGAGGACGTTCGTGCAGTCCTCGGCGAGCCCTCCGCCGCAGACCGCCAGGCCCATGCAATCGAGGTCGCCGCAGTCGGCAACCATGTCGCCGTCGTCATCGGCGCCGTTCGAGCAGTTCTCCGCCGAGCCAGCCGGATCCTTGTTCCCGAGGTCCGGCAGCGGCCCGGGCGCGACCCCATCCACGCCCCCGACGCAACCCGAAGCGAGCACGACGACCATTGCCAGGAATCCGCGACGCATGGAGGGCCTTGCGAAGCAAGCTTCAGGCCCGGCTGGCGCGGTGATTTTACAGCGTTTTCTGGAGAGAGTCGGTGGTCGGTCTCGTAGCCGGTGAGTCAGGCCGTGTTCCGGTCAGGTTGCAAAAGTGCAACTGATTTTTCGCCGATGAAAACCTGGACCCCCCGGTCGCCGCGAATAGGCTGGACTTCTTGCGCGGCACGATTCTGGCGGTATACCTTCGTGCGAGGTCGACGGGCTGAGACGGTGTCCCCCCCACCGCAAGCCGGTCGGCCTCGCTTATTTTTCGGGATCTGCCTGGTTTACTCCTCGAACTGATCGGGGAGCGGCTGTGGCCCGGGCACGATCCAGTCGATGTCCGGGTCGCCATCGGGCTTCGGCTCGTTCTTGGAGGCCTTCGCCCGCTCGTCGCGCTTGCGCGCCTTCTCTTTTGCGCGCTCCTGCCGAGCGATCTCTTTCTGCCGCTTCGCGAACGTCTCGCCACCGCTTCTACCCATGAGAACCTCCGACTTCACCCCCGGCTACCTGCGCTCGCTCTCGCCTCCCCGAGGCGACCTTCCTCCCGGACGTTCGAAGAGCGCTTCCGAGTCGCGAACCGCAAGCGCAATAGCGCAAATCTCCGTCACAGTCGAGCAATTCCGCGTAACCCTTGATCGAGGTCGGGCTCGGGGATCATACTGTCTCGTCAGTCGTGTCTGTCAGGCTCCTCGTAGTTGCGACGGCGACCACCCTGGTCTCCTGCTTCGTCTATCCCGAGCCGCTCGACCCCTATGACCTGGAGGGGCAAGAGCTGGACTGGGAGGCACAGGCTGAGGTACCGGAGCCCGATGTCAAGGCGAGCGGCTCGGCCGTGGCAGTCAGGGTGGAATCGCTGCCACCCATCGTGGCCTCGGAGCCGCCTTCCGACCTCGTTCGGGGTGGAGGGACAGACGAGACGCGGGTCGACCCGCCCGAGGCCGGAGGGGGTGCGGGTGCCTCGGGTGAGGTGCGGTGCCTGGCCCTCTCGTCCACGCGCGCGCTGATTGGCGCGGCAATCCAATCGGGCGAGGCGCCCGACACGAGGCTCGACCTGGTGATCATCGAAGCCGACGGGTCCGAGAGGGCCCGCTCCGAGCTCTGGACCGGGGACGGCGGCCCGGCACCCGGCTGCCCCGCCTTGCTCGCGTCCGCCGACGGCTCGTTCCTCGTCGTGGCGTTCGAGACCGGGCCGGTCCACGAGCACCTGTTCACGGCTCGTGTCGGCGTGGATGGCGCCGTGCTGGCCCCGACGAGGCGCCATCGGCTCGCCGAGCCGGCCGGCTCGGCCGTGCCCACGATTGCGTCGATGGGGGACGAAGCGCGAGTGTTCTTCGCCGCGGCGGACGGAGGGCAGACGCGGTCGCTGCTCGTCGATTCCTCGGGTGGGGCATCGCAGTCCGTCGACGTTCCGGGCGTCGCCGACGATGTCGCGGTGGCTGGCGACGTGATGGCCTGGCGTCGTGAATCCGAGATCCTGGTCGCACCGTTCGGGGCGGGACCGCCGGTCACGGCGCTGGTCGCGCTCGAAGCCGTCTCGGGCACGCCGGCAATCGCCGCTGCTGGACGAGCCGACCTCTTGGTCGCCGGCGTCCGCCACGGGGACCTCGTGACCCAGAGGATCAGGTACGGCAGACGGCTGGGCTCTGCGAGAGCACTGGACGCGGCGGACGAGGTCGTGGCCGGTCCATCCGTCGCGTTCGGGCAGCGCGGCTGGGTCGCGGCGTTCGTTGCCGGAGAGCGCCTGTGGACAGCGCCGGTCGACTGGGCCGGCGCCCCCGGGGCTCTGGTCGACCTCGGACCGTGCTCGCGGCAGGCGCCGTCGATCGTCGCATTCGAAGGAGGCTTCGTGGTCGCCGCCGCCACCGCGGAGGGCACGATCCTGATGCGGCGCCTCGACGGGGAGGGCCGGCCGTTGCTCGCGGGGCATCGCGACGCGGCACCCGTGCCGCGACCGTCGCTCATCTAGGAGGGTGGTGTCGGGAGCTCGGCCCGAAGATCGCCTCGTGCGCCTGGCGGGCGCGCAGGGCTTGCTCGGCGGGCGGTAGGGCCAGGAAGGCCGCGAGGGTTGCGGCCGTACGGTCGGGGTCGGAAACGGCTCCGGATTGCGGCTGGCCGAGCGCGTCGAGCGCCAGCAGGGCCGCCGCCGCGGCCGCGCTGGCGCCTGCGTCGCGATCGCCTGCCGCGTTCGCCAAGGTGGCCCAGGTCAGGGATGGGAGCTCCGGGTCGGCGGCGATCTCGGCCAGGTATGCGGACAGCTCGGCCAGTGCCGGAGGCAATGGCTCGCCGGACCCCGGGGGCCGGGCACGCGCGGCGAGCCGGGCGGCGAGCGAGCGCCCTGGCTCGACGTCGGGCGGATCGATCTGGTCGACGTAGTGCTGCACTTCGTGGCGGGCAACGCGAAGGGCGACCCACTCGAGGAGCGGCTCGACGAGGCGATTCGCGTCACTCGTGTCGCTGATCGCGTCCTGCGCCCGCTCGAATCGCCGCCGCTCGAGCAGCGGGACACCGGGCAACTCCCTACCGCCCTCGGGCGGCTCGAGGAAGTCGATGCGCGAGAAGACGAGCCTCGGCGAGTAGCGCTCGCGCCACTGCTCCCAGATCTCCCGGCGATCGGCGACGTGGCCGGCGAGCCGCCGGAGACCGTCGAGGGCGCGGCGGCCCTGGCGTGAGCGAATCCTGTGCTCGAGCTGGGCCGCGATCGCGGCACCGGCGGCGGGCCCGATCTTCTCGCGGTAGGAATCCGGGGCGCCGTGGCCGAGGGGCAGCTCGCGCCTCGCGAGGGTGGGGAGGATCACGTCGATGACGTGCTGTCGCGTCTGCTCTTCGAGCACGACGGGCAGGGCGCCGGCGTCCCCATGTACCTGGAATCCGATCAGCCCCAGAGACACGTTCAGGCGATCGAGGCGGGTGACCTTCCTGACCGGGACGATCCCGCGGGGAGTGTCGAGCTCGATGGTGGAGGTCACGCGATAAACCTGCAGGATGACCCTGGTCGGCGAGGGCAGCGTGCAGGCGTAAAGCAGGATCGGGACGGCGTGCTCGGCGAGGCGCCGGTTCAGCCCGTTCATGCGGGCGAGGAGGCGGCGGGTGTCGGCTGCGGACAGGCTCGAGCCGCTGGCGCCAATCGGGAGCGACTCGAGCTGCGCGACCAGCTCATCGAAGGCGGAACGGACCGTCGGATCTGGTCGAGCGGCGCCGGGCGCGACGAGCTCGTCGAATGCCCTCGCCACGCTTCTTGCGAGCGCCGCGGACCGGTGAGAGCGGGGGTCGGGACCGCGATTCAGCTCGACTACCCAGCGCGTGACCTCGTCTGCGAAGCGGCGCTCCGCTGCCGTCGGCTCGTAGCGGCGACCGGGAGCGGGGGTGGCGGATCGAAACAGCTGGTGCAACGCGATCACGGCCGTCGCCGCACAGATCAGCAGCGCCGCAACGAGCCAGCGCCGGCGCGGGCGGGCCATCCGAACGAGCCGCTAGCTTCTGCGGCGCCAGAGGAGCGGGATGGCCATCAGAAGGAACCACCCGCCCCCGTTGGAGGATCCCGCGCGGCAGTTTCCGCAGCCGCCTCCACCCTCGAACTCGCCGATAGAGTCCTCGTCGGCGTCGGCGTCGGCGTCCGAGTCCGTGTCCGTGTCGGCGTCCGAGTCCGTGTCCGCGTCCGCGTCCGCGTCCGTGTCCGCGTCCGTGTCCGTGTCCGTGTCCGTGTCGGCGTCCGTGTCCGTGTCCGTGTCCGTGTCCGTGTC
>JACPQR010000106.1 GCA_016190375.1 Deltaproteobacteria bacterium
CTCCTCGCGTCCCAGTTTCGAGAACATCACAAGTTCGAGAACATCATCGGCCGCTCGAGCGCGATCCGCAGCGTCATCAGCCGAATCATCAAGGTCGCTCCGTCGGACGCGACGGTCCTCATCACGGGCGAGAGCGGGACGGGCAAGGAGCTCGTGGCTCGCGCCGTCCACAAGCTCTCGCCGCGCCGCGACGGACCGTTCATCAAGGTGAACTGCGCCGCGATCCCCGCCGAGCTCATCGAGAGCGAGCTGTTCGGCTACGAGCGTGGGGCCTTCACCGGCGCGACGGGCCGAAAGCGCGGGATGTTCGAGATCGCCGACGGCGGCACCTTGTTCCTCGACGAGATCGGCGACATGAGCTCGACGGCGCAGGCGAAGGTGCTGCGCGCCCTTCAGTCCGGCGAGATCTCGCGGGTCGGAAGCGAGACGACGACGCAGGTCGACGTGCGAGTGATCGCAGCGACGAACAAGGACCTCGACGCCGAGGTGAAGGCGGGTCGCTTCCGCGAGGACCTCTACTTCAGGCTGAACGTCGTGCCGATCCACTCGCCGCCGCTCAGGGACCGAAGGAGCGACGTGCCGCTCCTCGCGGCGGCGTTCATCGAGGAGTTCTGCCGGGAGAATGGTTTTCGGACCAAGCCCCTGGCGCCCGGCGTGGTCGAGCGGCTCATGAGTCACTCGTGGCCCGGCAACGTCCGGGAGCTCAAGAACGTCGTGGAGCGGATCGTGATCCTGTCGGGGGAAGCGATCACGACCGACGATCTGCCGGAGGAGATCGTGGCCTCCGTCCCGGCCGGCGCTGCCGCGGCGCCTCCGCCGCCGGGAGCCCGGCTGCCGCTGCGCGAGTACAAGGAGCAGATCGAGCGCGCGTACATCATCGAGACGCTGCGCGAGCACGAGTGGAACATCTCGCGGGCCTCTGCCATCCTCGGGATCGAGCGGACGAACCTGCACAAGAAGATGAAGGCGTACGGAATCGTCCGGGAAACGTGAGATGCGCGGTGCGGCGCTCCTGGTGCTCGTCCTACCGGCGGTGGCGCTGGCGGACGCCCAGGTCGACCTGGCGCGGGCGCTGCGGATGGAGCGGGCCGGGGATCCGGAGGGCGCCGTCCGGGTGCTGGGCGAGATCTCCCGAGGAGCCGGGGGCGAGCTGACGGACGATGCCCTGATGCAGGCCGGCAGGATCCTCGAGGACAAGCTCGGCCGACCCGCGGAGGCGCTCGAGCGGTACCGCGAGCTCGCGAGCCGGTTTCCGACGAGCCGACTCGCGCGACGCGCCGTGGGGCGGATCGCGTTCCTGGAGCCCAACCTCGCGACGGGCGAGGCGCCCCTCGTCGAGCTCCAGAGTATCCTGGGGCGGCCGGCGGCGAGGGAGGTCTTGCCCGGATCGATCCGCAGGATGGAGCGGCTCCTGGCGCTCAACCCCGATCTGGCGGCTCGCGACCGGGCACTGCTCTGGCTGGCCGGCGCCTACAAGCGGGTCGGCCAGGCGGACAAGGCCCTGGGTACGTATCGCGAGGTCGTGAGGAGCGCGCCACGCGGCCGGGCGGGCGACCGCGCGCTCGAGGGGATCGGCGAGACGTACCTCGCGCTCGGTCGAGTCGGCGAGGCCGAGCGCGCATTCCTAGATCTGCGAGCGCGCGGCGCGAGGGCGGCGGCCGCGCAGGGCCTCGGCAAGGTCGACGGCGCGAGACGGAGGCTGTTCGGCGTTCGCGCGGCGTGGGGGCTGGTGGTGCTGGTGGTGCTGGTTCTCTTCGGGGCCGGCGTTGCCAAGGCTGGCCGTGAGCTGCTGCGACCTCCGATCGAGGTCGCGTTCGTCGCGCCGCTGTTCGCCCTTCTCCTCGCGCTCGCGCTGGCCGAGCAGTGCGGGCCCGGCGCCCGCTCGTGGCAGTTCGCCGCAGCGGCGCGGGCGATCGGGCTCATGGCCGCGGGCGGGATCTGCCTGGCGTTTCTCGGCGGCGTCGTCGCGCGGGCGCGCGGCGTCCCGAGGTGGCTCGTGGCCCTGCTGCCGCCGAGCCTGGCCCTCGCGGCGATCGCCATCTGCCTGCTCGCGCTCGACGCAACGGATCTGTCCACGTTCGTGCTCGAGACCCTCCGGAGCGGTGCCGCGAGATGATCGGCCTATTCAGGCGCCGAGGGCGCGTCCTCGCGGTGAAGCTCGGCTACAACCCGAACTCGAGCTCGCTCGGCGCCGACGTCACGTTCCTCGTCCTGGGCGCCGCGAGCATCGCCATCCTCGCCCCAGTGGTCGGCGCGCTGGTGCGCCTTGCGCTTCGCCGCCGCGAGCGCCGCGAGGAACCGCCGTGCTGAGGGGCGTGCTCGATCGCCTGCTCCCCAGGGGACGCGCGCGGGCCGAATCGTTCGGCGGGATCATCGCGATGGAGCGGCCGAGCGCGCTCGTGTTCGTCGACCGAGCGTTCATGAGGTCGCTCGGTCTCGCGACGCCTGCTCCGGTCTGGGCGACTGACCGACGGTACCTGACGGCGCCGGTCGAGGCGCACCTGACGTTGACCTCGCGCTGTCCGGCGCGCTGCCGCGGCTGCTACGTCGACGCGACGCCTTCGGGGCGCGGGGACGACGCGACGGAGGTGCTATGGGAGCGCGCGGTCGACGAGCTCGCCCGGATGGGCGTCTTCCACCTCGCGCTCGGCGGCGGCGAGGCGACGGGGGCGCCGTTCCTTCTGAAGCTGGCGCGGCGGGCCCGGGCCCGGGGCATGGTCCCGAACCTCACGACCAGCGGTCTCGGGCTCGGCGAGGAGCTCCTCGGTGCCAGAGCGGTCTTCGGCCAGGTCAACGTCTCGCTGGACGGCGTCGGCGAGGACTACGCCCTGGCGCGAGGATGGGACGGCTTCGAGGTGGCAGCCGGCGCAATTCGTGCGCTCCAGGCGAGTGGCTTTCGCGTGGGCATCAACCTGGTCCTCACGAGACGGACGTTCCCACGGCTCGAACGCACGGTCCGGTGGGCGAGGCAGAATGGGGTCCGGGAGGTCGAGATCCTCCGGTTCAAGCCCATCGGGCGCGGCGCCCGCGAGTTCTCGGACCAGACGCTGACGGTGGACCAGCGCCGGGAGCTGCTTCCGGCGGTGCTCCGGCTGGCGCGCAGGTACCGCGTGCGGCTCCGTCTGGACTGCTCGATGGCTCCTTTCGTTTGCGCCCATCGACCTGACCCCGCGGTCCTGACGTTCCTCGGGATCGCGGGCTGCTTTGCCGGCGATCACCTCGTCGCGGCGGACAGCGCGGGACGAGTGTCGGGGTGCTCCTTCCTGCCGGCCGAGGAGGGGCTCGGCTCGATCGACGAGCTCTCGAGGCAGTGGGATCGTGTGGGCGCGTTCGTGGCCACGCGCGCGTACCTCGAGCGCGCCGGGGAGCCCTGCCGCTCCTGTCGCTACCTCCCGATTTGCCGCGGAGGCTGCCGAGCGGTGGCGCTCCACGAAGGGGACGCCGCGGCGCCGGACCCCGAGTGCCCGAGGGTCGCTACTTGTACGGGTTCCCAATCCGGACCACGTTCAAACTCCTAGGCACGGCCCCAGCCGGCTTGGGGACGTGCAAGGAAAGGCGCCTGACCGGCGCCGGTATCTAGAACACGTTCCCACGCCGGACAGCGGCCCGGCGGTTGAGCCCGTCGAGCTGCTCTCGGAAGTAGCGCACTGCCTCCTCCATGCGGAAGGGCTTGGGCAGGAATCCCACGACGCCGGCCTCGGCGCGCTCGACCTGGCGGGGCGAGAGGTGGTAGGCGCTCATCAGAATCACGCGGACGGCCGGGTGATCGGCGTGCACCCGACGGGCGAGGTCCAGCCCGTTCATCCCGGGGAGCATGAGGTCCACGATCGCCACGTCGAAGTTCGCGCGGTCGAGCGCGACGATCGCCGCCTCGCTGCCGTCCACGTCCTCCACCTCGAAGCCGCTGAGCCGCAAGCCGACGGCGAGCGACCGCCGAACGTTGAGCTCGTCGTCGACGATGAGGACCCTGGCGCCCATGCCTCCCTCGGCTGGAGGTCAACGAGGCGCAGCGAGCTCCATCGGAAGAGTGGGGGGGCACCTTCCGGCGGCCCGCTGCACCTCGGGTGGGTCCCCGAAGCACACCTCGTGCCAGGAGCGAGTCCGCGAAAGGCGCGAGATTCCAGGAACTCTGGATTGCATAACCGCCGAAAAGCCTTTCATGGATGCAATGCCTACCCCAGCGGCATGCCGAGGCGGCGCATCTTGCGCCAGAGGGTGGTGGTGGACAGGCCGAGGGCCTGGGCGGCCTTCTCCCGGTTGCCTTCGTTCTCGAGGAGCGCGAGGTCGATCGCGCGGCGCTCGGCGGCGGCCACGGCCTCGGCCAGCTTTCGACCGTGCGGAGAGGTCGCGGCAGGCGGCAGGACGTCCGCGTGACGGATCACGCCGTCGACGGCGAGGGCGGCGCCCTGCTCGATCATGTTCTCCAGCTCGCGGACGTTTCCCTTGAACTCCTGCGACTGGAGGAACTCGTGGATCCCGGGCCCGAGCGAATGGCGCCGCCCCGACTTCTTGGCGAGCTTGTCGAGGAAGTGCTCGAGGAGCAGCGGGATGTCCTCGATCCGCTCGCGAAGCGGGGGCAGGTGGAACCGCGCGACGTTGAGCCGGTAGTAGAGGTCCTGCCGGAAACGCTTCTCGCTGATCGCCTTCTCGAGGTCCTGATTCGTCGCGGCGATGATCCGGGCATCGACCGAGATCGGCTTGTTCTCGCCCAGGCGCCGGATCTCGTGCTCCTGGATGACCCGAAGGAGCTTGGCCTGGAACTGCGGCGGGGTCTCCGCGATCTCGTCGAAGAAGAACGTGCCGCCGTCCGCCTCCTCGAAGAGGCCCTTGCGGTTCGACACGGCGCCGGTGAAGGCGCCCCGCGCGTGCCCGAACAGCTCCGACTCGAGGAGCTGCTCCGAGATCGCCGCGCAGTTGACCGGAACGAAGGGGCGCGAGGCCCGCTTGCTGTTCGCGTGGATCGCCTTGGCGACCAGCTCCTTGCCGGTCCCGCTCTCGCCGGTGATGAGCACGGTGGCGTCCGTCGGGGCGACCTTGACGATCCGACTGATGACGCCACGGATCGCGCCCGACCGGCCGATGATGTTCTCGAACTTGTACTGCTCGCGAAACTGCGAGGCGAGGAGCGTGACCTCGCTCGAGAGGCGCCGCTGCTCGAGCGCGCGCTCGACCTTCACGAGGAGCTCCTCCTCGGTGTACGGCTTCTGGATGTAGTCGTGGGCGCCCAGCCGCATCGCGGAGACCGCGCTCTCGATCGACCCGTACGCGGTCATGACGATGACCTCGGTCATCGGGTGGCCGTCCTTGACCTGCTTGAGCACGCCGAAGCCGTCGATCGGGCCCATCCGCAGATCGGTGATCACGACGTCGAACTCGTCCGCGCGAACGGCCTCGGCCGCGCTCACGCCGTCCGGCGCCTCGACGATCTCGTGCCCCGCGCTGCGAAGCATGGCCGCGAGCGTCGTTCGCATGTTGCGCTGGTCGTCGACGACGAGGATGCGAGCCATCTGCACTATTCCTTCATCTGTCGTCCGGATCCAGCTCCGGCGGGTGGACGACCTCCAGCTTCATCGCGCCGGAATGCGGCCGGCTCAACAGATCTCCCAGCCGGCGGATCTCGTCGTGTGTCCTCGCGGAGCTCACCACCGCCCAGGTGGAGAGGATCAGCGCCAGGATCGAGCAGACGAGCGCGGTGGCGGCCATCAGCCCGGGTCGAGCCATCATCGCGGCACCTCCGGGACGTAGGCAGGCAGGTCCCCGACCGAGATCCGCACCGCGACGGACGAGCTCGGAGCGAGCCCCTCGAACGCCCCGAGACGCCAGGCCTCGCCGGCGTGCGTGGCCTCGAAGACGGCCGAGACGTCGTAGATGCCGGGGTTCGAGAACGTGCCACGGGGGCAGTAGTCCGCCAGATCCAGCGAACGCTGGACCGCCCGACCGGGGTCGACGAGCACGAACGAATGGCGCAGCGGCGCGCGCTCGAGCCGGGGCAGCGAACACCGCACGACCTCGCCGCCTCGCTCCACGTCGAACCGGAAGAGCTCGGGGTGCGCGTAGAAGCGCAAGGGGAGGCTCCCGCGGTTCTCGAGGCGCGCCGAGACCGCGACGTGCCGGCCGTCCACGCTCTGCACGCGAGGCGGTTCGAGCTCCAGCGCGAGCGGCCCGACGGGAGCCGGGGCCGGCGAGCCCGGAACCGGCGCGAGCGTCACCGCCTCCGGTGTCGAGACGGCGAGGAGGCGCGCCTTGCCGTCGGGCGACTGGGCGATCCACCTCCGGGAGCCCGCGACCCTGCCGCGGAATCCGTAGCTGCCCGACAGACGTGCCCCCTTGCCGCGGAGCTCGTCGGCGCGACGGCCCCAGCAGAAGTAGCGGATGTCGATGCGCTCGGTGTACGAGCGCCCGGGCTCGAGCGTCGAGACGAGGGCCGGATCCACCTCGGACGGCGCGAACCCCGGCGGCGCGGCGCATCTGACGGGGCGGCCGCGACCCTCAGGCCGCAGCTCGAGCGACAGGAGCCCGCGGTGCTCGAAGATCTGCAAGGGCTGGGCACCACGGTTCGTGAGCCTGAAGACGAAGGCCGTCGGCGAGCCGGCCTCGGGCTCCACGGCCAGCGCGACGTCACCGGCGAGGGGCCTCGTCCGCTCGGCGGCGCGGACCGGAGGGCTCGCAAGGCCGGCGCGCGGGGCGACCAACATCCCCGCGACGGCGACGAGCGCGAGGCGCGTCAGCATGCGGCAGCCTCCAGGTCCTTGCGGACGCGGTCGCGGACCTCGGCGGCCACCACGAGCCTGACTCGCTGTCGCTCTCGACCGCGCAGGCGTCCGATGATCTCCGACACGTCGCCCAGCTTGCGCGGCGCGGAGTCGCGCATCCAGACCCAGACCTCCTCGAGCGGCTCGGAGGGGTCGAGATACGAGACGTCCACTGCCCGGTCGATTCCGCAGTAGAGGTCGGGGTCGAGACCCGCGGCCCGAACGCGGTCTCGCGCGATGGCCGCTGCCCGCGCCACCGACTCGTTCGAGGGGTCGTCCAGCTCCACGGTCTTGAACAGCGCGCGCCGGAGCAGCCGGTCGCAGAGGTCGCGGAGGATCGCGTCGGTCGAGCCGGCGGCCCACTCGGTGAAGCAGGTCCAGATCCTCGCGTCGTCGAGCGCGAGGTAGTCCTCGAGCGACACCGTGTCCGCGCGCGCGGCGGCCCGGATCGCGCCCGGTAGCCCCGCGGGGTCGCGTCCGTCAGCCACGAGGCTCGCGACGCGGCGGAAGATCGACCGGATCACCCACTCCGCGGCGCGCGTCGTCTTGTGGAAGTAGACCTGCTCGAACATCGCGCGCCGGGCGAGGAAGTACTGCTCGACCGCGGCGATGCCCTTGCGACCGTCCACGGCGAGGGTCGACCCCGCGAAGCAGAGCGAGTGCAGGAGCCAGTCCAGGTCGTACAGCCCATACCTGGCGCCGGTCATGTGGCTGTCACGCAAGAGGTAGTCGAACCGATCGACGTCGAGAGGCCCGGAGACCGCGGCTCGAAGGTACGAGGGCTCGTAGGACCCCTGCACCATCGCGGCGATCCTCTCCGGCAGGGTGGCGTCGAAGCGGCAGAGCACGCGGTTCACCTGCGTCCCGGGGCTTCGAAGCGCCTCGATGGTCCAGCTCTCGTGCATGCGTCCGCCGGGGAAGACGTCCTCGTACAGGTGCGAGAACGGGCCGTGACCGAGGTCGTGCAGGAGCGCCGCGGCCAGGGCGTGGATCCGGCGCGCCCGGTCGAGCCGCAGCTCGGACGGAACATCCGATCCGAGCGCGTCGATCCGGGCGCACAGCCGGCGCATCACGTGCAACGCGCCGACCGCGTGGGTGAAGCGCGAGTGCTCAGCCCCCGGGAAGGCGAGGAACGTCACCCCGAGCTGCCGGATGCGCCTGAGCCTCTGCAGCTCCATCGAGTCGAGCAGCTCGATGAGGAGCGCATCCTCGGCCCGGTCGAAGTAGATCAGGCCGTGCACTGGATCGCGCACGATCATGGAGCGTCGATCTAACGTCCGAGCGAGACGCTTGCAAGTGCCTCGAACCGGCCCGTCACCGACGGGAAGTAGCCCCGGACCCGGCGGCTGACGATCGAGACGTTGTCCTCGTGCCAGAGCGGGACGCAGGGTAGGTCCTCCGAGAGCAGCTCCTGGAGCTCCCGATAGGCCTCCTTTCGCACCGATCGATCGGTCGTCGATCGGCCGAGCTCGATGAGCCGGTCGGCCCTCGCGCTCGCGTATCGGAAGCGGTTCGCGCCCCGATCCGGCGAGTCGGCGTCGGGGATGGAGGCGGAGTGGAAGAACCGATCGTAGACGTTCGGCTCCAGGACCTCGGGGATCTGCAGGCCGAACATCTGGACGCGACCGGCGGCGAGATCGGCCTTCAGGGTCCCCATCTCCATCGGGCGGACGGTGACGGAGATCCCGACGAGACCGAGCATCCAGGCCATGGCACGCGCTATCCCGACCCTGAACCTCGCGGTCGTCGACGCCAGGACCAGCTCGAGCCGTCCGTGGCCCGCCTCGCGGAGCAGCGCGCGGGCTCGGGCCGGATCGTAGACGGGCCCGCGTACCTCGGGGGCGTGGGACCAGTGGCCGGGGGCGATCATCGCGGTGGCGAGCCTGGCGTGGCCGCCGAACTTGCCGTCGACGAGCGACCGGCGGTCGATCGCGTGGGCGATCGCCCGCCGTACACGGACGTCGCCCAGGACGCGGTCCTCGAGGTTGAAGCCGAGGTAAGTGAAGCTGGATCCGGGGGCCGAAACGACCCGGAAGCCGCTCCGCCCATCGAAGATCGGGTAGAGCTCCGGCGACAATCCGTTGACGACGAGGTCGCCGCCGCCACCCTGAAGACGGAGCGCCCTGGTGTTGTCGTCCTTGATGAGCCGCATCGCGACCCTGAGCCCGCGTGGAGACACGAGCGCGAGATCCATCCGGCCGGGACGGCGATCGACGAGGCGGAAGGGACCCGTGCCGTCCGCCTCGGCGCCGACCAGCGGTCGCGGCCTCGCGAGACGCGCGGGCAGGATGGGAAGCTCGAGGTCGCCCATCACGGTCGCGTGCGGCTCGGTCAGCCGGATGGTGAGCGTCCGGCGCCCGGTGACCTCGACCCGGTAGCGCGCGTAGGGGCGCTGGTAGGGAGATACCAGACGCGGGTCGGCGATGCTGCGCAGCGTCGCCGCGACGTCCGCGGCCTCGAGCTGCGCGCCCGAGTGGAAGCGGACGCCGGGCCGCAGCTCGACGTCGTACCGGAGCGGGCCCACCTCGGTGATCGAGCTCGCCAGATCGAGCACGAGGTCGGCGGAGCGCGGATCGACCGTGACCAGCGAACGGTAGATGAGGCGCGTGATCTTGACGCAGGCTGGGTCCCCGCACATCCGCGGGTCGAGCGTGTCGGGCTCGCGAGGCAAGAGGACCACGACCGCGTCGCGTGCGGCCGTGGGCCGTCCGCCGCACGACGCCGCCAGCAGACAGAGAACGAGAACGAGGACGGTGCTACCTTCCGGCACCATGGGTCGAAGAGGTCTCGTGTTCCTGGCGCCGTCGCTGATCCTGGGAGCGCTCCTCTGGACGGAACCGCGCCAGGGCGCCTCGCAGCCCGCGCCCGCGCCCGAGGCGGCGCTGGCAGCGCGGCTCCGCGCTCTCGTGGACGAGGCGGGCATCGGCCGCGGCTTGGGCGTGAGCGTCGTGGACATCGTCTCGGGCAGGTCCCTCTTCTCGCACAATTCGGGGCAAGCGCTCAATCCGGCGTCGAACGCCAAGATCCCGACGGCAATCGCGGCGCTCTCCGGGCTGCACCCCGAGTATCGGTGGCAGACGACCGTGCACGGGCGGGCGTCCGAGGGCGTGGTGTCGGGCAGCATCTACATCAAGGGCTACGGCGACCCCACGCTCGACACTGCGGGGCTGCTCGGCCTGGCGCACGAGCTCCGCGCCGACGGCATCAGACGCGTCGACGGCGGAGTCGTCGCCGACGACACGTTCTTCGACCGCGTCTACACGCCTCCGGCCTTCGACCAGCAGCCGGACGAGGACGCGACCTTCCGCGCGAACGTCGGTGGCCTCAACGTCAACGGGAACACGGTCGTGTTCCGCGTCGCGCCGGGATCGGCCGACGGCGCACCGGCGCGCGTGACGGTGGAGCCTCCGGGAGCCGTCGCCATCGACAACCAGGCCGTCACCGGACCGACGACCGCGGTCCGGATCGGACTGCAGCTCACCGCGACTGGCGCGTCGGCGCGAGTCTGGGGCAGCGTGGGCCCCGAGCGGGTCGCGTACCGAAAGCGGATCGAGAACCCCTCGCTCGCTGCGGGGCACGCGTTCCGCGACGCGCTGAGGTCGGTGGGGATCCGCGTCGCCGAGGCCGTGACCGTGGGCGCGACACCGCCCGGGACACGCCTTCTGGCGAGCCGGAAGTCGCCACCCCTGTCGGCCGTCCTCTACGATCTCGGCAAGAGCTCGGACAACTTCGTCGCCGAGACCGTGTTCAAGACCCTCGGCGCCGAGCTCGAAGGCCGGCCGGGGACCTGGGCCCGGGCCAAGGCCGCGGTCGAAAGGACGCTCTCGCGCTTCGGCATCGCACCTGGCACCTGCACGATCGTCAACGGCTCGGGCCTGTTCGACGCGAACCGGATCTCGGCGCAGCAGATGACGGCGCTCCTCGGCGCGGCGCTCCGCGACCCGACGATCTCGAGCGAGCTGGTCGCGCAGCTCGCGACGGCCGGCGCGGACGGCACGCTCCGAGGACGACTGCATGGTGCGCCCACCGAGCGCGCCGTCCGCGCAAAGACCGGGACACTGGATGGCGTGATCTCGCTTTCGGGCTACGTCCTTCCGCCGCCCGGACGAAGCCCGATCGCCTTCTCGGTCCTTGCCAACGGCGTGCGGGGCAGACAGGGCTCCGCCCGGCAGCTCGCAGACTCAATCGCCACCGAGATCGCCCGCTTCCTCTACCGCAGATAGCCGCCGCTGCGCGTGGCCCTCAGTAAGCGCCTTCCTGAATGCGCTTGCGCATCTTGCCGAGCGCCTGCTCCTGGAGCTGCCGGATGCGCTCGCGCGACAGGTTGTACTTGTCGCCGATCTCCTTGAGCGTCAGCTCGTCCTGGTCGTCCAGGCCGAACCGCCACCGCAGGATGCGCGCCTCCATCGGCGTCAGCTCGCCGAGCATGCGCTGGATCTCGCGGCCCCAGGCCTCCGACAGCAGCTTGTCGTACGGAGTCTCGGGCTCGTCCTGCTGCAGGAAGTCGATGAAGCGCCTCCCGTCGTCGTCGTTCACCGCTCGATCGAGCGAGAACGGCTGCTCGGTCCACGAGCTCCGGATCTTCTCCAGCTTGGCCGCGGCGACGCCCGTCTCGGCCTCGAGCTCCTGCGGCGTGGGCTCGCGGCCGAGGCGAGTCGCGATGGACGCCGTCGCCCTCGCCACCCGGTTCACGGTGTCGAGCATGTGGACCGGGATTCGCACGGCCCGGCCCTTGTCGGCCAGGGCGCGCGAGATCGCGTGACGGATCCACCAGCTCGCGTAGGTGCTGAACCGGTAGCCGCGCCGGTGATCGAAGCGCTCGACCGCCTTGATGAGGCCGATGTTGCCCTCCTGGATCAGGTCGATCAGGGGGAGCCTGCCCCGGTTGTAGCGGCGGGCGATCGAGACCACGAGCCTCAGGTTCGCCGCGACGAAGCGGTTCTTGGCGTCGAACAGCCGGTGCCGCGCGGTGGCGACACGGCCGACGTAGGCCTTCGTGCCCGGCGTCTGCGGCAGAGCCGGGAGCCCCTCGGGCCTGGTCGCGCTCCCGCCCCTGGCGTAGGCGCGCTGGATCTCGCGCTCGGCCCGGCCGATGAACGCGCGGTCGATGTCCAGCGTTCGGAGCTTCTCCGACGCCGAGCGCACGGTGGCGTTGAACCGCGTCGCGGTGCGCCTGTCGAACCGGCTCCGGTTGCGGCGATAGGCCTTGAGCGCCCGGCGCAGCACCGCGAACTCCGGCAGGCTGTTGTCCATCGCAGCCTCGGCCGCCAGGATCACGATCTCCGTTGCAGGCGGATAGGCCATCAGCTCGCACCACAGGCCCACCTCGAGCGCCTCGATGTCCCGGGCCGCCCCGAGCTCGGCCTCGGGGCTGAGCACGTTGTGCATGGCCATCTCGCGGAAGTAGCGGCCGAGGGAGTTGTCCGGTCCGGGCTCCTCGCGCACCACGGTCGGGGGCGGGGGCTCCAGGGCCATGGCCTCTTCGGCGGGCTCCGGCTCGTCTCCGCGCTTCGCGCGGTACAGCTCCTCGTGGGCTGCCCTAAGCTCCGAAACCTTCGTGGTCATCTCCCGACTGCCCTTCTCACGCCCTCGAGACCGAGACCCCTCTGGCCGCGTGTGCCCGCGAGGTCCCAATGCTTCTCACACTACGATCCGCACCCCTGCCCTATTCCATACCCAAGGCCACCCGCAGGTCCCTTGCCGGCTTCGGCACGTGCTGGGAAGGGCGCCTGCCGAACTTGCGCGCGCCGGTATCTCGAACACGTCCCGTCCCTGACCGCTTTCACCCAATGTCCGTTAGATGCGCGAGCCCTCGATTCGTTTTGAGCCAATCTCACAAGAGCGCTAAGTTTCTCCACCATGGCCGAACCCCCGACCACGACCCCCCTGCAAAGCTACGGCCGGCTGGGTCGCCTCCTCTGGTCGCAGAGGTGGACGTTCCTCGCGGCCATCGGCTGCTCGGGAATTCTCGCGGCCACGCAAGGGGGATACGCCTGGTTACTAGGGCCGCTCCTGAAGTTCGTCTACGACGCCGAGGCCGCGACCCGGTTACGGGGTGTGATCCCCGTGTCACTCCGTCCTCTCCTTGCACACCCCGAAGGGATCGCGATGGCGCTGGCCGCCGCGATCCTGGTCGTGTCTTTGATCAGAGGTTTCACCTACTTCGGCACGGCCTACCTGATGGCCAAGGGCGGCCAGAGGGTGGTGAGGGCCGTGCGTGCAAGACTTTACACTCACGTCCTTTCGTTGCCGATTCGTTACCATCGACGCCAGGCGCGCGGCGACCTGGTGACTCGGCTCACCTCCGACGCCCTCGAAGTCCAGGCCACCGCCACCTCGTTCCTGTCGAGCCTGGCACAGCAGTCGTTACAGGTGCTCGTCCTGAGCGTCGTTGCGGTGGCGATGGACCCGATGCTGGGCGTCCTGGCCCTCTCCGCGCTTCCAGTCCTGGCCTACTTCCTGCGCCGGGTGGGGCGACGGGTCCGACAGGAGCAGCGGCAGGCCTGGGACGCTCAGGGCGCGCTGGCCGCCCAGATCGAGGAGACCGCGCGGGCCGCCCCGGTGATCAAGGCGTTCACGAGCGAGGAGGCGCTGGCCAGGCGCTTCCGCAAGCTCGACGGCGAGTTCTTCGCCCACCTGCTCGCCGCCGTCCGGACACGCGCGGCGATGTCGCCCATCTCGGAGGCGCTGGGCGCGGCGGCGCTCGCCCTGACGCTCTGGTACACGGCCGCGCGCGTGGCCTCGGGCTCGCTGCCGCCCGAGGACTTCGTCTCGTTCTTCGCGGCCGTCTTCCTCCTGTACAGGCCCGTCAAGAGCCTGGCCGAGACTCACGCGCACATCATGGCCGGCGTCGCCGCGCTCGACCGCCTCGACCAGGTGATGGCCGAGACGGCCGAGCCTCCCGATCCCCCCGACAGCGTCGGAATCTCCGCGTTCGCCGACGAGGTCAGGATCGAGGGCCTCGGGTTCCGCTACGAGGAGCCGTCGCAGCAGGGGCAGGATGCTCCTTCCCCCGAGGTCCTGCGGGGCGTCGACCTATCGCTCGAGCGCGGACGGATCGTCGCGCTGGTGGGAGCGTCGGGCGCGGGCAAGAGCACGCTGGTCTCGCTCCTGCTCAGGTTCGAGGAGCCGACTACCGGCGGGATCAAGATCGACGGCCTCGACCTGCGCCGGATCACTCGCCGCTCGCTCAGGGGCCTCTGCGCGCTCGTCACCCAGGAGCCCATGCTCCTCAGGGACACCATCGAGGGCAACATCGCGTGCGCCGAGGAGAGCCCTGACGCGGAGCGGGTCGCCCGGGCTGCCCGGCTGGCGGGTCTCGAGCCGATGCTCGCCGCCCTTCCCGATGGCCTGCGGACCGACGTCGGCGAGGCGGGGTCGCGCCTGTCGGGCGGCGAGCGCCAGCGCGTTTGCCTCGCCCGGGCCTTCTACCGCGACGCGCCCATCGTGATCCTCGACGAGGCCACGAGCTCCCTCGACGCGCATTCCGAGCGCGACCTCCAGGAGGCGCTCGAGAGGCTGATCCAGGGCAGGACGGTCCTTCTCGTCTCGCATCGGCTGTCCTCGGTCCGCTTCGCGCACCGGATCGCGGTCCTCGAGGAAGGCCGCATCGTCGAGGAGGGAACCCACGACGAGCTCTGGGCGAGGCAAGGGGCCTACCACCGGCTGTTCGAGCCGCAGGCACGAGCCATCCAGAGCTCGGCTGTGCTAAGCCTCGAGGGGACGGCGTGTTGAAGCTGGCTTCTCTCCTGTTCGTCGCGACGATCGCGACGCCCGCCGCCGCGTGGGGCGACCCGGAGATCGCGCATCTCGACGCGACCCTCGCGCCCGGCCGGATCGTCCGCGTCGCCGTGCGAGGAATCGCGGGGGCTCACGGCACGCTCGCCATCGGTGCGCGGCCGCCGATCGAGGCGCCGCTCTCGCTGCCGCTGCCGGCCGAGGCGGACGCGATCTCGATCCGCACCGTCGAGGTGTCGGGCGGCGCCGTCGTCCACGTACGCAGCGGCGCGGCGGGAGTCGCCGAGGAGGCCCTCGTCGCCCTCAGAGGCGGGCGGCCGGCCGTGGTCTGGTCCGGAGTGACGGGTCTCCGGGGCGACCCGGGCGGGCGCACGGGAAAGGCCCTCGGGTTCGAAGATCTCACGGGCGATGGACGGCCCGAGGCGCTCCTGTACGATCTCAGCGAGCCCGTCAGGCTCTGCGGCGACTCCTCGCCCGCGCCGCTTTTTCCCCGGGCGTTCGACCCGGGCTCGGGAACGCTGAGGCCCGTCCTCCTGAACCGGCTGAGAGGATCTCGGGCGCCCGAGACGGTCGTCTCGGCGACCTGGCAGTCGCCCGGACCGCCCGGCCGGCCGCTCGTCTCGATGGCGACCTTCACGAGCGCGTCCTCGATCCAGGGCGACGGCGAGGATCCCATGCGGCTCGCTCCACCGCTCGCGCTGGGCGATGCGGACCTCGGCACCGCGTGGGCGGAGGGCCGGGGTGGCGACGGCCGCGGCGAGTTCGTCACGGCCTCTCTCTCCGGCGGGTACGGCGTCCGCGCGGTCGGCGTCGTCATCTCCTCGCCGGGCACGCCTGCCGAGGCGAGGCGGCATGGCCGCCCGAGGAGCCTCGCGATCGTCTTCGGCGACCGGCGTTTTCGAGCGACGATTCCCGACGACCCCGCCGATCGCGCCGGGCACACGCTCTGGATCGTGTTGCCCGAGGCGCTGGCGGCGCCCTGCATGTCGCTCGTGCTCGGCGAGTCGTTCACGGCAGCGAGTGGACCAACCCGGATCGCCGAGGTTCTCGTATACTCGGATCTCGACTTCGGGGGAGGGATCGACCGGCTGGTGGAGGATCTCGCGAGGCCCGGCGCACTGGGCGAGGATGCCGCGAGGCTCCTCGCGGGCACCGGACCCGCGGGCGCCGCCGCGCTGGGGCGCGCGCTGCCCGGCCTCGAGGGGCGAGCGAGGTTCCTTGGAGCCCGAGCCCTCGCGGATCTGCGCGACCTCGCGACCGTCCCGGCCCTCGAGGTCCTGATGGGCGACGGCGACGAGCGCGTGCGGACCGAGGCGGTCCGCGCGTTCATCGGGCTCGGCGACCCGGCGGTGCCGGCGCTGGCGAGGCTCCTCGGCGATGGCCGCGCTCCCGCGCGAGCGGCGGCGGCGATGGCGCTGGGCCGCATTGGAAGCACTCCGGCGCTCGAGGCACTGATCGCGAAGGCCGGTGAGGGAGACGCCGAGCTGCGCAGGTCCGTTCGGGACGCGATCTCCAGGTCCGTCGCGCTGTCGGGTGGGCTGCCCCTCTTGACGAACGCGCTCCTCGGCTCGGGGCTCGAGGGCACGAACCGCGAGATCGAGCTCTTGCGCTCCCTCGATCTCGGCAATGCCGAGCAGCGCGCGGTGGCCGCACGGGCGGTCGAGGCGCTCGCCACGCGCCCCCTGGAGTTCGACGAACGTCTCCGGGTCCTGGGAATCATGGGCCGGCTCTGCGAGACGGAGACGCGCTTCGCCTCCGCGCTCGGACGAGCGGCCGCCAGCCCGGCCTCGTCGGCGCGGGAGGAGATCCTGCGCGCCGAGGCGGTGTCGGCGCTGGGCCATTGCGGGCTCGCGGGGGCCGGGGTGCTCAGGGAGGCGATCGGGGACCGCGCTCCGCGCGTGCGCGCCGCGGCGATCGAGGCGCTGACGCGCGCGCACGATCGCGGTGCCGCGGCGAAGGTCGCCCGCGTGGCGAGGCAGGACGCCTGGGCGTTTCTGCGATCGAGCGCGCTCGAGTCCCTCCCGATCCTCGCGCCCGAGGCGGCGCCGGCGGCGGTCACAGCGGCGCTCGGCGACAGGTCGACCGAGGTCCGGCGCCACGGCATCCGGATGGCGACGCGCCTGGGGCTCAGGACTGCAGCGGCGGCGATCGCCGGCCGCGCCGACGACCCGAACGAGGAGGCGGAGGTCCGGACGGATGCCGTCTACGCGCTCGGGCTCCTCTGCGCGCGCCGGCACGTCGGCGTGATCAAGAAGATCGCGAGAATGGGCCACAGGCCCGACGCCACCGATCTGGAGCTCGGCGCGGCCGGCGCCGCGATCGAGTCCCTCGCGCGGATCGGGGGCACCGTCGCCGAGGAGGAGCTCAGGGCTGCACGGCGCCCGAGCTCGCCCGCGGCGCTCCGTCACGCCGCCGAGCGGGCCCGCCGTCTCCCGCGGTGCGAGCCGCCATGAGCCGAGCCAGGGGCGCCGCCGTCGTCATCTGCCCGGCCTGCCAGCGTCCCTACGACGGGGACGGCGCGGTCTGCCCCTTCGATGGGACCGCGCTGCCGGTCGAGGCGCGCGCGGCCAGCTACGAGGGACGCACCCTCGGCGGCCGTCACCGGATCGGCGAGCTCATCGGGCGGGGCGGCATGGGCGCGGTCTTTCGCGCGACGGACCCCGATGGGCGTGCCGTCGCGGTGAAGATCCTCCCCGCCAGCCTCGAGACGAAGCCGGACGTGATCGAACGGTTCGGCCGCGAGGCGCGGGCGGTGGCGGCGCTCGACGACCCGCGCATCATCCGGATCTTCAGCCACGGCGTCGAGCCTGACGGGACGCGGTTCATCGTGATGGAGCTCCTCGACGGCCAGGAGCTGTCCGCCCGCCTGGCGAGCGCGCCGATGAGCCTCGGTGAGGCGCTCAGGATCGCGCACGAGGTCGCGCAGGGCCTGCGGGTCGCGCACGCGTCGGGCGTGATCCACCGCGACCTGAAGCCGTCGAACGTGTTCCTGCTGGGCGGCGGCGAGGCGCCGCGCATCAAGCTCCTCGACTTCGGCGTCGCGAAGATCCTGGGCGAAGGCGCGGAGGTCACTCAGGTCGGCGTGATGGTCGGAACGCCCGCGTACATGTCACCCGAGCAGGCGCGCGGCGGCAACGTGGACGCCCGGGCTGACGTGTATGGCCTGGGCGCTCTGCTCTACCGGCTCCTGTCGGGCAGGATCCCGTTCTCGGGCGAGAGCGCGGCGGTGGTCCTGGCCAAGGTGCTGACCGAGTCCGTCCCGCCGCTTCGCCGCATTCGCCCGGGCCTCCCGCGCTCGGTGGAGCTGCTCGTCGCGCGCGCCATGAGCCGCAAGGCCGAGGACCGGTTCGCCAACATCGAGGAGATGGCGCTCGCGATCGAAGCCTGCATCGCGGGCGCCACCGAGGCCGAGCTCGGAGCCTTCGAGAACGACCCCGGGGCCAGCCCGGTCGATCCCGAGACCATGGACGAGCGGCCGAGCTCGAAGGCCGTGGTACGGCTCGCCGAGCAGAGGCTGCTCACGCTCGTCTGGGCCGAGGACGCCGACGAGGCCACGTTCGCGCCGATGCAGGCGGCGCTGCTGAAGGCCGGGTCGGTGGCCGAGCACGTGATCGGAGACCGCGGCTTCGGGCTGTTCGGAGCCGCCGTCTCCGAGGGCGACGAGCCGCTCCGCGCGGTCCGCGCGGCGATGGACGGCCACGGCGCGAAGATGCGGGTCGGGATCGCGACGGGGCGCGGGAGAGCCGGGGTGGGCGAGGAGCTGTCGGGGTCGGTCGTCGATGCGGCGCATCGGCTGGCGGAGCGCGCCGTCGCCGGCGAGGTGCTGTGCGACGACGAGACGTTCCGGCGGATCCGCGGGAGGTTCGACGTCGATCCGGTCGGCGACGGCCAGTACCGTGTTCGCGGGGAGCGGCCGCACGGGTTCGTCATCGGCGTGTCCACCTCGCTCGGCGTCGAGACGCCGCTCGTGGGTCGCGAGGTCGAGCTCGCCCAGATCCGCGCAGTCTTCCACCGTGTCGAGGAGGAGAGCACGACCCAGGCCGTCATCCTGGTCGGCGGGCCGGGGATGGGCAAGTCGCGCGTGAAGTACGAGATGCGCATCTACCTCGAGAACCTCCCCTATGACGTCGTCTACCTCGAGGGACGCGGCGATCCGACCAAGAAGGCCGCGCCGTTCCACCTGTGCGCCGACGCGGTGAGGCTCCGCGGAGAGATCCTCTCGGGCGATCCGAGCGAGGTGAACCGAGCGAAGCTCCTTCAGCTCGTCCTGCACGCGCTCGAGGGCGATGCGGCCGTGGAGGTCGCCCACCTGATCGGCGCCGCGATCGGGATCGACTTCCCCGACAGTCGAGTGATCGCTCTGGTGCGTCCCGATCCGCGGCTGTTCCGCGAGCGCATCATCGACGCTTTCGTCGCGTACTTCCGGGGGCTCGGCGTCTGTGCGCCGGTGGCGCTGGTGCTCGAGGACCTGCAGCGCGCGGACGAGGGAACGCTCGCCGTCGTCGACAGGCTCCTCGATGCGGGGGACGGCGCGAAGCTGTTCCTGCTCCTGGTCGCTCAGCCGTCGCTGTTCGAGGACCGTCCCGACTTCCTCGCGGGCGCCGACGCCGTCCGGGTCGAGCTGCGACCGCTCTCGCGACGGTCGGGTCAGTCGCTCCTCGGCGCGCTCCTTCCGGGCGCGGTGCCGGAGGAGGTATCCGGGGCGATCCTGGCGCGGGCAGGCGGCATTCCTTTCTTCATCGAGGAGGTCTGCGCCGAGCTCCGGGAGCGGGGCGTCCTGGTGCAGACCGAGGGGACGTGGGTCCTCCGGCAGGACGCGAGCGTCGCGCTTCCCCAGTCGATCGAGGCGGTCCTGCAGGCGCGCCTGGATCACCTGCCAATGGAGGAGAAGGACCTCCTGATGCGCGCGTCGGTCCTGGGCGAGGCCTTCTGGGACCGGGCGGTCGAGCACCTCGGCGCGTCGAGGGTCGCGACGCTCTTGCCGAGGCTGCGCGCGCGGGAGTTCGTGTCGCCCAGGCCCGCCTCCACCTACACCGGATCGCGCGAGTACATCTTCCGCAACGCGCTGCTCCGCGAGGTCGCCTACGGGCTCGTGGCGGACGAGGCGCGGGTGGCGCTGCATCGCGCGACCGCCGCGTGGCTCGAGGCGCAGGGTGAGCGAGACGCGGCGGTCCTGGCGAGGCACCTCGACCTCGGCGGCGATCTCGAGCGCGCCGCCCTCTCGTACCTCGAGGCGGCGCGACGAGCGGCGGCCGAGCAGGCGTTCGGCGCAGCGCTCGGCCATGCGACGAGGGCGCTCGAGCTCGCCTCGACCGACCAGATGCGGCTCGAGGCGCGGCTCGTTCGTCAGGAGGGCTATGCCTTTCGCGACGAGCGCCAGGCGGAGGCCGAGGAGCTGTCCGAGCTCGAGGCGATGGCCGAGCGCGCGCCGCCCGACCTGCGGGCGGAGATCGCGCTCCGGCGAGGCTCGAAGGAGCGGTTCGCGGGCAACGTGGCGCTGGCCAAGGACGCCATCGAGGAGGCGCACGACCGTTTCAGTGCGCTCGGCCGGGAGGCGGACGTGGCACGGGCGCTCCTCGCGCTGGCCGAGCTCTCGAACGCGTCCGCGACCCACGAGGAGACCGAGCGGCTGGCCACCGAGGCCCGCGAGATCGCCGCGCGGGTGGGCCGGCGCGACCTCGAGGGACGCGCGGTCGCCTTCCAGGGAACGGTGCGGGTCTCGCTCTGCGACTTCCAGGGCGGACGGGATCGGCTCGCCGAGGGGCTCGCCATCGCGCGGGAGATCGGCGACCGGTTCGCCCAGGCGCGAACGCTCGTCAACGTCGGCTGGGTCCTGAACCAGCTCGGCGCTTGGGCCGAGGCGGAACGGCAGCTCGAGGCCGCGCGAAGCCCGGCTCAGCTCCTCGGCAAGAGGCTCGCGATCGGCTACCTCGAGCACAACCTGGGGCTCGCGCGGCTCATGCTCGGGCGGGGCGAGGAGGCCCTGGCGTGCGAGGAGCGCGCGATGCGCATCGGATCGGAGGCCCAGGACAACCGGCTCGTCGCCGGCGCCCTGCGCTACCTCGCGGTCGTGCATCGGTCCGCTGGCCGCCTCGAGCTCGCCGACAAGGCCGCGCTCGATTCGATCGCTCGAGCGAGGGCGATCGGCCACGAGGAGCTGCAGGCCGAGGCGCTTGCGGTTCGCTCCGGGCTCCTCCTCGATCGCGGCGACGTCGCGGCCGCGCTGGCTGATTCCGAGCGGGGACTCGAGATCCGCAACCGGCGGCAGGGCCTCGACGAGCACGAGGTCGAGCTCCTGGTCCATCACTCGCGTGCGCTGGATGCGGCCGGCCGGTCGCCGGAGGCGCAGCGGGTCCGAAAGAGCGCACGAGCGCTGGTCGAAGCACGGGCCGCCCTGGTTCGCGACGACGATCTGCGCTCTTCGTATCTGGCGATCGCGTTCCACCGCGAGCTGCTGAGCGAGTAGCGGGCCTCCAGCACCGGTGGTGAAAGTTCGACGGAGAAGCGGCGCCGGCAGATCGCGCGGTATGGCCTGGAAGACTTGCGATGTCGCGGGGTTGGATGGCGGGTGCGTGTCCCCGGCATGGGGGTTGCGAATGCGGGGAGGCATGAGACGAGCTCTGACGATCGTGGTGGCGGTGCTGTCGTGCGCGGGTGCTGCGCGGGCCGATGAGATCGTGGATCCAGGGGGGACCGGACTACTGGCTCAGCGTCAGATCGCCAACTTCGGATGGGGACTGACGGCGGGAACCGACGGCTTCGGCAAGCTGGAGCTGCACGCGGTGGCGCTGGGCGTCCGGGGGACGCTGGGGCCGCATCACCGGCACTTCACCACGCTCGGCGCCGTGGATGGGACGCTGAACTTCCGGGACGACGACCCCATCCGGCGGGTCCGGCTGCGCGGCATCGACACGCTCGTCCTGTACTCGCACGATCACATCGGCTACTACGCGCGGCACGAGAGCGAGTGGGGCGGGATGCCCGCCAGGCGCTCGCACCTGGGCGAGGCGGGCTTCGCGTTCCACTTCTTCGACGACCCCTCCGATCCATACACGGGCTACGCCGCGCTGACCTTCGGGCTCGGCTGGGACACCCTCGCGGTCCGTGGCGAACGGGAGTCGGGACTCGTCGTGCCGGTGGGCGTTCGCGTCCTGACCGATCCGATCGCGCCGGTCTGGCTCGAGGCGAGCGCGAGCGGGCTGGCCCGGATTCACGGCTCCGAGGGAAACCACGGGGCGCGGATCGAGGGCGTCGGCCACGTCCGCGTTCACAGGGGCCAGATGACGACGGTCTCGATCGTCGGGAGCTGGCGCTCCGTGATCGAGCCAGCGCGGTTCGAATCCGAGGGCCGCATCGCGGAGCACATCGCCTCGCTCGGCATGGAGGGGAGCTTCTGACATGGAGCGCCTCGCGACGTTCGCGCTCGTGGTGGCGAGCGCGTGCACCATCGGCGAAGGCGGTCCGGTCGCGGACGCCCCGTCGCCACCGATCCGGGTTCCGTCGGGCGCGCAGCCGATCGCGGTCACGACCGAGGGCGAAGGCTCCGCGGCGGCCCTCCGCGGCCTGGAAGAGCGCGTGGAGCACGCGCTGGTGGGAGCCGGGGTCCGCGTGGTGACCCGCGACCGTCTCTCGGTCGCCGACGAGGAGGCGCGCCGGCAGATGTCGCCGCGCTACGCCTCGGACGGCGCGGTGGCCCTCGGGCGACTCCTGGGCGCCCGCGCCGTCGGCGTCGTCTCCATCGATGACATTCGCGTGGACACGCGCGTGCACATCCTGACGCACCATCACTACGGGAGCCTGTCGACCTCGTTCACGCTGATCGACGTCGAGACGGGCGAGATCCTCCTCGCCCGCCGCACGACCGTCCGCGTCGACCGCCGCGCCGCGGAGATGTCGGGCCAGGACGTCGAGGAGCTGATGCTCGACGCCGCGGTGGAGCGACTGATCGGCGGGCGGCGGGGCTAGTACCGCTCGGCGCAGATCCGACCAGGGGTTTTCTCCGCCCGTGAACGTGCCCGTGCCCGTGCCCCTGCCCGGCTTTTTCCGGCACGATCGGGAAGGCACGGCCAATCCACCGACCCGGCGGCCGACCGCAAGGCCGGTGCCGTATCCGGACCCGGATCGGGCACGGGCACGGGC
>JACPQR010000102.1 GCA_016190375.1 Deltaproteobacteria bacterium
CCAGGGCGAGCACGAGATAGGTCCGACCCATGAAGTCCCACTCGGCGTTCGAGCTTCGCATCCTGGCGATCTCACGGGCCCGGAGGGTCGGCACGGTCCAGAGCCGCAGATGACGGCGCGCGAGCGAGCGGGCGAGGGGCGAGACACCGCCCGGCGGGCGCAGGCTCGCTTCGGGCGGGCGGTAGAAGAGGCGGATGCTCGGCAGCCAGAGGGCCGCCGCGACGACCAGCGAAATCGTGGCGATGAGGATGCGTCGCATGCGTTCGAGCTGGCCTACGCGCGGACCGGGCTCGCTGTTCCGGGCGCCGCGCAAAGCACACGGAGTCATCACGCGGGCCGCGCGGGATCCTCACGGCGCGAGCGGCCCAGCGCGTGCAACGCCGCTGCGAACAGGACGCCGGCGACGTACATGGGCAGGTCCCAGGCGCTGAAGGTCGTCCCGAAGATCAGGCGCAGGACGACGTGCTTCGACGAGAGCCAGGCCGGGCCAGGCGTGAGCTGGGCGATCTCGACCGCGAAGCTCGCTCCGATCGCGACGGCCGCCGCGCGGCGGATCGAGGTCCTCGGGGCGATCAACAGGACGAGCGCGTAGACGAGCGTCGCCCACAGCGCGACGCCGAGGACCTTCGCGGCGAGGCCGCCGAGGAGAGCGCGAGCGGCGAGACCGGCGCAGAGGGTCGCCACGGCGGCGAGAGCGGGCATGACGCGGGCGCGGATCACGAGACGCGTGGGAGCCAGACCTCGACCGTGCAGCCCGAAGGAGTGGAGACGACCCGCGCGTCGCCGCCCTGCTCGCGCGCGAGGCGCCGCACGAGCGAGAGGCCGAGGCCGGTGCCCGTTCCCTGCACGGCGGCCTTGCCGCTCCGGAAGAACTGCTCGAAGACGCGCTCGCTGTCTGCCGGCGGGATGCCGGGGCCCGAGTCCGAGACCGCCACGACCGCGCGCTCCTCGGTCTCGCGGACCTCGACGGCGATCCTCCGCGCGGGTCCCGCGCCGTACTTGACCGCGTTGTCGAGCAGGTTCGCCACGATCGCGTCCACGGACTCGCCGTCGAACGCTGCGCGGGCCTCGGGGGCACGCACGTCGAGCTCGAAACCCTTGAGCTCCACGAACCGACGCCTCTTCTCCGCCGCTTCTTCGACCGCGACGCCGAGGTCGCCGAGGGCGGCCCTGGGCTTGCGGCCTCGCTCGAGACGCGAGAGCTGAAGGACGTTCTCGACGAGCTGCCCGAGCCGCGTCGACTCGACGACCAGGTCGTCGTAGAAGCGGCCGCGCGATCCCTCGTCGACCCATCCCTCGCGCAGGAGCTCCGCGTGCATCCTGAGCGTCGTGAGCGGCGTCC
Source organism: Deltaproteobacteria bacterium (assembly GCA_016190375.1). Classification (GTDB taxonomy): domain Bacteria; phylum Myxococcota_A; class Polyangia; order JACPQR01; family JACPQR01; genus JACPQR01. Next base: position 1,343 of record JACPQR010000102.1, read on the forward strand.
TGAGCTCGTGGGAGACGGAGGCGACGAACTCGCGCTGCATCGCCGCGAGGCGCGCCGCTCGGCGCTCCGCCACGAGGAGCGCGGCTGTGCCGGCCACGACGAGGAGCACGAGCCCCACGAGCGCGGCCGCCTGCAGCGCGAGCGGGCCGCTCCTCGCGGACGCCGCCAGGGGCTCGAGGCACAGGGACGTCTGCTCGAGCGGCGCCGCGAGGGTCCTCGAGACCGCGCAGCGGGCCGCGGCGCCGGGATCCCGGACGAGACTCACCCGCGCGACTGCGCCCGCGTGCAGCCCGGCGATCTCGGGAAGCCACCGGTCCACGAGGGCATCCTCGTCGAAGAGGAGCCCCTGCACGCTCGACGATCCCTCGCTGGACACCACACGGTACAGCGCGAGCCGTCCGCCGAGACGACCGAACGCCATCGGCGTGTAGAAGACCGCCTCGGCCGCGACCGGCATGGGTGGCGCGGGGCGCGGCCGGACGGCTCTCCTCGTCGGCCTCGGGGCCGTGGTCCCGGCCCCGGTCGAGGACGGCGTCGTGCCGCGGCCCAGATCTTCCCAGGTCTGGCTGATCCTGCCGGGGCGCTCGGCCCTTCCACGCAGGTTCAGGCTGTTCTGCTCCTCGATCGAGCCGGCCTGCGCGTTGCGGATCTCGGTCGCGAGCTGGCTCGCCCATGCTCCCGTGGACTGAACGGGGTTCGTCGGATAGGAGCGGCGGACGGTCCTCGCGGCTACCTGCGAGCGCTCGATCTCCTCCACCGACCCATGGGCCAGTCCCCGGCAAGCCTCGAGCGCTTCGGGACCGAGTGTCCGAAGGACGCGCTCGCCGCCGGAGCGGACGGAGGAGGGAGCGTCCGCATGGACGGACGGCGAGCGTGCCTCGCCCGTGGGGTCGACCTGGAACCAGCCCAGTATCCGTGGGTCCGAGGGTGGCGCCGCCAGAGGCGAGACGACGACCGCCTCCTGCGCCGCGAGCACGTCGGCCGGCGCGTAGTAGTAGTTGTACAGGTCGTAGGGTCTTGCGTCCTCGCGGGCCCTCAGCTCGGCGAGGCTGTCCGACACGGTCGCGACGACGGCGTCCGCGGCGCGCTCGATCGCCGCGCGTCGCTCCCGTTCGTGGCCGGCCTCCTCGCGCCGGGCGGCCAGGAGCCATCCGGTCCCGAGGCCGACCGTGGGGACCGCGACGAGCAGGACGTAGGACACGAGCACGATCGATCTGCGGCGCCCGGAGCTCGACCACCGCGGGCTCGGGCCCGGCCCGTCCGATGCCGCACCCGGCGATGCGGCCGCCTGCCCCATCAAACCACCTCGGCAGCGAACCGGTAGCCGCGCCCTCGGACCGTCGCGATCCAGCCGTCGCCGCCGGGCAGGCTCGCCAGCTTGCGGCGAAGCTTCTGAACGTGCACGTCGACGGTCCTCGTCTCGATACGGCCGTCGCGGTAGCCCCAGACTCCCACGAGCAGCTCGTCGCGGCCCACCGCCCGGTGGCGCCGGACGAGCAGGAACTCCACGAGCGCCCCCTCCCTGGCGGTGAGCTCGACGCGCAGGTCGCCGGCGCCGGCGGTCAGGCCGTCGAGGTCGAGGTCGACGGGGCCGACGCGCAGGCGGGCCGGCGCCTCGGCCGACCTCGGAATGCGTCGAAGGAGACCCTTGACCCTCGCGGCCAGCTCGTGGACGCCGAAGGGTTTCGTCACGTAGTCGTCCGCGCCGCGCTCCAGTCCCTCGACGACGTCGGTCTCTGCGCCTCGCGCGGTGAGGATGAGGACGGGGGTGGCGTCGCCCGAGCCGCGCATCTGGCTCAGGACCTCGAAGCCCCCGAGGACTGGCAGCATCACGTCGAGGACGACGAGGTCGAACGTGCCGGCGGTCCATCTCTCCAGGGCCTCGCGCCCGTCGCGGGCGGTCACGACCTCGTAGCCATGGTGGCGAAAGAGCGTCTCGAGCCCGGTCAGGATCGGGGCCTCGTCCTCGACGATCAGGATCCTCTGCGCCACGGCGCTCAATCGTACTCCAGCTCGGCCGGGTCGCGCTCCGTCGGAGCTGCCGAGGCGTGCTCGATCATGACCGAGAGCATGGGCCGACTCGGTCGGCCTACGGGGTAAAGCGTGCGTAAAAACGCCAGATCCTGCGCCACCGCGCGGCACAGGGCACCACTGTCGCGCCCAGACGCGAGTGACTCCCGACCGCCCTCCTCGAGAGTCTGCTACGCTATCCGCGCATGCGACGCGGTTCCACGAAGCGCTCCGCGGAACGGCTGCCGCCCGTCGACGAGCGTCTGATCATGCCCGAGACGCGCTGGGAGGTAATCGATGGCGAGGTCGTGTACGTGAGCCCTTCGGATCCGCCTCACGCAAGCCGTCACTCCAAGCTGTCGGCGCTGCTCGAGGCCTACGCTGCCGAAGGCTACGACGCCGCCAGCGACATGCTGACGCGCACCTCGGAGAAGGGCGACATGGCGCCGGACGGCAGCATCTACCCGAGCGCGCCGGACCGGGTCACGGGCGGCAGGCAGCTCGAGGAGCTGGCGTTCGAGGTCGTGAGCACCGAGTCCAAGTCGGCCGCGGGGACCAAGGCGGCGAGGCTCATGGAGCGCGGGGTGCGGCGGGTGTTCGGCATCGACGTGGAGCGACGGCGCGCCCTCGAGTGGTCGACCCGAACCGAGAGCTGGCAGATCCTCCCGAGCGACGGCACGATCGAGGATCGCGTCCTCGCCTTGCCCCTGCCCATCCATGATCTCGTGAGCGCCGCAAAGGCCGACGACGCCGTCGCCCGGGCTCTGCTCGCGAAGAGAAACCCGGTGCTCGTCGAGGCGCTGACGGTGGCGCGCCATGAGGGCAAGGCCGAGGGCAAGGCCGAGGGCAGGGCCGAGGGCAAGGCCGAGGGCAAGGCCGAGGGCAGGGCCGAGGGCAGGGCCGAGGGCAAGGCCGAGGGCAAGGCCGAGGGCAAGGCCGAGGGCATCATCGCCGTCCTCGAGGGCAGGGGCGTGCACGTCTCGCCCGACGAAGCCATGACGATCTCGGAGACCCGTGATCCCGCGCGGCTGGACGCCTGGCTGGCCGCGGCGGGCACGTGTCGGGACGTGCAGTCGCTCCTGGGAGGGAAGAACGGCGGGACCAGGCGAAGACGGTAGCGGGCCAGCGCAGAGCTGTGTCGGGAAGCGGCGCGCGGCAGGTGGTACGATTGGCGCCATGAAACGCTGGCTCCTCATGGGCATCTTCGTGCTCCTCACCCCACAGGTCACGGCCTGCGGGGACGACGACGACTCGACGGACGGCGACGCGGACTCCGACGCGGATGCGGATGTGGACTCGGACGCGGATTCGGACGCGGACGCCGATTCGGACACGGACACGGACTCGGATTCGGATTCGGACTCGGACGCGGATGCGGACGCCGACGCGGATGCGGACGCCGACGCGGATGCGGATGGGGACGCGGATGCGGACGCCGACGGCGACGCCTGCGAGGACGATCAGGACTGCGAGAACGGGTCACAGTGGACCTTCCTGTGCTGTCCGCCGGCCGGGGCGAGCCGGCAGTGCGTCGGAATCGACTGGGACTCCGCGAACTGCGGCGGCTGCGGTCGGGCCTGTCCGGATGAGCAGCCCATGTGCCGGATGGGCGAGTGCGCGAGCTGCGGGTCGATGGGCCTCGACGACTGCGACGGGGTCTGCGTCGACCTCGACACCGACCGCGACCATTGCGGCGACTGCGGGACCGCCTGCCCCGACGGGTCCATGTGCGTGGTGGGGGAGTGCGTCGCGGGAGAGTGCGAGGCCGAGTGCCCGCCGCCGCCGGACGACGGGGTGGTCCTGCCCGGAGACCCCGCAATTTGCTGTGAAAACCCCCGCGGGGAGGGCGGCGAGGGGTGCACCGACGTCCGGATGGACCGGTGGAACTGCGGGACGTGCGGCAACGTGTGCGGCGACGAGGAAGGCTGCTTCGACGGCGAGTGCCAGGGCTGACTTTTCTCAGATCGTCCCGACACATCGGGCGTCTAGGGTCCCTCGGGCAAGGAGGAACCCAAATGAAGACTCTCGCCATCACGATCGGTCTGGCCGCCCTGCTCGGGTCGGCGGTTTCCTTTGGCCAGGAGCGGCGCGCACCCGGCCGGCAGGAGGTCACGACCTACGACGAGAACGCCTTCTCGGACGAGCTGGTCCGGGGCGACTTGGTCCGGCCGGACGGAGACCTCCTTCGGAGCGGCCTCCGCCCGACGCACATCACCCTCCTGCGAATCCGCAAGAACTTCGTGCCCGAGATGCTCAAGAGCGTCGAGCGGCAGTGATTTCCTGGGGCCGATCGCGGGACATGTGCGGGCCCCCTGAATACACGAACCTCGAATCCGTCTGGATCGACCGCCGCGACCCGAGGTACGGTCTACACGACCGGGCCCGGTGTGGAGCCCGGCAGGAGGATCCCAGATGAAGAGCTGGAGCTGGCTTGGATTGGTCACTTTGCTGGTCGCGCTCGCCGCGGGGGGTTGCACCGTCAAGGCGACGGGTGACGACGACTCCACGGATGGCGACGCGGATTCGGACTCGGACGCCGACGCCGATGCCGACGACTGCGACCGCGACAACGACGGCATCTGCGACGAGGACGACTGCTACCCGACCGACCCCGCGCGCGACTGCTCCGACTGCGACGACGCAAACGGCGACGGCGAGTGCGACGACGGCTGCGCCGACACCGACGGCGACGGGATCTGCGACCTCGACGACTGCTTCCCGAACGACAACACGCAGGACTGCAACAACTGCACCGACGCCAACGTCGACGGGATCTGCGACGATGCCTGCACGGACACCGACGGCGACTTCGTCTGCGACGACGACGACTGCTACCCGAGCAACGCAACCTGCTTCGAGTGCGGCGATCCCCTCTGCGAGGGCGAGTGCACCGACACCGACCTGGATGGGGTCTGCGACGACTTCGACTGCTTCCCCGATGACTACACGATGGACTGCCAGGACTGCTACGACGACGACGGGGACGGCTTCTGCGATGAGTGCGACGACACGGACGGCGACTCGGTCTGCGACGGGCTCGACATCTCGGACTGCATCGACGACCTGACCGGAGACTGGATCTGCGTCGAGGATTGCACGCAGGCGGACAACCTCTGCCTCGATCCGTGGCTGCTCGAGTACTGCGTCGACGACGAGTGGTGGAGGGCCGACTGCCAGGATCAGTGCGTCAACAACCCCGACGTCTACGAGCAGGCCGGCTGCGGCGGACCGGCCGTGGCGGGCGAGTGCTCCCAGGCCGACTTCGCTTGCCTCTGCTGGTGCGAGGATGCGTTCGACTCCTGCGTCGACGAGTACACGATCGAGTACACGCGCGAGGGCACCACGTACCAGATCGACTGCAAGGCCTACTGCGACGGCTACTGCGACGAGGGAGCCGCGGCCTGCGCCTGCCCGGGCTGATCAGCCCATCAGCCTCCGGGCGGTCGTGAAGACCGCGTCGAAGGCACCCTCCTTCAAGAGCCCGGTCGACGTGTTCCGCTGACTCGGGTGATAAGAGCAGACGACCTGGATCCCGTCCGGCAAGCCGTGCACCGCTCCGTGCGCGAAGACCGGCTTCGGGCGCGGCAGCTCTCCCTGGCCGAGCACCTGGAGGCACGCGTCGAAGGCAAACCTGCCGAGCGCCACCGCGACGCGCAGGCGCCGGAGGAGCCGCACCTCGCGTTCCATGTAGGGGCGGCAGCTCGAGGTCTCGCGGGGCGTCGGCTTGTTTCCCGGAGGCGCGCACTTGACCGCGGCGGTGACCCAGGCGGAGCGCAGCTCGAGGCCGTCGTCGATGCTCGTGGACGCCGGCTGGTTCGCGAAACCGGCGCGGTGGAGCGCCCTGAAGAGCCAGTCGCCGCTCTTGTCCCCGGTGAAGACTCGCCCTGTGCGGTTCCCGCCGTGCGCGGCGGGCGCGAGACCGACGACCAGGAGGCGCGCGGCCGGATCTCCGAAGCCGGGGAGGGGCCTGCCCCAGTACTCCCGGTCGCGGAAGCGTGCGACCTTCTCGCGGGCGACCTTCTCGCGCCAGGCGACCAGCCGCGGACAGAGCCGGCAGACGACGATCTCGCCGCGGAGCTTGCCGAAGCTATCGCGGGAGCGGCCGACCGGCGTCACGCCCGCCTCGCCTCGAACGCGCCCCACACGGGGCTGCGCTGCTCGTAGCGGTAGTCCCGGAAGCCTGCCTGCTCCAGGAGCTCGCCCCACCGATCCGACTCCAGCGGCCAGACGCCGGCGAGCGCCTGCGTCCGGCGCGTGAGCGGCCCGGCGGCGCGAGGGCGGGCGATGCACGCGCCGAAGAGGAGCGCTCCCGGCAGGCAGACGCGGGCGAGCTCCCGGGCGACGGCCGGCTGGTCCGGCATCTGGTGCAGGCTCGTCATCGAGAAAGCGGCCCCGAAGCTGGCATCCGGAAACGGCATCCGGGCCGCGTCGGCGAGGACGAACGAGACCCCTCCTCCGGCCACCGCCGCCTTGCGTCGCGCGCGGTCGAGCTGCGAGGGCGAGATGTCGAGGCCGGTGACGTGGAACGTCGGGCGCGCCAGCGCGACCTCGACCGCGAACGTCCCCTGGCCGCACCCGAGGTCGAGGACATGCGGCCCGGCGCCGTCGTCGACCGCCGCGAGGATCTCGGCGACCTCCTCGTCGAGCGACCGGCCGGTGACGGGGCGGAAGAGCAGGCTCTCGCGGCCGCGCTCGTAGAGCGCGAGGACGCGTGGGTCCTGAAAGAGGCGCTGCAGCGGGGAGAGGCCCATTCGACGAACTGTACTGCTGGCGAGATCGGTGCGGTAGCGTCGAGGGACCCGCGGGCGACGCTCAGTCCTTGAAGCGGCAGGTGAGGTGGTCGTTCTTCTCCTCGCACTCCCAGTCGAGCGGGCAGTCGCGATCGTCCGCGCACTCCATGAAGCAGCGACTTCCGTCGTGGTCGATGCAGAAGAAGCCCTCGGGGCAGTCCTGGTCGCTCTCGCACCTCGGGCTGCACCAGCCATCCGGGCTGCATTTTCCGCCCGTGCAGCACTCGGCGCCCGCGGCGACGTCGCCGCAGTCGTCGTCCACGGCGCACTCGGAGCCGAGCTCGACGCCGCCGACGCTCGTCGTCGGCCTCTCCTCGAAGCCGGGCGTGTCGTCGTCGTCGCCGCACGAGAAAAGCAGGAGACAGAGAAAGACCAGGATCGAAGCTCTCGTCATGTGATTTTGTACGAGCGCGGCGGCTCGACGATTCACCGGACGCCGCCGAGGCCGGCGACCACCACACACGCGCCCTGCTCGCAGCCGCAGTGTCCGGCGCCGCAGTCCATCGTCCCCTGCCGGCACTCGTCCGTGCAGAAGATGCCGTTGCACTCCGGAGCCTCTGCCGCGGGCACGCAGGCGTCGGGATGGCAGCACTGGGCCGGGACGCAGTCGAGGTCGTCGGTGCACTGGTCGGCGTCTCCGTCCCCGTCCCCGTCCCCATCACCGTCACCGTCGCCGTCGCCGTCACCGTCGCCGTCGCCGTCGCCGTCGCCGTCGCCGTCCCCGTCCGTATCCGAGTCCGAGTCCGAGTCC
>JACPQR010000125.1 GCA_016190375.1 Deltaproteobacteria bacterium
TCCGGACGGGCAGGGATTGAACAGGCGACAGGCGACAGGCAGCCGGCGACGGGCAATTCCGGACCCGGACGAGCAGCGCGTGCGTCCGGCGGCTGCCAGGTGCCAGTTGCCTGTCGCCTGTCGCCTGTTGGGCCCGCGTCTGGCGGGCAACCGGATGGGCATGTCGCAAACCAGGTCTGCGACCGCCCGTACAGATCGCGCGGTATGGCTTGCATTGCTAGTGATTCTGCTGACTTGCGTGGTGGGTGCGTGTCCCCCATCGGCGGCCCCGGGCGTCGAGGACGGGCACTCGGCGGGCTCGCGACGGCCCGAGCCGCGGGCCGACGACGGGCTCGTCGTCGAGGGAACCATGGGGTCGATCGGCCAGGTGGCGGTCGAGTCCGCGATGTCCGGCCACCTCGAGAGCCTGGGGAGCTGTTACCGGGAAGCGCTCGGCGAGCTGTCGTACCTGCTCGGCGACGTCATCCTCTCGTTCCGGCTCGACCGGACGGGCGGCGTCAAGTGGGTCCACGTCGCCTCGAGCACGCTCGGGCACCAGGCTACCGAGTCGTGCCTCGCCAGCCGCGCGGCATCGATCCGCTTCCCGCGGCCACAGGGGGGAGAGGCGGAGTTCTCCTACCCGCTGAACTTCAACCCTGGCTCGGGGCGGCCGCCGGAGGTCTGGAACGCGAGCCACGTGGCCGAGGCCGTAGGCGGGCACCGCGCGGAGATCGAGGCCTGCGGCGCCCGCGGCGAGGGCTACTCGATCACGATGTACGTGGGTCGGGGCGGGCGCGTGACCGCGGCCGGAGTGTCCTGCCCGGACCACGAGGCGACCACGGCGGCCGACTGCGTGGCTCGCGCGGCGATCGGATGGAGCATGCCGGACCCGGGGTCGTGGGTCGCGAAGGTGACGGTGGACCTCTGATGGACCTCGAGCTCGACGAGACCCAGAGGCTCGTCAGGGACGCCGCGCGAAAGTTTGCCGAGGAGCGGATCGCTCCCGTGGCGGCGGAGCTGGATCGGGAGAGCCGCTTCCCGCGCGAGCTGCTCCGCGAGCTGGCGGAGCTCGGTCTGTACGGCGTGAACATTCCGGAGGAGCTCGGCGGCGCCGGCGCCGGCGTGGTGGCCTACGCCCTGGCGATGATGGAGATCGCACAGAAGTGCGCGTCGACGGCCGTGACGATGGCGGTCTCGAACATGGTGGCGGAGGTGATCACCGCGTTCGGGACCGAGGCCCAGAAGCGCCGCCACGTGCCCAGGATCACGTCCGGCGAGTACGCGGCGGCGGCGTTCGCCCTCTCCGAGCCAGAGTCCGGCTCGGACGCCGGCTCCTTGCGCACGACCGCGCGCCGGCACGGCGACCGGTGGGTGCTCGACGGCCAGAAGCAATGGATCACGAGCGGAGCTCACGCGGGAGTGACGGTCGTGTGGGCGAGGACTGGTGGGCCCGGGACCGCGGGCATCTCTGCCTTCCTGGTCGAGGCCGGCACGCCGGGCCTCGAGGTCGGACGCCCCGAGGACAAGCTGGGCCTCTGCGCGTCGAACACGGTGCCCCTGCGCTTCGAGAGCTGCGAGCTCCCCGAGGACGCGCTCCTGGGAGAGGTCGGCGGAGGCTTCAGTATCGCGATGATGGCGCTCGACGGGGGTCGCATCGGAATCAGCGCGCAGGCCACGGGGATCGGCGAGGCCGCGCTCGCGGCTGCCACCGCGTACGCCGGCACGCGCAGGCAGTTCGGCAAGCCGATCGGCGCGTTCCAGGCCATCCAGTGGATGCTCGCCGACTCGCGGACCGAGCTCGACGCCGCCAGGCTCCTGTGCCTGCGGGCCGCCACGCTCAAGGAGGCCGCCCGCCCCTTCTCGCGAGAGGCGTCGATGGCGAAGCTGTACGCCTCGGAGGCCGCGAACCGGATCACCGCGCGCGCCCTGCAGATCCACGGCGGTTACGGCTACGTCCGCGACTTCCCCGTGGAGCGGCACCTCAGAGACGCGAGGGTGACGACGATCTACGAGGGCACGAGCGAGGTCCAGCGGATGGTAATCGCCCGAAAGGTCCTCGAGGGGTAGGCACATGGCGAGCGTACGCGGATCGTGAATCTTGTGGTCCGTGCAGCCCGCTCTACGCCCCGTCGCAGACCTTGCAGCAGATCCCGCCGCCGCAGTCGGCCTGCTCGACGACCTCGCCCCTTGGACACCCGCCGTCCGGAACGCACTCGGCGTCGAAGTCCTCGCACGGTGTCTCCAGCGGAGCCGCGACGCAGCAGACCTGTGAACGGTCGCATTCACCCGGCTGGACGAACGACTGATCGGGACAGGGGTTGTTGCAGGCGTCCAGCGTGACATCGACGCAGACTCCGCCGAAATCCCGCTCGCAGGTCGGGCACCAGTCGACATCGAGCTCCTGGTCGTCGGCCACTCCGTCGCAGTCCTGATCGACGCCGTCTCCGACCCAGCCGCAGGCCATGCCCACGTCGTCCGCGCCAGGATGGATCGTCGGGTCGTAGTCATCGCAGTCCTCGGGCGCGAACCAGCCGTCGCCATCGACGTCACATTCGAGCGGGGCGCCGCCCGCCGGTCCCGGCACCTCGTCGTCCGCGGTGCCGTCGCAGTCCTGATCGATGCCGTCTCCGCCGAAGCAGGGGTCGCGCATGTCGGGCGCCCCCGGGTTGACCGACGGATCGGTGTCGTCGCAGTCCTCGGGTGCGAACCAGCCATCGCCGTCGAAATCGGCCCGGCACTCCATGTCGCACATCCCGTCCTCGTCCACCTCGCCGTCGCAGTCGTTGTCCTTGCCGTCGAACGGGCCGCAGCAGACGCCGTCGCCAGCCCCGGGGTAGACGGCCGGGTCCGCGTCGTCGCAGTCGTCGCAGTCCGTCCATCCGTCGAGGTCGCCGTCGCGACCCTCGCAGGGGCCGTCTGGGTGCCACAGGTAGCATCCCGAGTCGAGCGAAGCGAAGCCCAGAGCGAGGATGCAGAGAATCGAAGACCGCGTCGTCGAAAGCCTCGTGAGGTGCATGGAGGCAGGACACAGCAACTCCCGTACCCCGGCGACGCCCGGTTTTTCGCGGTCGCCGTCGTGCCGACCTGTGCCAGACGGCGGGATCGCGTTCCCTCGGAGGGTACACTTCCTCTTCCGCTTCCGTCCGCCGGCGGAATAGGATCGGCGGCATGCGCACTCGACCTCGATCCGCCTGGCTCGCGCTCTCGGCGTTCGCGCTCTTCTCGTCCTGCGGAGGCTCCCAGAAGATCCAGGGGCCGCCTGCCGAGCGTCTGGTCGCGCCGTCGACCGGCCTCCTGTTCGACACGAGCGGCGAGCTGGGCGCCGGCGATGCCGAGACGAGCACCGGCGGCTTCGCCGACCAGTACGAGATCCAGGTTTCCGCGGGACAGCGCCTGACCGTGGCCTGCGCCTCGAACTCGCTGGACACGTACCTCATCGTCCAGGCGCCGGGCGGCGCGCCGATGGCGAACGACGACTTCCAGGGCGACCGCACGCGCGCGCAGGTCGAGCTGCAGACGGCCGCCTCCGGGCCTCTCAAGATCACGGTCACCACCTACGCGCCGGGCGCGCAGGGAAGCTACCGGGTCACCGTGACCGCGGGCGACGCCGCGTCGGCCTCGACCGACCCGGCGGTCGCGAGGCCCGCGGCGTCCTGGCCCGTGCTGACGGTCAACTCGCAGGCGCAGGGAACGCTCGCCGCTGGCGATGCCGTCCTGCCCTCCGGTCAGGTCGTGGACAACTACCTGATCGCCGGTGGCACGAACCAGACGGTGGAGATCGCGGTGCAGGGAACGGGAACGGCTCCGCTCCTCGTCGTGACCACGCCCTCCGGGCGGCTCGTGCAGGCGGCTGCGAACGCGGGCGGCAGGGCGATCGCGGTCGTTCCCGTCGGCGAGGCCGGCTCCTACCGGATCCAGGTGGTCAGCGGCGCCGCGGGTCCGGGAGGCGCGTACTCGATCTCCGTCGCTCCCGCGCAGGCCAGCGCTCCTCCGACCGCGCTCGCCGTGACCCACCACCAGATCGCGACCTTGCCGGCCGCGGCGGGCTCGCTCTCCCTGACCGGCGAGAGCGCGACGTCGGAGGTGCTGCAGGCCGGCGACGGCCTGCTCGCGACGGGCGAGCTCGTGGATCGCTTCCAGCTCGCCGCCGCCGCGGGCGACGCCGTGACGATCGATCTGCAGTCGACCGACTTCGATCCGTACCTGATCCTCGTCGCCCCCTCGGGGCGGCAGTGGCAGAACGACGACGCGAACGGAGGCCGCGACGCGCAGCTCGCGGTCGCGCTTCCGGAGGCCGGGACGTACCAGGTGCTCGTGACCTCCTACCGGGCCGGCATGCAGGGCAGGTTCGTGCTCAAGGTGCGGCGGGGCCTGCAGCCCGGGGCGCCGCCCGCGGACGCGGCGACGGCCGCCGCGACGACCGCGGGCGCGGTGCTCGTTCCCATCGGCCCCGGTCAGCCCGCGCCCGCGGCCCCTGGCGCTGGCGGCGTCGTCCTCGGCCCCACCGCGACGCCGGTGACCGGACGGCTGGACCGGACGGGCAGCCTCGCGCAGGGCGACGCGCTTCTCCGATCGGGCGAGCTGTACGACACGTACACGTTCACCTGGGCGCCCGGCGAGCGCGTCTCCTTGCGGCTCGTGTCCGCCGCTTTCGACCCCTACCTGATCGTCCGCTCGCCGAGCGGCCAGCAGAACGACAACGACGACCTCCGGCAGGGAACGACGGACGCGGGCATCGAGCTGACCGTGCGCGAGGCGGGCGTCCACTCGATCCTCGTGACCAGCTACCGCGCGGGCGAGTCGGGCGCATACACGCTCACGATCGACGCCGGGGGCGGCGGGCCAGCGCAGCCTCCGAGCCCTGCCCCGCCCGCGGCCCAGGGCGACGTGATCCGGGGCGCGCTGGATGCGGCCGACGCCCCCGACGCCAGCGGCAAGCGCGCAGACCGGCACGCGGTCAACCTGCGGCAGAACGAGGCGGTGCGCTTCGAGCTGGTCTCGGCGGAGTTCGACACGTTCCTCGTGGTCCAGCCTCCGTCGGGCCGACAGGTCGAGAACGACGACGCGGTCACCGGCAACACGAACTCCGCCATCGACTTCGTGGCGCGCCAGGCGGGGAGCCACACGGTGCTCGTCACCTCGTACCGTGCAGGGGAGCAGGGCGCCTACGAGCTGCGGCTGATCCGGGGCGCCTCGCAGGCTCCCGGGAACATCACTCCGATCCCGATCGGTCCCGCACCAGCGCCTGCTCCGGGTCCTGGTCCGGCGCCAGCTCCGGGGCCTGGACCTGCGCCTGCTCCGGGGCCTGCTCCGGCTCCCGGCGCGGCTCCCGCGACTCCGGGCGCCATCGCCGGGTCGCTCGCCCAGGGCGACCAGCAGCTCCGGTCCGGCGAGTTCGTGGACAACTTCAGCCTCGACGCGCGAGCCGGCGAGACCGTTCACCTTCGGGTGACGGCCCAGTTCGATCCGTACCTGATCCTCAAGGCCCCGTCGGGACGCCAGGAGGACAACGACGACATCAATCCCCAGACCCGCGACGCAGGGCTCGACGTCACGCTGACCGAGAGCGGCCAGTACACGATCATGATCACCTCGTACCGGCCGGGGGAGTCGGGCAGCTACAACCTGACGATCCAGCGCCAGACTCCGGGCTCGGCGCCCGGTGGCAACGTCGCGGCCCCGACGGGCAGCCAGGCCGGTCGGGCTTTCGGCCTCTTCGTCGGAATCACCGACTATCAGACGCTGAACGACCTGCCCGAGTGCGCCAACGACGCCCGCAAGCTCGCGGAGGATCTGCGCCGGACGGGCCTGATGACCCAGGAGCAGCAGATCCTCCTGACCGACGGTCAGGCCACGCTGGGCGCCGTCCAGCAGGCGTTCGCGACCATGTCGCAGCAGGTGGGCCCGGGCGACGTGTTCATCTTCTTCTACTCGGGCCACGGAGGTCAGCGGCCGGCCCAGGACGCGAACGAGCTCGACCGCCAGGACGAGACGATCCTCATGGTCGACGGGACCCCGATCGTGGACAACGAGATGGCCCAGCTCTTCGGCCGGATCCGCGGGCGCATCTCCGTGATCGCGCTCGACTCCTGCTTCAGCGGCGGCTTCGCAAAGGACGTCATCACGGTCGAGGGACGGATGGGCTACTTCTCGTCCGAGGAAGACCTGACCTCGTCCGTCGCGGGCCAGTTCCAGGCCGGCGGCTACCTCTCGCACTTCCTGCGGACGGGCATCGCGGGCGAGGCGGACATGAGCCCGCGCGACGGCCAGCTCACGGCGGGCGAGCTGTCACACTACCTCTACCGCCAGTTCGGGGCACATGTGGGAGACGTCGGCGCCACCGACCAGAGCTTCGCAAGGAGCTTCCAGCACCTGGTCGTCGATCGCGGGTCGGTGCACGTCTCCGACCTCCTGTTCGCGTACCGGTGAGTCACCCCCCCTTAATCGGAGAGATTTCCGGCCGTTGCCCCCGGGAGAGCCGGAGGGACATGGCCAAACAGCTCCCGATCCTCGTAGTCGATGACGAGGACATGATCCGGGTGGCGGTGACGCGCGAGCTCGGCCGCGTCGGCTACGTGGTGAAGGGGGTGGCGTCCGCCGAGGAGGGGCTCGAGGCACTGGAGAAGGAGCGCTTCGCCTGCGCGGTGACCGACCTCAGGATGCCCGGCGCAGGAGGCCATGCCTTCATCCGGGGCTGCGGCGAGATCGATCCCGAGATGCCGATCATCGTCATCACTGCCTTCGGCGAGAAGGAGGACGTGATCGAATGCTTGAGGGCGGGGGTCTTCGACTTCGTCGAGAAGCCGTGGTCCGACGGCCATCTCCGAGCGATCGTGATGCGGGCGCTCGAGAGCCGGGCGAAGCGGCGATTGTCGACGCCGCCTCGGGACGCGCCGGCGGCGGCGGCGCCGGAGCCTGCCTCTGCGCCAGCGGTGGCTTCCAGCCAAGGGCCCTCGCCTTCGTCGCCGCCGCAGACGGCGGCCCGCAAGAGCGCCTTCGCCGAGGTCATCGAGCGGATCCGGAAGGGCGAGCTCGCTCTGCCGGCCGTGCCGTCCGTCGTCCTCGAGGTCCGCCAGAAGGTCGAGAACCCCACCTGCTCGGCGCAGGACTTGCGCGAGACCATCGAGGCTGACGCCCACCTGTCGGCCCAGATCATGCGGCTCGCCAACACGACCTACTACGCGGGCACCGGCCGGGTCTCGGACCTGCAGTCGGCGCTGACGCGCATCGGCATCCGCGAGATCTCCACCCTCGTGGACGGCATCTTCGCCCGCGACTTCTACCGGGTGGAACACCCCGCCGTGCGCGCCGAGGTCGAGGCGGTGTTCCGCCACTCGTGGACCCGGGGCGTCCTCATGCGGCTGCTCGCCAAGGCCGTGACGCGCCTCGGCGTCCCGCCGGAGACCGCCTACATCGCGGGCCTGTTCTGCGACGCGGGCGCGCCGACGCTCTACCGGATCGTCAGCCAGGTCGCGCCCGCAGCACCCGCGGCGCAGATGAAGTCCTTCGTCGCGGAGCACCACGCGCTGGTCGGCGGCGCCGTGGCCGAGGCCTGGAGGCTGCCTCCGGAGGCCATCGACGCCGCCAAGCGGCACCACGAACCGGTCTCGCCGAAGGGTGCGCTCATCCTGCAGCTCGTCTGGGCCGCCGAGCCTCTGTGCGTCGATCTCGGGGCCACGGGCGATCCGAAGGCCCTCGACGGCGGCGACTTCGTGCTCGACAGCCTGCTCCCCGGGCCGGCCTGGCGCGCGGAGCTCCTCGTCCAGGCGGAGCGCTACATGGAAGCGCACGGCTCCTTCATCAACGGCCCCGCCTAGCGCTCGGCGCTTGCCAGCTTGTCTACGCGGTCGGGCCGTGCGATACCGTTCGCGAGAGCATGGCGGACGACGTTCTGCACGCGCACCCCGAGGTCGATGCGACGACCGGCGAAGTGCCGGACCTCGGCGCCTCCGAGATCCAGCGGATCCGCGCGGCGCGCAGGACGTGGCGCGAGCGCAGCGACGCGGATGGGCCGAGCTCGCGCCAGTCACGCTTCTCCACGATCTCGGACCTCGAGCTCCCCGCGTTCCTGACGCCCGCGGACAAGGACGTCCGCTACCTCGAGGACCTTGGGTTCCCGGGCGAGTACCCCTTCACGAGGGGCGTGCAGCGGACGATGTACCGCGGCCGGCTCTGGACGATGCGGCAGTTCGCGGGCTTCGGGTCGCCCGAGGACACGAACGCCCGCTTCCGGTACCTGCTCTCTCAGGGCCAGACCGGTCTGTCGACGGCGTTCGATTTCCCCACGCTCATGGGCTACGACTCCGACTCGCCGCTGGCGCTCGGCGAGGTCGGTGTCTGCGGTGTCGCGGTCGACACGCTTCGCGACATGGACGTGCTCTTCGATCGGATCCCGCTCGACCAGGTCACGACCTCCATGACCATCAACGGTCCGGCGATCGTCCTTTACGCATTCTACGTCGCCCTCGCGGATCGCCGCGGGATCCCGAGGTCGCGCATCGGCGGCACGGTCCAGAACGACTGCCTCAAGGAGTTCATCGCGCAGCACGCCTGGCTGGTTCCCCCGCGGCCGGCGATGCGGCTCGTGACAGACATGATCGAGTTCGCGAGCGCCGAGACGCCCCGCTGGAACACTGTCTCGATCAGCGGCTACCACATCCGCGAGGCCGGCGCGACCGCGGCGCAGGAGCTCGCCTTCACGCTGGCGGACGGCATCGCGTACGTCGAGCACGCCGTCGCGCGCGGCCTGGAGGTCGATCGGTTCGCCCCGAGGTTGTCGTTCTTCTTCGACGTCCACAGCGACTTCTTCGAGGAGATCTGCAAGTTCCGGGCGGCGCGGAGGATCTGGGCCCGCGCGATGCGCGAGCGGTTCGGCGCCAGGGACCCGGCGAGCTGGAAGCTCAGGACCCACGCGCAGACCGCCGGGGTCTCGCTGACGGCGCAGCAGCCGTACAACAACGTCGTGCGGGTCGCGCTTCAGGCGATGGCCGCCGTCCTCGGCGGGACGCAGTCCTTGCACACGAACTCGCTCGACGAGACCTACGCGCTGCCGACCCAGGAGGCCGCGACGATCGCGCTCAGGACCCAGCAGATCATCGCGCACGAGAGCGGAGCGGCGAGCACGATCGACCCGCTCGGCGGCTCGTACTTCGTCGAGTGGCTGACCGACGAGCTCGAGAAGCAGGCCCTGGACTACATCCGTCGGATCGACGAGATGGGCGGGATGGTGGCGGCGATCGAGAAGGGCTTCCCTCAGCGCGAGATCGCGGCGAGCGCCTACCGGTTCCAGCGGCAGCTCGAGCGGCGCGAGAAGACGATGGTCGGCATGAACGACTTCGTCATGGAAGAGGGCACGCGCAAGATCCCGCTTCTCCGGATCGACGAGGCGACCCAGCGCCGCAAGATCGACGGGCTGCGCGCGCTGAAGTCGGGGCGGGGCTCGGTCGCCGTCGCGAGATCGCTCGAGGCCGTACGCCGCGCCGCCCGGGGCCGGGACAACCTCGTCGAGCCGATCGTCGAGGCCGCGCTCCTCGACGCCACGAAGCAGGAGATCTGCGACGTGTTGCGGGAGGTGCTCGGCACGTACACCGATCCCGCGGAGTTTTAGTGCCCGGCGCGGTGACGATCCACGAGGTCGGCCCGCGCGACGGCCTGCAGAACGAGCCGACCGTGCTCGACACGCCGGCGAAGCTCAGGTTGATCGAGGCGCTCGCGGGCACGGGGCTCGGTCGGATCGAGGTGACGTCCTTCGTCTCGCCGAAGTGGATCCCCGCCCTGGCCGACGCCGACGAGGTCGCACGGCACGTCCAGGCCGCTCGAGGCGTGGCCTTCTCGGCGCTCGTTCCGAATGCGCGGGGGCTCGAGCGGGCGCTTTCCGCGGGGGTGAGCGAGGTCGCGGTCGTCGTCTCCGCGAGCGAGACCCACAACCGGAGGAACCTGAACAAGACGACCGGGGAGACGATGTCGCACCTGGGCGAGATCGTCGCGCACGCCCTGGCGCATTCGATGCGGGTCCGCGGCTACGTCTCGACGGTCTGGGGCTGCCCGTACGAGGGCGAAGTGGACCCGCGCCGCGCGCTCGGCCTGGCGAGGGAGCTCGCCGACATGGGCGTCCACGAGATCTCCCTCGGCGACACGATCGGCGTCGGTACCGTCAGCCAGACTCGCTCGATCCTGGAGATGTTCCTCGCGGAGCTCGAGCCGGGCCGGCTCGCGCTGCACATGCACGACACGCGCGGGACCGCCCTGGCGAACGTCCTTCAGGGGCTCGAGATGGGCATCACGACCTTCGACGCCTCCGTCGGCGGCCTGGGCGGCTGCCCCTACGCTCCGGGGGCGCCCGGGAACCTCGCCACGGAGGACCTGGTGCACATGCTCCACGGGATGGGGCTCGAGACCGGCGTCGATCTCTCGAGGCTCGTCGACGCCGCCAGGCTCGCCGAGTCGCTCGTGGGTCACGAGCTGCCGGGCAAGGTGCACGACCTCACGCCCGGACGAGCTCGAAGCCAGTGGCCTCCGGCCGCACGTTGAAGCGGACGGGGAGCAGGTGGCCGACGCCGCGGTTGACGTAGAGGCGCCGGCCGCCGGCGAGCGAGTATGCACCGGCCACGTAGCGGTGGTTCTCGACCGGCAGGAGCGGTGGTTCCAGGAACGGCGGCTTGCACTGCCCGCCATGCGTGTGACCCGAGAGGATCCAGCCCTCGTAGCCCCGCCAGACGTCCAGGTCGACCGTGTCCGGGTTGTGGCTGAGGACGAGGGCCGCGCGGTGCGGGTCGAGCCTCGCGAGCGTCGCGGCGCCGTCGAACCGGCCCGCCCAGAGATCGTCGAGCCCGGCGATCTGCAGGCCCTCGACCTCGAGGACGTCGTTTCGGAGCACGGTGATCCCTCGCGGAGCGATCGTCTCCACAAGCGCTCGAGCGATCTCCGGATGCGACCAGCCCGGACCGTAGTCGTGGTTTCCGAGGACGGCGATCGTGGCAAGGTGGCCGCGCGGGAGCTCGCGGGAGAGCGCGTCGACCTGCTCGAGGACGGCCGCGTGGTGGCTGATGATGTCCCCCGTCACGACGACGATGGCCGGCCGGAGCTGCGCGATGCGCTGGAACGTCGCGCGGACGTACTCGTCGTCGACCTGGCGGCCGATGTGCAGGTCGCTGAGCTGCACGAGGATGCGCCCCGCGAGCGCGTCCGGCAGCCGGCGCACCGGCAGCGGGCGCCGCACGACCTCGAGCCAGCGCGGCTCGATCTTCCACGCGTACACCCCGAGCCCGGCGGTCGCCGCCGCGGCGGCTCCGGTCAGTCCCAAGAACCGGCGTCGCGTGAGCAAGCGCACGCCCCGTAGGATAGGGGACACGCACCCGGTCTACAACACCGCGTGATCTCGGTCCTTTTCGACCATACCGCGCATTTCGATCGGGAGCCGTACTACCATCGACGGAATGGACGGCTCGGCGCAGGTCGCCTTCGTCATCGGCTTCTTCGCGGTCTTCGGGCTCGTCTGGTTCGCGATCTGGTGGTTCTCGAAGGACCAGAAGATCAAGCGTTCGCTCCGCAAGCTCAGGCCGACGCCGATCGGTCAGGTGCGCGAGGGGCTCGTCAAGATCGCTGGGAGCGTCCGTCCGCTCGACGTGCTGACGGCGCCCTTGTCCGGGCGGGCCTGCGCCTACTACGAGGTGCTGGTGGAGCAGCGCGTGAGCTCGGGCAAGTCCAGCCACTGGCGGACGATCATCCGCGAGGTGGAGGAGCGCGACTTCCTCGTCGAGGACGGCACCGGCCGCGCCCGTGTCGAGATGGTCGCGGTCGAGGCCGCGGTCACGCGGGACGGGCACTGGTCGTCGGGCACCTTCAACGACGCCAGCTCCGAGCTCGAGGCCTTCCTGCAGCGCCACGGTCAGTCGAGCGAGGGCTGGATCTTCAACAAGACGCTCCGCTTCCGCGAGGGTGTCCTCGAGGCCGGAGAGCGGGTGGCCATCCTCGGCTGGGCGGAGCGCGAGATCGACCCCGAGCCGGGGGGCGCCGGCCATGGGTTCCGCGATGCAGCGTCGCGGGTTGTGCTGCGCGCCAACGGAATTCAGGCGCTCCGCGTCAGCGACGACCCGACCACGCTCGAGTGAGGAGGCATGGGACCAGCCGACGTCGATCGGGTCGCCGCGCTGTCGGCGCTGGTGCTTCTCGGATCGACCGTTTCCTGCTCCGAGCCGTCGCGCGCAGAGCCGCCACATCGGGCAGAGCCCGATGGCGGCGCGGCTCCGGTACGCCCGTCCCTGGCCGTCGAGCCACCCGGCGCGCTGGTTCACGAGGCCCGAGAGCGTCATCGCCACGACGGCGAGACGTACCTCCTGCACCGCTTCCGGATTCCGCTGGACCTGGTCCAGATCGACGTGGTCGACATGGAGATGCGCCGCGACCTCGGGGCGGTCCTCGAGGAGCGTCGCGCGGCGCTCGTGATCAACGGAGGCTACTACGGCACCGACTCCAGGCCCGAGGGGCTCGTGATCGTCGGGGATCGCACGCTGAGCCCGCTCCTCGCGCGCATCGGCGGCGGCGTCGTCACGATCGCGCGCGGGCGCGCCGAGCAGCGGGCGGCAGCCGATTTCCGGCCGGCGCCAGGGATCGAGCTCGCGATCCAGTGCAGCCCGGCTCTCGTCGTCCGGGGAGGAGCCGCGATCGCGAGGCACGGCGAGCAGACGGCGTCCCGGACCGCGCTGTGCATCCGTGACGGTGGACGCGGGCTCGACGTCTACGTGGCCAACGTCGAGCCCTCCAGGGGCCGCGCTGGACCGACGCTCTACACGTTCTCCCGGGAGCTTCAGGCAGAGGGCTGCGAGGAGGCGCTGAACCTCGACGGAGGTCCATCGTCCGGCTTCGCCTGGCGCGGGCCCCAGGGCGTCATCACCGAGCCCCCGCGGCGAGGGATCAGGCACGCAGTCGTGTTCACGATCGCGGACTGAGGGCTATCCCAGGCTCAGGTACGTCTGATCGCGCAGGCCTCGCTCGTACTCGCCGAGCAGGCGCATGCCGTCGGAGGGCTTGATGCGATCCTCCTTGATCGCGGCGTCGACCTGGACCTTCACCTTCTTGATCAGATCGTTGAGGTCCCACTGCGTGAGCCTGAGCACGTCGGCGATGCTGTCGCCGGCGATGGTCTCCTCGAGGTAGTAGCCGCTCTCCTCGTCCTCGTCGAGAAAGACGTGCACCTCGTTGACCTTGCCGAACAGGTTGTGGATGTCGCCCATGATGTCCTGGTACGCGCCCGTCAGGAAGATGCCGAGGTAGTAGGGCGATCCGTCGAAGCTGTGCAGGGGGAGCGTGTCCTTGACGTCCTTGAGGTCGATGAACTTCGAGACCTTGCCGTCGGAGTCGCAGGTGACGTCCACGACCGTCGAGTTCGAGTCGGGGCGCTCGTCGAGCCGGTGGATCGGCATGATGGGGAAGAGCTGGCCGAGCGCCCAGTGGTCCAGGAGCGACTGGAACACCGAGAAGTTGCACATGTGCTGGTCGGCGAGCTGGTTCTCGAGCGCGCGGATCTCCTCGGGCACGTACTTCATCCCGCGCGTCATCGCCTCGATCTCCTCGGCGATGTGCCAGAACAGCGTCTCGAACCGCGCCTTGTCCACCAGCCCGAGATGGCCGAGGCCAAAGAGCGCCTGTGCCTCTTCCTTGAACTGGAGCAGGTCGTGGAACGACTCGGTCAGGTTGCGCGAGCCGAGGTGGTCCTGGATCCAGTGGAGCTCCTTGACGAGCTTGTGGTCGTCGGGCCGGGGCGCCAGGTCCAGGCGCGGGCCCTGGTGCAGCGTCTTCTCGACGGCGCCGAACGCCTCCACGACGAGGACGGAGTGATGGGCGACGACCGCGCGCCCGGACTCGGAGACGAGCGTCGGATGCGGCACTCCCTCCGCGTCGCAGACGTCCATGACGTTGTAGACGACGTCGCTCGCGTACTCCTGGACGGTGTAGTTCGTCGACGAGTGGAACGCCGAGCGCGACCCGTCGTAGTCGATCGCGAGGCCCCCGCCGACGTCGAGGTACTCGATCGGATGCCCCATCTGGCGGAGCTTCGCGTAGTAGCGTGTGGCCTCGCGCACCGCGCGCTTGATCTTCAGGATGTCGGGGATCTGGGAGCCGATGTGGAAGTGAAGGAGCCGGAGCGCCCCTTCCATCCCGGCCTCGCGCAGCACCTCGACCGCGTCGAGGAGGTCCGACGTGGATAGACCGAACTTGGCGTGCTCGCCGCCGGACAGCGCCCACTTGCCCGAGCCCTTGGACAAGAGGCGCAGCCTGAACCCGATGAGCGGCGCCACCTTCATCTCGGAGGCGATCTCCACGATCGCGCGAACCTCCGAGAGCTTCTCGGCGACCAGGACGACCTTCTTTCCGAGCTTGCGGCCAATCAGCGCCATCCGGATGAACAGCGGATCCTTGTACCCGTTGCAGACGATGAGCGAGTCGTTGTCGCTGTGCACGGCGAGCGCGGCGAACATCTCGGGCTTGGAGCCGACCTCGAGGCCGTGGTGGAACGGGCGACCCGCGTCCAGGATCTCCTCGACCACCTCGCGGAGCTGGTTCACCTTGATCGGGAAGACTCCGCGGTAAATGCCGGAGTAGTGGCTCTCCTCGATCGCGCGGTTGAACGCGCTGTTCAGCGCCTCGACCCGGTGCCTGAGCAGGTCCTGGAAACGAATCAGGACCGGAGCGCCCAGCTCGTGCTCGCGCGCCTCGCGGACGACGTCGATGATCGAGATCCGCGCGCCCTTGTCGAGAAGAGGCGCAACGCAGAGGTTGCCGTCGGAGTTGATGTGGAAGTAGTCGGCGCCCCACCGATCGACCATGTAGAGCTGTGTCGAGTCCTCGACCGACCATGCGGGCTGGTGGCCGTGGGGGAGGGGAGCGACTCTGGCATCCACCGTGACGTTGTCTCCTTGGTTCGGGGCGCGACGGAGGACAGTCACGTACCAGCCTCGATGGAGTTCCGCAAGGGTCTGGCGCATCATGCGTCCCATGGAGCACATCGTCGTCGCAGATCGAGGATCCGTCAGGATCGTCACGCTGAATCGGCCCGAGCGCATGAACGCGCTCAGCCGCGCCCTCGTCGCCGAGATCGGCGCGGCCGCGAGGGAGGCCGCCGCCACGGCCACGACCCGCGCGCTCGTCCTGACCGGCGCGGGGAAGGCGTTTTGCGCCGGCGCGGACCTGAAGGAGCGGACCTCGATGACCGAGGCGGAGGTCAAGGCCTTCCTCGGCGTCTATCGCGACGCCTTCGGCGCGGTCGATCGATGCCCGAAGCCCGTCATCGCGGCGATCGGGGGCGCGGCGTTCGGCGGCGGCCTGGAGCTCGCGCTCGCCTGCGACCTGCGCGTGGCCGACCCGATGGCGACCATGGGCCTCGTCGAGGTGAGGGTCGGGATCATCCCCGGGGCGGGCGGGACCCAGCGGCTGCCGAGGCTGATCGGTCCTGGCCGCGCCAAGGACCTCATCGTGACCGGAAGGCGCGTCGACGCGAAGGAGGCGCTGTCCCTGGGGCTCGTCAATCGTGTCAGCGAGCCCGGAGAAGTGCTCGACGAGGCCGTCGCGTGGGGGGCCGAGATCGCCGAGTCCTGCGCTCCGGTGGGCGTCGCCCAGGCGCTCGCCGCGATCGACGGCGGCCTCGATCTGTCCCTCGAGGAGGGCTTGGCCCACGAGCAGCGCTGCTACGAGGTCACGCTGCCGACCGCGGACCGCCTCGAGGGGATCGCGGCCTTCGCCGCCAAACGCAAGCCCAGCTTCAAGGGAGAGTGAGGGGACCGTTTGTGTTACACCTTCCACATGAAGGTCCGAATCCTGGTGGCCAAGCCTGGCCTCGATGGGCATGACCGGGGAGCCAAGGTCGTCGCGCGCGCCCTCAGGGATGCGGGCTTCGAGGTCGTCTACACGGGCCTGCACCAGACGCCCGAGATGATCGCGGCCGCAGCGGTCCAGGAGGACGTCGACGCCGTCGGCCTCTCGATCATGTCGGGCGCGCACAACACGCTGTTCCCCGCCGTGATCGACGCCCTGCGGGCACGCGGCGCCACGAACGTCGTGGTGTTCGGTGGCGGGATCATCCCCGACGAGGACCTCGAGGCGCTCACCTCGAAAGGAGTGGCGGGGCTGTTCACGCCCGGGACCTCGCTCGCCCAGATCGTCGGCTGGGTCAGGGACAACGTGCGCCCGCGGGTCTGATGAAGGTCGCCGTTCTCGCGCTGGCCCTCCTCGCGGGCTGCGGGACCTCGCGTCCGCCGGCCCCCGAGACGCCGCTTCCGCCCGAGCCGGCCCAGGGCCGGTTCGCCCGGACGATCGCGTCGATCGAGGAGCACGCCGACGGCGGCGTCGCCCTGCGCATGCTCGTCGGGCCCGGATCGCTCGAGTCCGACCGCGTGGCAGTGGCGCGCATCGAGCTCGGCCCCGACCGCCGCATCGGCCCGGCGGCTCATCCCTGCTACGACGTCGCCGTCGTGGTCCTGTCGGGCGAGCTAATGGCCCGCGACCGCGGCCAGCACGTCTGGCTGGAGGCGAGCGACACGTACTTCATCCCGCGTCGCGAGGTCGTGGACCTCGCGACGGGCGACGCTCCCGCGGTGATCTACCAGGTCTTCTCCTCCGCTCAGGGCGTCGCCGGCTGCGAGCGGCTGGCGGCCACGGCGGCGCCGGACGTCGGGCCGCCGCCCGAGGCCGACGCGCTCTTTCGCGTCGAGCGCCTGAGGCGCAGGGACGACGCCGTCGAGATCCCGATCGCCGGCGGGAAGGCGCGGGTCAGGATGCTGGTCGACTCGGAGCTCCAGGGCGCGACGTTCGCCTACGTGGGGACCTTCGAGGGCGATCCAGGCCTCGCGATTCCCGCCCACGTCCACCCGTCGAGCGACGAGGTGCTGGTCGTCGAGACCGGGCAGGGCACGCTGACGGTAGCCGGAGAGCCGGTGGCGGTGGGCGCAGGAATGGTGGTCCGGGTGCCCGCCGGCACGGAGCACTCCTTCGTCGCTACGGGCTCCGAGCCCACGCGGGCGCTTCAGATCTACGGGCCGCCCGGTCCGGAGGACCGCTTCCGCTCGCGCTAGCGCAGCGCCACGATCAAGAGGATCGCCAGCACCATCGAGAGAAGGACGCCGGTGACCGCGCCGAGCAGGCCGTAGAGCCGGCCCCGCTGCCAGGCTCCGATTCGCCTGCCCGCCAGGCCGCCACCGAGCATTCCGGCGGCGCTGCCCAGCCGCAGCACCCACTCCGGGTTGGCGCCGAGCACCCGGTCCACGCCGAAGGCGACCGCGAAGGCGCAGAGAAGCCCCAGCGATCCGCCGGACAGGACGCCGAAGCGAACCGCCCACCGCTGCCTGTCGCCTTCCGTCACGACGCACGGATACCACGCTTTTCCCGGGTGGTGTACTGTCGCGGCCATGCGTCTTCTTCGCGCGTTCTTCCTCTCCTCGTGCCTTTGCGGGACGGTCCACGCGGACGAGGTGGGCATGAACACCCACCAGCCTCCCGCCGACATCCTCGACCTTTGCCAGGACCTCGGCGTCCAGTGGGCACGGATCGACTTCAACTGGCTCAACGCCGAGGTCGTGCAGGGCGACATCGACTGGAGCCTGTTCGACCGCATCGTCGATGACGCCAGGGCGCGCGGCCTTCTGGTGTACGCCTCGATCGGGTACGGCCCGCCGTGGGCCTCGACGGGCGACGCGAGCGGCGACGGGTCGCACAACGACGTTCCGATCGACGGCCTGTTCGGCGAGTTCGCGACCGCGGCGGCGGAGCACTTCGAGGGGCGGATCACGCACTGGGGAATCTGGAACGAGCCGAACCTCGACGACTTCTGGGAGGGAACCACCGACGACTACATACGGATCCTCGAGGAGGGCGCGGACGCTATCCACGCCGCTTGCGCCGACTGCTTGGTCGGCGGCCCCGAGACGGCGTCCGTCGGAGACGGCGAAGACGACTTCATGCGCGACGTGCTCGAGGCTGCCGGCGATCGCCTCGACTTCATCACCTGGCACGACTACGGCGGTTTCGAGGAGACGGGCGACAACCCGCTGTTCGGATGGACCTTCCTCACCCTCCTCGACGAGTGCCGCCCGGGCGGCTGCGGGCTGTACCAGCGGACGCCGATCCGCGACGTGATCGTCGACGCCGGTTACGGCGACCTGCCGTTCTGGATCACCGAGACCGGCTACGAGGCGGAGCTGGGAGACGACGAGGACCTGGAGACGCAGAGGGTGTACTACGAGCGGGTCCTCGAGGAGATGGTCGCGCGCGACTGGTGGACGACGACCATCTTCTACGAGATCGCCGACCACCCCCAGTTCTTCCCCTACGACTGGGGCGTCGCTGTCCGCACCGCCGACCCCGACGACTCGTGGGAAGACAACTTCGACCTGAAGCCCGCGTACACCTGGCTCGAGGAGCTGCTCGACGACGAGGACTGGGAAGTCGCTCTCGGAGGCGAACCAGACGGCGACGCGGACGCGGACGCGGACGCCGATGCGGACGCCGACGCCGACGCCGACGCCGACGCCGACGCCGACGCCGACGCCGACGCGGACTCGGACACGGACGCGGACACGGACGCGGACACGGACGCGGACACGGACACGGATTCGGACACGGACTCGGATTCGGACACGGACTCGGATTCGGATACGGACTCGGATTCGGATACGGACTCGGACGCGGACGACGACTCGAGCTCCGGTGGGTGCGGATGCAGCGTCGTTGGGCTGTAGCTACATCGCGGTGCAGAATCGGGCGAGCTGAGCCGTCATCCCCCGCCCGCCGCCGTCGGCTGCTTGGTCGACCTGCGTCTTTTTTCGCGGCTCGCCGCCGCGATCGATCTCAGCGGATTGTTGCGGCCACGGCGGTCAGGTTATTGGCGATCGCCGCCCAGAAGACCGTGCGGCTCATCCCGACCTCGCCGCGGTAGCGACTTCGGAGCATGCCGAAGCAGTGCTTGAGCCGTGAAATGCGGGCTTCACCGCCGACTCGCCAGGCTCGTCCCCTCCGGAACCACCGCTGCCGCTCGTACGCCATGCGCTTGTCGGACTTGTGACCGGGTTTCGGGATGACCGCCCGGCGCACGCCCAGCTCGCGGATCTTGCGTTCGCCCTCACCCGAGTAGAAGCCTCGGTCGGTCGCCGCAGTTCGAGGCGCGCGGCCGAAGACCTTGCGGTGGCGCTCGACCGCGGGCACGAGCAGCGGCGCGTCGGCCTTGTTGGGCACCAGACCGACGTCGGTCACGATGCCGCCCTCGGCCTCCTGCACCTTCGCCATCATCCCGAACTCGGTCGGCTTGTGCAGCTTGCCGCGACGGAGGATCTGCGCGTGGGGCTCGAAGATGCTGACGAGCTTGCCCTTCGAGTCGGTCACGCCGCGCCGGATGCGGGCCCGAGTCTGGCGGAGGACCTGACGCGCACGAGGGATCATCTTCTCGATCTGTTCGAGCACCACGGCCGCCGCGGCGCGTGCCTCCTCGTTCAGGCGCTTCATCTGCCTGCGCGCCCCCTAATGCGGCAGAAGCGCCGGTACACGAGGCTGCCATTCACCTCGCGCTCGAGTTGGTCATAGCTCCACTGCCTGATGTGCTTGAGTGCGAGCATCCGCAGGACGACCTCCGCAGGCGTTCCTCGCCGACCGCGACGCGTGCTCTGAGGGAAGCGGCGCCGGAGGGTGGTCAACACGACATCAACAGGTGCTCGTCGCCGAGTAAGGCATCCACCTCGCGCAACACCGGGTCCATCAGCCGCTCTTTGGTGCCTCCGTCAAGCAGAAACTCAAAGACGGACCCCACTCGCGGCCCCGACTCCGGCCTGAGGCGAGCCACGGCTCTGGACAGGCGTCAGAGCGAGTGCGCGGTACGTCCGAGCCCGTCACGGCGCATGCAGCTCGGGACTTCTTGGGGTCCCGAGAGCATGCGCCGCGCCGGGCTCTACGGTGGGCGCGGCCCCGAGCAACGTCCGCAACCCCGGGGGCACGTCGCGCACCGGCCTAGCCGACCCCGGTCCGCGTCGGCGCCGCGGGGGAGGCTGGGCGAGGCCAGGTCGGGACGAAAAGGCACGTTCAGCCGCCATGCGGGGCGCGGGAACCGCGGAACCTCAGGTCAATCCCCGCCCGATTCTGCACCGCGATGTAGCCACGCCTCCGGCTCACAGCGCCCACCACGGCAGCGCCGTGACGCGCTCATGCAGGCGCAGCGGCCGGGAGCAGCGACAGACGACGTACCCGTGCGGCGCCTGGCGGGGCTTCTCCTCGCAGAGAGTCACGAGGTGACGCGCATCCGCGGCCGTGGGCCGCTCGGTCCACTTGACCTCGATCGGGATGATCTTCCCACGGTGCTCGACCACCCAGTCGATCTCCGCGCCGTCTTTCGTACGCAGGTGATGAAGCGCGCCCTCCCGCAGGTACTGGAGTCGTTTCCACAGCTCGATGCCGACCCATTGCTCGATGAACGAGCCGGGGTCGACCGCCACGATGTCCGCCGACGGCCGAAGGCCCGCCGCGGCGTGCCGGACGCCGAGGTCGAAGAATACGAACTTCGGCGTCGACAGCAGGTTCTTTCGAACGCTGTTCGTGTACGCCTGCGCCCGGAAGCCCACGAACATGTCCTCGAGGAGCTGATAGTGAGACTTGACGGTGGGCTGCGAGATGCCCGCCTCGCGCGAGACCGCGGCGTAGTTGACGAGCTTGCCCGACTCCGCGGCTGCGAGCCGGAGGAACCGGACGAATGCGCCCCAGTCCTTCACCAGCGCCTCCCGCCTGATCTCCTCCTCCAGGTAGACCGTTGCGTACGCGCGTAGCAGCTCCGCGCGATCCTCGGCCGCCGCCGTCACGACCCCCGGGAGATCGCCATACGCGAGACGTTCCTCGAGGTCGGCTGCCGGGAACAGCCGTGCGTCCTGGGGCATCGCTGGCAACGTCGGCAGCTCGACCGGAAGCCGCGCGCTCTCGCCAGCGGGGACCGGCGCCGGACGCTCCACGAGCGTGAGCGGAAAGAGCCGGTGCAAGAAGCTCCTTCCCGGCAGGAGGTTCGCTCCGGTGGCGCGGAGCTTGCGCGCCGAGCTGCCGCACAGGACGAACCGGAGGCGCCGCTTGTCCCGATCGTAGAGGTGCTGCACCGCGTCGAAAATGGAGGGCACCGTCTGTACCTCGTCGACGAAGACGCTCCGACCTGCCGGCAAGGCCTCGCAGAGCCGGACGAAGTCGGCGGGGCTAGCGAGATGTTGTGACCGCTCGGCAGGGCTCGAGAGGTCCACGATGGTGCTGCTCGCGGGCAGAAGCGAGCGAATGAGAGTGGACTTGCCCGTCTGGCGTGCGCCGAAGACCAGGTGCACGAATGGCTTCCCCAGCGCCGCTGCCAGCCGCCGCCCGTACCACCGATCGAACATGGCCTTAGTATACTCGCCCCGTTCTAAGGCGATCCATTGCCATCAGCTATCGCGACCCACGCCAGATCGCATATGATCGGGTCGGTTCATGCGCATTCGGGGTCTTTGGCTTCCGTTCGCTGCCGCGGTATTGTGCTCGCCGACCCGGTCCGAGGCGTACCACTGCACCGATGACACCGTCTGCTGGACGAGCGCCGGCACGCTGAGGTGCGCGCCGGGGGCGAGCTGCACCTGCTCGGTCGGGTGCGGATGCGATGGCGATCCGTACATGATGGTCTGCGACGGCGCGGCCTCGTGCACGAACGCCTACGTCGCGTGCAACGACGACGCATGCGGCCTGTGCTCCGAGACGACCTTCTCCTGCCCTGCGGACGGGGACTTCACCGTCTTCTTCACGCCGTTCTACGGAGGCTGCGGCGGCTGGGGCGTGTCGTGCACCTGCGCGGACACGGACGGCGACGGCGTGGCCGACGTCGACGACAACTGTCCCAATGCCGCCAACGCGGACCAGCTCGACACGGACGTCGACGGCCAGGGCGACGCGTGTGACGGGGACGACGACAACGACGGTGTGGCGGACGGAAGTGACAACTGCCCTCTCGTCTGGAACGCGGGCCAGACGAACACGGACGGAGACGCGCAGGGGGACGCCTGCGACACGGACGACGACAACGACGGTGTCCTCGACGGGAACGACAACTGCCAGTACGTCTCGAACGCCGCCCAGACGAACACGGACGGCGACTCGCAGGGGGATGCCTGCGACACGGACGACGACAACGACGGCGTTGCCGACGCAAGCGACAACTGCCCGCTGGTCTCGAACGCCGGCCAGACGAACACGGACGGAGACGCGCAAGGGGATGCCTGCGACTCCGACGACGACAACGACGGGCTCGCCGACGGGTCCGACAACTGCCCGCTCGTCTCCAATCCCGCGCAGACCGACACCGACGCGGACGGCTTCGGCGACGCATGCGATCCCGACGACGACGGCGACCAGGTGGCGGACGGCTCCGACAACTGCCCGCTCGTCCCCAACGGCGGCCAGGCCGACACGGACGGCGACGGGATCGGCGACGCCTGCGAGGCCGACGACGACGGCGACGGCGTGCCGGACGCCCTCGACAACTGCCCGGTCGTCGCCAACGCGGACCAGGCCAACACGGACGGCGATGCCCAGGGCGACGCCTGCGACACGGACGACGACGGCGACGCCGTGCTCGATGGCGCCGACAACTGCCCGCTCCTGTCGAACGCGGATCAGGCCGACGTCGACGACGACGGGCTCGGCAACGTGTGCGATCTGGACGACGACGGCGACGGGCTCGAGGACGGCGTGGACAACTGCCCGATGCTCGCGAACGAGGACCAGGCCAACGCGGACGGCGACGGGGCGGGGGATGCCTGCGACGGCGACGACGACAACGACGGCGTCATCGATGCGCTCGACGACTGCCGGACCGACGCCAACGCGGATCAGTCGGACGTGGACGGCGACGGGGCCGGGGACGCCTGCGACGAGGACGACGACAACGACGGCGTCTCCGACGTCGACGACAACTGCCCCCTCGTCCCGAACGCGGGGCAGCTCGACACCGACGGCGACGGCCAGGGCGACACCTGCGACACGGACGACGACGGCGATGGCGTGACCGACGGAGTCGACAACTGCCGGACGGACGCCAACTCGGGCCAGGCCGATTCCGACGGCGACGGGCTCGGGGATGCTTGCGACGACGACGAGGACGGCGACGGCATCCTCGACGAGGACGACAACTGCGTGCACCAGCCCAACGACGACCAGCAGGACTCCGACGGCGACGGCGAGGGCGATCCCTGCGACAACGACGACGACGACGACGAGGTCGAGGACAGGGAGGACAACTGCCCGTTCACCGCCAATCCCGAGCAGGACGACGTGGACGGCGACGGACTGGGCGACGCCTGCGAGGGCGACGCCGACGGCGACGGCTGGCGCGATCCCGAGGACAACTGCCCGGACGTCCCGAACGACGAGCAGGTGGACTTCGACGGCGACGGCCTGGGCGACGCCTGCGACGACGACCGGGACGGTGACGGCCTGCCGAACGACGAAGATGGCTGCCCCGCGGTCTCCGACCCGGACCAGCACGACCTCGACGGCGACGGCCTTGGCGATCCGTGCGACGACGACGACGACGGCGACCAGGTCGCCGACACGCAGGACAACTGCCCGCAGGTCGCGAACCCCGAGCAGGAGGATGCGGACGGCGACGGCGTCGGGGACGCCTGCGGCGGCGACAGCGACCTCGATGGCGTCCCCGACGAGTCGGACAACTGCCCCGACGACCCGAACCCGGGACAGGACGACGCCGACGGCGACGGCGAAGGAGACGCTTGCGACGGTCCCATCGTCCCCGACGCCGGTCCTGGCGACGGCGGCGCAGGCGACGACGCGGGCGAGGACGCTGGCCAGGACAGCGGGTACGATGCAGGCAGCCCGAGCCAGCCGGACGCGGGCGACGCCGATCCGGGCTTCCGGCGCGACTCGGGCGGCGTCGTCGACTTCGGAGAAGAAGGCGCACGCTGCGCTTGCCGGCTTCCTGGTGCCTCCGGACATGACGGCCCCGCGTCAGTCGTGCTCGCGCTTCTGGCGGCCCTTGTCGTTCGCCGCACGCGCCGGCGCGCTCGCTAACCCGCCGCGGCCCGTTCGTGGTATAAGCCGCGCGCCCGCCAAGAAAACGGGGGGACTGCTTCGGCGGATCCACTGGAGGAGACACGATGGCCGCGAAGTTCGTTCTGGAGCCCCCCAAGAAGGGTGACCCGATCGAGGTCCGTCAGGACCTGACACTCGACGTGCCCGATCGACCGATCGTCCCGTTCATCGAGGGCGACGGGACGGGCCCCGACATCTGGAGGGCCTCGCAGGCGGTCTTCGACGCCGCGGTGAGGAAGGCGTACGGCGGCAAGCGCGAGATCGCCTGGTACGAGGTCTTCGCGGGCGAGAAGGCGAACAAGGTCTACGGCGAGGCGCTCTGGCTGCCGGACGAGACCGTCGAGGCCATCCGGCGCTACGTCGTCGCGATCAAGGGGCCGCTGACGACCCCGATCGGCGGCGGCTTCCGCAGCATCAACGTCACGCTGAGGCAAGTGCTCGACCTGTACGCCTGCGTGCGGCCGGTGCGCTACTTCCAGGGCGTCCCGTCGCCGATGAAGCGGCCCGAGCTGCTCGACGTCATGATCTTCCGCGAGAACGTCGAGGACGTGTACGCCGGCATCGAGTGGGCCGCGGGCTCGCCCGAGGCGAACCGCGTGATCGCGCTGTGCAAGGAGCTCGGCAAGACCATCCGCGCCGAGAGCGGCATCGGCATCAAGCCGATGAGCGCCTTCGGTTCGAAGCGGCTGATCCGCCGGGGCATCCTCTACGCGCTCGAGCACGGCAAGGCCAGCGTCACGCTCGTGCACAAGGGCAACATCATGAAGTACACGGAGGGCGCCTTCCGCGGCTGGGGCTACGAGCTCGCGCGTGACGAGTTCGCCGACCGCGTGATCTCCGAGGACGACGTCTACAAGCACCACGGCGGGAAGGTCCCGGCCGGCAAGGTGCTGATCAAGGACCGCATCGCCGACTCGATCTTCCAGCAGCTACTCCTGCGACCGGACGAGTACTCGGTCCTGTGCACGCCGAACCTCAACGGCGACTACCTGTCGGACGCCTGCGCGGCGCAGGTCGGCGGCCTGGGGATCGCTCCGGGCGGCAACATCGGCGACAGGGCGGCCGTCTTCGAGGCCACGCACGGAACGGCGCCGAAGTACGCCGGCCTGGACAAGGTGAACCCGGGCTCCGTCATGCTCTCGGGCGCCCTGATGCTCGAGCACCTCGGCTGGAGCGAGGCGTCCGCGCTCATCACGCGCGGCATGGAGAGGGCGATCCAGGCGAAGACGGTCACGTACGACTTCGCGCGGCAGATGGAAGGCGCTCGCGAGGTCAAGTGCTCCGGGTTCGGATCGGCCGTCATCGAGCAGATGGTGTGAGCCCAGCAGGGGATCCTGCGGAACAGGAGTGAGAGGTCATGGGAACTGCACGGAAGAAGATCGCCCTCATCGGTGCCGGAAACATCGGCGGACAGCTCGCGCTGCAGTGCGCCCAGAAGGAGCTCGGCGACGTCGTGCTCTTCGACATCCCGGCGACCAAGGGGATGCCTCGGGGCAAGGCGCTCGACGTCATGCAGGCCGGAGGCGTCGACGGCTACGACGCGACCGTGACCGGGACGAGCGAGTGGAAGGACTGCGCCGGCGCCGACGTGGTGATCGTCACCGCCGGAGTACCCCGCAAGCCCGGCATGAGCCGCGACGACCTGGTCCACATCAACATCGAGATCATCAAGGACGTGTCCGGCAAGATCAAGGCTCACTGCCCTGGCGCGTTCGTCATCGTCCTGTCGAACCCGCTCGACGCCATGGTCTACGCGCTCAAGCGGATCACGGGCTTCTCGCGCGAGCATGTCGTGGGCATGGCCGGGGTCCTCGACTCGGCCAGGTTCAAGCACTTCATCGCCGAGGCCGCCGGAGTGAGCGTGCACGACGTCCAGGCGATGGTCCTCGGCGGCCACGGCGACTCGATGGTCCCGCTCCTGTCGACCTGCACGGTGGCCGGCATCCCCGTGACCAAGCTCGTCCCGCCAGACAAGCTCGTGGCGATCTCGGACCGCACGCGGCAGGGCGGAGGCGAGATCGTCGGGCTCATGGGCACGAGCGCGTACTACGCTCCGGCGTCGAGCGCGATCGCGATGGCGGAGTCGTACCTGCGAGACAAGAAGCGCGTCATGCCCTGCGCGGCCTTCCTGGACGGCGAGTACGGCCTGAAGGACATGTACATGGGCGTGCCGGTCGTGATCGGCAAGGGCGGCATCGAGCGGGTGATCGAGGTGGACCTGACGACGGAGGAGCGCGCGATGCTCGACTCGAGCGCGAAGGCCGTCCGGGACGTCCTCTCGGTCATCAGGTGGTGAGGCATGAAGATCCACGAGTACCAGGCCAAGGAGCTCTTCCGCGCGTACGGGATCCCGGTGCCGATCGGGCGGCCGGCCCTCTCGATCGAGGAGGCCCACCGCGCGGTCGACGAGGTCGCGAAGGAGTCGAAGAAGGACGTCCTCGTCGTCAAGGCGCAGATCCACGCGGGCGGCCGCGGCAAGGGCGGCGGCGTCAAGGTGTGCAAGGGCGCGCCCGCGGCGCACGAGGCCGTCGGGCAGGTCTTCGGGATGCAGCTCGTGACCAAGCAGACCGGCCCCGAGGGTCAGAAGGTCCGGCGGCTCCTCGTCGAGGAGGGGCTGGACATCGCTCGGGAGATCTACCTGGCGTTCGTGGTCGACCGTGACCGGCGGCGCCTGGCGATCGTGGCGAGCGCGGAGGGCGGCACCGAGATCGAGGAGCTCGCGCGCGAGCGCCCGGAGGCGATCGTGCGCGAGTCCGTGGATCCGGCGCTCGGCCTGCCGGCCTTCCAGGCGCGCAACGTCGCCTTCGGCCTGGGCCTCCGAAAGAAGGAGGCTCTGGGGGCGGCCAGGCTGATCTCCAGCATGTACCGGCTGTGCACGACCGAGGACTGCTCGCTGGTGGAGGTGAACCCGCTCGTGGTGACGAAGCAGGGCGAGGTCGTCGCCCTGGACGGGAAGATCAACTTCGACGACAACGGCGACTTCCGGCACCCTGGCTGGGAGGCGCTGCGAGACCCGGACGAGGAGGATCCGACCGAGCGTGAGGCGAAGGCGGCTGGCCTGTCGTACGTGTCGCTCAAGGGGAACATCGGCTGCCTCGTGAACGGCGCGGGCCTTGCGATGTCGACGATGGACATCATCAAGCACTGCGGCGGCGAGCCCGCGAACTTCCTCGACGTGGGGGGCGGCGCGACGGGCAAGGCCGTCACGACCGCGATGTCGATCATCCTGCGCGATCCCGACGTCAAGGGGATCTTCGTCAACATCTTTGGCGGGATCATGAAGTGCGACGTGATCGCCGAGGGGGTCATGGCCGCGACGCGCGAGCTCGGTCTGAAGGTCCCGCTCGTCGTGCGCCTTCAGGGGACGAACGTCGAGAAGGGGCGCAGCATGCTGGCCCAGAGCGGACTTCAGATCGCGCCCGCGGACTCCATGCTGGACGGCGCCCGCAAGATCGTCGAGCTCGTTCACAGGAAGGGAAACTGAACATGGCGATCCTGGTCAATGAATCGACGCGGGTCGTGGTCCAGGGCATCACCGGAGACGCCGGGAGCTTCCACACGAAGCAGATGCTCGAGTACGGCACGAAGGTCGTCGCCGGCGTGACGCCCGGGCGCTCGGGCGAGACCTTCGAGGGCAAGGTCCCCATCTTCGACACCGTCCGCGACGCGGTCCAGGGGACCAAGGCGAACGTCGCCTGCGTCTTCGTCCCGCCTGCCTTCGCTGCCGACGCGATCCTCGAGGCCGCGGCGGCGGACGTGCCGCTGGTCGTCGCGATCACCGAGGGCATCCCGACGCTCGACATGGTCCGCGTGCGCGCGTTCCTGGAGGGCAGGGACAGCCGGATGGTCGGTCCGAACTGCCCCGGGGTCATCTCGCCCGCGGCGCGCTGCAAGATCGGAATCATGCCCGGCCACATCCACAAGCCCGGTCACATCGGCGTCGTCTCCAGATCGGGAACGCTCACCTACGAGGCCGTCTGGCAGCTCTCGGAGCTGGGGATCGGCCAGTCGACGTGCATCGGGATCGGGGGCGACCCCGTGGGCGGCCTCGACTTCGTGGACGTGCTGAGCCTGTTCAACGCCGATCCCGACACGCACGGCGTGATCCTCATCGGCGAGATCGGCGGCGCCGCCGAGGAGCGCGCCGCGGCCTGGGTGCAGGCCCACATGAAGAAGCCGGTAGCCGCCTTCATCGCCGGGCGCACCGCGCCTCCGGGAAAGCGGATGGGCCACGCCGGCGCGATCATCTCCGGCGGAAAGGGCACCGCGGCCGACAAGATCGCGGCCCTCGAGAAGGCCGGCATCCGCGTCGCCCCGACCCCCGCGGAGATGGGCGCGACCCTCGCCTCGATGCTCTGAGACCTAGCAGTCGATCGGACAGTTGCGATCGTTCTCGCTGTTCGAGCACACACCGTCCCCGCAGCAAGCGTTCCTGCAGCTCCTGCCCGAGCAGCGGCAGTCGGACGAGCACGTCCGGCAGTCCTCGCCCGAGGCCGCGCCGGCGCAGGCGCCGTCGCCACAGACGGCCGCGGGGCAGTCCGGGTCGCTCGAGCCGTCGCAGGCCGGCCCGCAGCAGCCGTCGATCGCGCCACACGCCGCCCAGGTGCTCGAGCACGAGGCCGTGCACGTCCCGGCGTTCGAGCACGTGTCGATGGTGCACGCGTTCGCGTCGTCGCACGCGGCATCGGCCACGCACGCGGCGGCCGTGCAGCTCCCACCGCAGCACAGACCGCCACCCTGCGCGCAGTCGGAGTCGGAGACACAGCCCGCGCAGTCGCGCTCCTTGACGAAGCCCCACCGAGTCACCCACTCCGCGCTCGTCGCGGGGTCGTTCGAGTCGTAGTACTCCTGTGTGTAGACGAACGTGCAGTCGTCGACCGGATCGACGGCCATCATGCTGTAGTCGCCCCAGCGGCCGCTCGAGTGGGACTGGTAGAAGCGGCCGGCGGCCAGCGTGGCCTCGCCCTGCGTCATCGTCCCCGCGGGATCCTCCGCGAGCCGGCCCGTGACGCGGACCGATGGGTAGGTGACGGCGCTGGAGACGGAGAAGCCGAGCATGACGTCGCCGATGCCGTTCATCGCCACGCTCCCCATCCACCGGTTGTCGCCATCGGGCGCGTAGGTGCCCTGCTGCTCGATGGACCACCCACGGCCCGAGTCCCTGAGCTCGTACCAGCGAATCCCGGCGTGATCGCCCCCGACGTCGGTCGTGTGACTGACGAGGAGCGCGCGATGCGAGCCGAACTCGCGAAGCTGCAGCCGCGCCATCAGGCGGTCTGAGAGCGCGTCGACCGGCGTGCCTCCCGGCTGCGGGATGCAGTTGCGCGAGTAGCCGCACATGTTCGAGTTGAAAGCGGCCGTCCTCAGAGCGACGGCGAAGGTGAACGTCGAGCTGCCGGGCGTCACCCAGTCGGCCGCGAGCTCCCAGCACTGGACCTGATCGGGCGAGTAACCCCAGGCATCGTCATCCACCTGGCAGAAGGGCACCGGCACTCCCGGCGCTTGCGCCGGCCCGTCGAGATCGGCGGGAAGCATCCCGCCCAGATTAGGGTCGACGCGCTCCAGATCGAACCTGATCATGCGGGCCGGCAGTCCGTCCAGCATGGCGTCACGCTCGAACGCGACCGCCCCCTGACCTGCCCACCGGCAGCCGAGGAGCTCGCAGCGGTACTGGTTGATCGCGAGGGCGTAGGCGTCGGGCCCGACTCCGAGCTTCGGGTAGTCGTTCATCTTGCGCTCGTCGATCAGGAACTCGTACCGGTGGTACGCCCCGGTCGGATCTGGCGTCTGCGAGACGGCGATGCACTGGTAGAACGGGCCGCTCGGGAAGTTGGGTAGGGCGAACTGGCTCATGAGCCAGCGGTCCGCGAGGTGATCGTAAAGCGCGATGGGATCGCCGTCGTTGGAGGCCTCGCATGGACCGCCGAAGCCCTGCCACAGCCGGCTTCCGGCGATTGGACCGAGGACGCGGCTGCCCGTACGGTCGTAGACCGCGAGGACGCCGTTGACCCACTGCACGTAGTGGTCGGGCCCGATGTCGCCGTTCACGTCCGGCGGCAACATGCGGGACCCGAGCACCGCCGCGTTGTCCGAGTTGGCGAGACCGGCGAAGCTCCCCAGTACGCCCGGCGCGGCCGCCTCCTCGATCGCAGCCTGCAGGGCCTCGTCATCCGCTGCCCCCTCGGCTTCGAAGCGATTGGGCAAGGGATGGCGTGGTTTCTCGAAGATCGTGGCCAGCACCGGCGGAGGTGCGGGTCGCTCGGGCGTGGCGCGAAGGGGAGGTGAGGCGTCGCTGCGCGTGGCAAAACGCACCACCGGGCGGGTCTGGGACAGCCCTTCCTCGCGCTCGAGTGCGGGCGGGCCGCCCGCCTCGCCGGCGCTACAGCCGGTGAGCCCAACGACTGCGAGGGTGCCGAGCTGCCAGACGGGCAGAGGGCGAGGGCTCGAGCGCAAGTTCATGTCGTTGCCTCCGGGCCCCGCGGTGCAGTCGACATGCCGCGCTGGCGCCGGCCGGCGCGCCGGCGGACAATCGCGCCGGTGGAGTGGTTCGTGGTGATGGGCGTCGTGGTGGTCGTCGGCAGCGCGCTCAGGCTGTGGCGCCGCCGGCGTCGGCCCGGCAGCGCGGTCCCGACGCCCGAAGGGCACGAAGAGGGCCGGCGCGTCGAGCTGGTAGTCCCCGACGATTCGGGCTTCTCCATCGAGGCGCGAGCCACGGCTTTCATCGATCCTCCGCTCGACCTCGGTCTCGAGATCACGAGGAGGAGTCCCTGGGATCCAGGGGTCGGCGGCGTTTCGATCCCGATCCGGGGTTTCGCGGACCGATATCTGGTGCGGGCGGACGAGGAGGGACGTGCCGCCGCGCTTCTGGACTCCGACCTGCAAAGGGCGATCGAGTCGGTCTCCGAGACGATCGCCGAGGTGCGCCTCTCGGACGACCGTGTCGTGCTAGCCGGCCAGGAGCCCGACGGCGAGCGCGACGCTTGGCTGAACGAGCTCCGCCGGCGGTGCGCGGCGCTGGCCGATGGGGTCGAGCGGGCGAGCCTGAGGGTGCCTGTCGCAACCGGGCTCGTCCGTTACCTCGGCCAGTGGTCCGCCTGGGCGAGAACGCGTGGCCTCGAGGTCGGCACCGCGCCCCTCGGCGCCGCCGGTCGCCTGAAGGATCTGGAGACGGCCGCATGGTTCGAGAGAGTCGCCCAAGGGCGCCATCGCCTCCGACTGCGGATCGATCTCGGGGTAGAGGCGCAGGACCTCTCGCAGGCGGACCGCGAGGCGCTCGCCGATCTCGCGCGCCTGGGCGAGACCGAGGTCCGTGATGGCGTCCTATCGCTGTCCTGCGGCCTGGACCACGAGCCCCCCGAGCTCCCGCCGCACATGGTCGACCAGGCGGCGGCCGTCGCCGCGGGGATCCGCGATCGGGCGCAGCGCGCTGCGCTCGGCAAGTCCGGACCCTACCGCTGAGATCGCCTGTGAGCCCGCACGGGCGCCACTACCAGATGGCCTCGACGCGATACTTGCGGAAGACCTCGTGGTCGGAGGTGACAATCGGGATCCCCTCGAGGGCCGCCTGAGCGATCAGCAGCCGATCGAACGGGTCCCTGTGGTGGTGCGGCAGCCCGGCCACGTGATGCGCATGCCGGAGCTGGATGGGCAGGACGTCGATCCCGTTGGCCTCGAGACGCGAGGCGACGTAGGAGCCGACCTCCTCCGGCAGCCGGAGCTTCCCGAGCGCTACCTTGATCGCGAGCTCCCAGGAGCTGGCGACGCTCCAGAGGAGCTTGGACTCCTCGGACGAGATGAGCTGGCGTGCCCGCCGACTGAGCCGCTCGGGGGCACCCAGCCAGAAGAGCAACACCTGGGTGTCGAGCAGGAGAGTCATGCCCTGCGTCGCTTCGGCCTCGAAACCGCTGCTTTCCGCGCCGTGGGGCGGGTCATCGGTGCCTCGAACGCCGCAAGCGCATCGTCGGGCAGAACCGAAAAATCTTCCGCGATCCAGACCTTGCCAACGTCCGCGCCGGCTACGCGAGAACGCCGCAGCCGGCCCAGCGGGACGAGCCGCACGACCGGCTCGCGGCCCCGCGCGATCACGACCTCCTCGCCCTCGATTGCGCTGGCGATCAGTCGCGAGAGCTGCGTCTTCGCCTGGTGGACGGTGAACACCTTCATGCGGGTAGCTTAGCTAAGAAGTGGACTAGCCACAACGAGCGAAGCTAGACGGGATGGACTGCGTGGCGCTTGATGGGAGGCGGATCGACCTTGCCGGCGAGCATCGACAGCCTCCTCGCGAGCTCGTCGCGCAGGCGGATGCCCGGGACGATGGCGTCGATGACGAGGTCGGAGGCGAGGCGAAAGACGTCGATGTCGCGGTTGTACTCGTCACGAAGCTCGGTGATGGTTGCCTCGCGCTCCCGCTCGGGCAGCTCGGCGAGCTTGTTGGCGTAGACCGCGTTGACGGCCGCCTCCGCGCCCATGACCGCGATCTTCGCGCCGGGCAACGCCAGGCAGGCGTCGGGCCCGAAGCCCGGGCCGCACATCGCGTACAGACCGGCGCCGTAGGCCTTGCGGACGATGACCGATATCCTCGGCACGGTGGCCTCGGACACGGCCGAGATCATCTTCGCTCCGGCCCGGATGATCCCCTGGCGCTCGACCTTCGTGCCGATCATGAATCCGGGGACGTCCGCCAGAT
Organism: Deltaproteobacteria bacterium; assembly: GCA_016190375.1. Taxonomy (GTDB): domain Bacteria; phylum Myxococcota_A; class Polyangia; order JACPQR01; family JACPQR01; genus JACPQR01. Next base: position 32,747 of record JACPQR010000125.1, read on the forward strand.
ACAGGAGCGGGATCCCGAAGGCGTCGCAGAGCCAGATGAACCGGGCCGCCTTGTCCGCGCTGTCGACGAACAGGACGCCGCCCTTCACCTTCGGCTGGCTGGCGACGATCCCGACAGGGCGGCCGTCGATGCGCCCCAGTCCGGTGAGGATCTCGCCGGCGAACAGCTCCTTGATCTCGAACCACGATCCCGCATCGACGAGCTCGTGGACGACCTCCATCATGTCGAACGGCCGGTTTGCATCGGCGGGAACGACGTCCTCGATGGCGCGGCCGCTCGAGCGCGGTGGGACGGCGGCGATTCGCTCGGGGAGCTCGCTCGCCGACTGTGGGAAGTAGGACAGGTACGTCTTCGCGGCGGCGAGCGCCTCGTCCTCGTTCCCGACGAGCAGGTCGCCGCAACCCGAGACGGAGCAGTGCATCCGGGCGCCCCCCATCTCCTCGAGGGTGACCTTCTCGCCGATCACCATCTCCGCCATTCGAGGAGAGCCGAGGTACATGGAGGCATTGCCGTCGACCATGATCACGACGTCGCAGAACGCCGGCACGTACGCACCGCCGGCGGCTGACGGCCCGAAGAGGACGCAGATCTGGGGCACCATTCCGGAGAGGCGAACCTGATTGTGGAAGATGCGGCCCGCTCCGCGCCGGCTGGGGAACATCGCGACCTGATCCGTGATCCGGGCTCCCGCGGAGTCGACGAGATAGAAGAGCGGCACGCGAAGGCGCTCGGCGGCCTCCTGGATCCGGAGGATCTTCTCCACCGTTCGCTCGCCCCAGGATCCGGCCTTCACCGTCGAGTCGTTCGCCATGACCGCGACCCGGCGACCGCCGACGAGCCCGAGGCCCGTCACCACGCCGTCGGCCGGCAGCTCGGCGTCGACGCTGTTGGCGAAGGCTCCGTCCTCGACGAAGCTCGAGGCGTCGAGGAGGAGCTCGAGGCGCTTGCGGACGAAGAGCTTGCAATGCTCGGATGCCTTCTCGTGGTACTTGGGGGCGCCCCCGAGCCGGATGCGCTCGAGTAACTCCAGGGCGCGACGGTCGTCGTTCATGGGCGAGCAGCCTAGCATTCACCGTGCGTCGGCCGGCCGTCCGGGGCCCCAACAACACGCAATCATCACGCGACCTTCACGGTCGGATCAGCGAAGGCCATACTTGCGCAACAGCCCCACGAGGTGGGCACGATCGACCTGCGCCTCCCGCGCGGCTTGCGACACGTTTCCCCCCGTGCGCTCGATCAGCGCGGCCAGGTACGAGCGCTCGAACGTCTCGATCGCCGCGGCCTTGGCGATGCCGAACGGAGCCTGGATCGCGGCGGCCGGCTCGGACGTGACCGCCCCTGGCAGTGAGGCGTCGACGACGCCGTCGACCGTGAGCGCCGCCGCGCGCTCGAGGTGGTTGCGCAGCTCGCGGACGTTGCCCGGCCAGGCGTACCCCTTCATCTCCTCGATCTTCTCGACAGAGATGTGCAGCCGCCGGCCGTGTGGGCTTCTGGCTCTGAGGTCGTCGAGGAAGCGCTCCACGAGGCCGGGAATGTCCTCGGGGCGCTCGCGAAGCGGCGGAAGGTGGACGGTCACCTGCGCGATCCGGAAGTACAGGTCCGAGCGGAAGGTCTTGCGGTTCACCTCGCGGCGCAGGTCGCGGTTCGTGGCGGCGAGGAAGCGGACGTCGACGTTCCTCGCCTGGGTCGAGCCCAGCCGCCGCACCTGGCGCGTCTCGAGGATGCGGAGGAGCTTCGGCTGTAGCTCCACGGGCAGCTCTCCGAGCTCGTCGATGAGGAGCGTCCCGCCGCTCGCGGCCTCGAACGCCCCGACGCGGGTGGTCGTCGCGCCGGTGAACGCGCCCTTCTCGTGGCCGAACAGCTCGGACTCGACGAGACCGGGCGGCAGCGAGCCGGAGTCGACGATCTGGTAGGGACCGTCGCTCCGCGCGCTCGCGGCGTGCAGCGCCCGCGCCACGAGCTCCTTTCCCGTACCGGTCTCGCCCTCGACGAGGACGCTGACGTCGCTCTGCGAGAGCTTCTCGAGCAGATCGAAGAGCCTCCGCATCGCCACGCTCTGGCCGACCAGCTCGCCGAAGGAGCTCCGCGTCGAGACGGGCATGCGAATCGTCCCGCGCTCGACGCAGCGAACCTCCGTCTTGCCGAGCCGCAGGCGCGCGCCGGGCCGGAGGAACACCTCGCGGACGCGGTAGCCGTCGAGGAACGTGCCGTTCGTGCTGTCGAGGTCCTTGAGGAGGATCCCCTGCGGCCCGCGGAGGATCTCGCAGTGAAAGCGGGAGACCGACGAATCGCGCAGGACCAGGCTGTTGCCCTCGGCGGTGCCGATGCCGAAGCGTTCGCCCTCGAAGGCGCGGGCGAGCTTGGCGTCGGGCCCGCTCGTGACCCGGAACTCGATCCCCGCCGCGACCGCCCAGCCGGGCTCCTCCGAGATCGCGACCTCGGTGAGGCCCCAGTCTTCGCTCCTCGTCATGCGTGTGACTCGAGAAAGCCTGTGTTCGTCATTCGAAGGACTCGAGGAATACCGAGCCCGTGCGGCCCGCGTCAACTCGAACCGGGAGGTCCCGCTCGCGCCCGGTGCGGCCGCCGACGACCTTGACCTGCCTCACCCCAGCCTCGACGACGACATCGAGTGGTGTCGTGCCCACGCGCCTGCCGTCCACGAAGACCCAGCCCCAACCCGGCGTCGTTCCCACCCGCAAGCGGCCCGTGGCGGGTGGTGCCGCGGGCTCGGGCGGAGGCGTCGGCGGGCCAGCCGTGGCACGCGGCGCGGCCTTTCGGGGCGCCTGGCGTCCCGCGTCCGCCGAGCGCGCGGCGTCACCCGATCGCGGCGCGCCCGGCGCGGGCGCAGGGCTCGTCGCGGGGCGGGACGATCCTTCGCCGCCCTCCGCGCGCGGCGTGCGCGGGTCCGCGTCGGCCTCGGCCGGACCGTCGACCGGCCCGACGCTCGTTCCGCCGCGAGTCGACCGAGGGCTGCCCTCGTGGTCGGCGGCGGCCGCGGTCGAGCGCTCCGCGCGGTCGGAGCGAGAGGGTGGCGTCGCCTTGCCCATCCCGACGGCGACCGCGACCAGCACGACCGTCGATATCGCCGCAGCCAGGATCCCCCATCTGCGGCGCGAGCTCTGCGCGCGCGCCGCCCGGGCGACCCTGAGGTCCGACGCCTCGCGATCGGCCTCCGTGAGCACCGTGATGCCGTCTTCCGCGACGAGGCGGCTGAGCTCGAGCAGGACCGGGCCGCGTGCCCGAGACCCCGACCAGGGGTCGCGCTCCGCCGCCCCCGGGAGCAGGGCCTGCACTTGGTCCCGCACGGCCCTCACGCCCGCGTCCTTGCCGCAGGCCAGGGCGACCGCTTCGAGCTCCGCGAGCATCGCTGCGGCGTCCGGGAAGCGCTGGTCGGGATCCGCCTGCATGGCGCGCCGCACGAGCCTCGCGAGAGAGGGCGAGACCTCGGGTCGGAGCTCCTCGATCGGCCGGACCTCCGCCTTGAGCACCTTCGCGAGCGTCTCGGTTCGGGACTCGCCCCGGAACGGGCTCTGCCCGGTCAGCTCGAAGTACAGGACGGTCCCGAGCGCGAACATGTCCGCGCGGGCGTCGATCGCCGCCCCTCGCGCCTGCTCCGGCGCGAGGTAGGCGGGCTTGCCGTAGATCGCGCCCGGGCGAACGTCGTCGGCGCTCCCGGTGCGGGCGAGCCCGAAGTCGCCGAGCTTCACGTCCCCCTCGAAGGAGACGAGGACGTTCTGGGGGCTGACGTCTCGGTGCACGAGGTCCAGGCGCTCGCCCGTCTGACCGCGAGCCCTGTGCGCGTAGTCGAGGCCGCGGCAGACGTCCAGGGCGATTCGCACCGCCACGCCGACGGGCAACGGGCCCTTCGACTCCCGGAGGAGCAAGCCCAGGTCGATCCCGTGCACGTACTCGAGGACGAGGAAGTACGTCTCGCCCATCCGACCGAAGTCGAGGACCTGGACGATGTTCGGGCAGACGAGGTTCGCTTGCAGGCGGGCCTCGTCGAGGAAGCGCTCCACCAGCTCCGGGACCCTCGCGAGCGACTCGTGCATGCGCTTGAGAACGACCGGCTTGGCGAACCCCCCGGGCCCTACCGCCCGGGCGAGGAAGACCCGGCCCATTCCCCCCTCGCCGAGCGGTACGAGGTCCCGAAAGCGCCCGAAGGTCTCCACCGAGAGCCCATCATAGCCCATAGCACCCCGGCTTGCGGTGGGTGCCAGCCTGGTGTAATGGCACCTCGCCATGGCCACCGAACGCACGCTCGCCCTAGTCAAGCCCGATGCAGTCGCCAAGAACGCCGCCGGCGAGATCCTCGCCATGATCCAGAAGGCGGGCCTGAAGGTCCGCGCCCTGAAGATGCTTCGCCTGAGCCAGGCGCAGGCGCGCGGCTTCTACGCGGTCCACCGCGAGAGGCCCTTCTACGACAGCCTCGTCGCGTTCATGACGGAGGGGCCGATCATCGCGGCGGTCCTCGAGGGCGAAGGCGCCGTCGCCCGCTACCGCGACCTGATGGGCGCGACGAACCCCGCGAACGCCGGCCCGGGGACGATCCGGAAGCTCTTCGCGCAGAACATCGAGCGCAACGCCGTTCACGGCTCCGACGCCGTCGAGACGGCGCGGACGGAGATCGCATACGTCTTCTCGGAGCTCGAGATCGAACCCTGACACCGTGCCGGTGAGGCTTCGCGAGGCCCTGCCCGACGAGATCGAACGGTGGCTAGGCGACGCCGGGGAGCCGCGCTATCGGGCGCTCCAGATCTTCCGCGGCCTCCAGGCTCGCGGGCTCGAGCCCGCGGGATTGACGGACGTCGGCAAGACCCTCAGGGCTCGCCTCGCTGCGGAGGCGGGACCGCCCGCGGGCGAGGTCGCCGAGGTGCATCACTCGGTGGATGGGACGACGAAGCTCGTCATCGCCTTCGCGGACGGGGCGATGGTGGAGACGGTCCTGATGGGGACCACGATCCCCGGCCGGATGAGCCAGTGCATCTCCACCCAGGTCGGCTGCGCGATGGGTTGCGTGTTCTGCCACTCCGGGATCGCCGGGTTGAAGAGGAACCTCACGGCTTCCGAGATCCTCGCCCAGATCCACCTGGCAAGGGTGCACGTGCCGGAGGGTGAGCAGGTCACGAACGTCGTCCTGATGGGGATGGGCGAGCCCCTTCACAACTACGAGGCGGTCCGCCGCGCCATCCAGATCATGACCCACCCCGACGGACTGGGCCTCTCGACCAGGCGGGTGACGCTCTCGACGGTCGGGCTCGTCCGCGGGCTGGAGGCGCTCGGCCGGGACTTCTCTGGACAGATTGCGCTGGCCGTCTCGCTCCACGCGGGCGACGACGCCGTCCGCTCGCGCCTGGTGCCCGTGAACCGGCGCCACGACCTCGAGTCGGTCGTCGCCGCCCTCCGCGCCTACCCGCTTCCGGCGCGCCGCCGGATCACCATCGAGTACACGCTCATCAGTGGCGAGAACGACGACCTCGGCCAGGCGCGCAAGCTCGCGAGGCTCCTGCGCGGAATGGCCGTCAAGGTCAACCTGATCCCGATGAACCAGCACGGCGCGAGCCCGCACGAGGCGCCACCGCCCGAGACGGTCGAGGCCTTCCGCGACGTGCTAGTCCGGGCCGGGCTGTCGGTCTTCGTACGGCACCGGCGTGGAGCGGACATCGCCGCGGCGTGCGGCCAGCTCGCGCTGCGCCCCAGCACGTAGTCCGGATGGGGTGCGTTGCACGGCCCCGGGTTTCGCCGGTCGTCGATGTCGCCGTTGACGTGGACCTTGACGGCGACGTGGACGTGGACCTTGACGGACCCCGGTTGACTTCCCCTGCGGACCGCCGCGGCGAGGGCGGGTCGCGTCGA
>JACPQR010000110.1 GCA_016190375.1 Deltaproteobacteria bacterium
GCGTCTTCGCCGCCGCGCGCGACGTGACGGCGCAGAAGCAGGCCTCGCAGTACGCGCGGAGCCTCGTCGAGGCCAGCCTCGACCCGCTCGTCACGATCAGCCCGGAGGGCAAGATCACCGACGTGAACGAGGCCACGGTCAAGGTCACCGGTCTGCCGCGCGAGAAGCTGGTCGGGACCGACTTCTCCGACTACTTCACCGAGCCCGAGCAGGCGCGCGAGGGCTACATGCAGGTCTTCGCCAGGGGCTTCGTCACCGACTACCCGCTCACGATCCGCCACAGGGACGGGCGGCTCACGGACGTGCTCTACAACGCCTCCGTCTACAAGGACGCGCGCGGCAACGTCCTCGGCGTCTTCGCCGCCGCGCGCGACGTGACGGCGCAGAAGCAGGCCTCGCAGTACGCGCGCAGCCTGATCGAGGCGAGCCTGGATCCTCTGGTGACGATCAGCCCCACGGGCAAGATCACGGACGTCAACGAGGCCACGGTCAAGGTGACCGGCCTGCCGCGCGAGAAGCTCGTCGGGACCGATTTCTCCGACTACTTCACCGAGCCCGAGCAGGCGCGCGAGGGCTACGTGCGGGTCTTCGCCAAAGCCTTCGTCACGGACTACCCGCTGACCATCCGGCACCGGGACGGAGGGCTGACGGACGTCCTCTACAACGCCTCGGTCTACAAGGACGCGCGCGGCAACGTCCTTGGCGTCTTCGCCGCCGCGCGCGACGTGACCGAGTCGAAGCGGGTCATGCGGGAGTTCGCGGAGACGAGGACCCTGCTCGACAACATCCTGCAGAGCTCGATCAAGTACTCCATCATCGGCAAGGACCTCGACCACCGGATCCTCTCGTGGAACGAGGGTGCGAAGAGGAACTACGGCTACGCCGCGCAGGAGATCCTCGGCTCGAACTCCGAGATCCTCCACAAGCCGGAGGACGTGACGAGCGGCGCGGTCAAGAAGCTCCTCGACAGCGCCTACGAGAAGGGGCTGGCCGAGGGCGAGTTCGAGCGCGTCCGCAGGGACGGCAGCCGATTCTGGGCGAGCGTCGTCGTGACGCGCCGCAACGACGCGCAGGGCAACCCCATCGGATACCTGCTCATGTCGAGCGACATCTCGGAGAAGAAGCAGGCGGAGGAGCGGCTCCGCTCCGCCTCGCAGTACGCGCGCAGCCTCGTCGAGGCGAGCCTCGACCCCCTGGTCACGATCAGCCCCCAGGGCAAGATCACCGACGTCAACGAGGCGACCATCAAGGTCACCGGAGTCCCGCGCGAGGAGCTCATCGGGACGGACTTCTCCAACTACTTCACCGAGCCGGAGAAGGCGCGCGAGGGCTACCAGCAGGTGTTCGCCAAGGGGTCGGTCACCGACTACCCGCTCACGATTCGCCACAAGCTCGGCCACCTGACCGAGGTGCTCTACAACGCGTCCGTCTACAACGACTCCCGGGGTGAGGTGGCCGGCGTCTTCGCCGCCGCCCGCGACGTGACCGCGCAGCGCAAGGCCGAGGCCCAGATCGCGGAGCAGCGGGGCAAGGAGCTCGAGAGGCTCGCGGAGCTGGAGCGGTTCCAGAAGCTGACCGTGGGTCGCGAGCTCAAGATGATCGAGCTCAAGAAGGAGATCGAGGAGCTCAAGAGGCAGCCTCGGACGGGAAAGGCCTAGCGCCGATGGAGCCCGTCGATCCCGCGGCGCAGACGAGAGCCATCCTCAACATCGTCGAGGACCTCGGGGAGGAGAGGGCGCGCCTCGAGGACACGCAGACGGCGATCCTCAACGTGCTCGACGACGCGGCCGGGGAGCGGGAAGAGCTTCACTCGACTCAGGTGGCGATCCTGAACGTGCTCGAGGACTCGGCCGGCGAACGGGAGCGGCTCGGGGCGAACCAGGCGGCGATCCTCAACATCCTCGGCGACTTCGGGGAGGAGAAGGTGCGCCTCGAGGACGCGCAGAAGGCGCTCCTCAACATCCTCGAGGACGTCGACGTGGAGCGAGCCCGCGTCAAGGAGGCGGCCGCCGAGCTCGCCCGCTCGAACGCCGACCTCGAGCAGTTCGCCTACGTGGCCTCGCACGACCTGCAGGAGCCGCTCAGGATGGTCTCGGCCTACGTGCAGCTCCTCGAGCGGCGTTACGAGGGTCGGCTCGACGAGCAGGCGGACAAGTACATCCACTACGCCGTCGACGGCGCCCGACGGATGGAGGCCCTGATCGGCGCGCTCCTCGAGTACTCGCGGGCCGGCCGGGGAGAGCTGCGAGCGGTGCCGGTCGACACGGCCCGGGTCCTCGAGGACGTCCTCGTCTCGCTCTCGGCCGCCATCGAGGAGAGCCAGACGGTGATCACGCACGAGCGCTTGCCCGTCGTCCGCTCCGACGAGGCGCAGCTCTCCATGGTGCTGCAGAACCTGATCGCGAACGCGCTGAAGTTCCGCCGGCCCGGCGAGCCCGTGCGCGTGCACGTCTCGGCGGAGCGCCGGGCGGACGCGTGGGTCTTCGCGGTCCGGGACAATGGGATCGGCATCGACCCCGCGTACCAGGATCGCGTCTTCGTCATCTTCCAGAGGCTTCACACGCGCGCCGAGTACCCCGGCACGGGAATCGGCCTCGCCATCTGCAAGAAGGTCGTCGAGCGGCTCGGGGGCAGGATCTGGTTCGAGTCGAAGCCGGGCGACGGGACCACCTTCTTCTTCACGCTGCCCGCCACGGAGGGGGAATCGGCCACGCGGGGGCGGCCCGGAGCAGGGGAGTCGTGACATGGCGACCGCAAGCCTGCGCCCGATCGAGATCCTCCTCGTCGAGGACAACCCCGGAGACGTGGACCTCGTCCTCGAGTCCCTCCGGGACGCGAAGGTGGTGAACGAGCTCCACGTCGTCACCGACGGCGTCGATGCGATCGAGTACCTGAGGAAGCAGGGCGCCCACGCCGATGCCGTCCGGCCCGACCTGATCCTGCTCGACCTGAACCTGCCGAAGAAGGACGGCCGCGAGGTCCTGGCCGAGATCAAGAACGATCCCGATCTGAAGCAGATCCCCGTGGTCGTCCTCACGTCCTCCGACTCGGAGAAGGACGTGCTCGAGAGCTACCGGGTCCACGCCAACTGCTACATCAGGAAGCCGACCGAATTCGGCCGTTTCCTGGAGGTCGTGCAGGCCATCGACAGCTTCTGGCTCACGATCGTCAAGCTGCCGTCGAGGTGAGAGCATGACGAGCGCGCCCATACGCGTCCTCGTGGTCGAGGACAACCCAGGCGACGTGGATCTGATCCGCGAGGAGCTCTCCGACATGCCGGCCGGAGAGCTCGTCGTCGAGAGCGTCGACCGTCTCAGGGCCGCGCTCCTCAGGCTGACGTCGGGGGACGCCGTCGACGTCGTGCTCCTCGACCTCGGGCTGCCCGACTCGAGCGGTCTTCAGACCCTCGTCGAGATCCGGAGATGGGCGCCCGACGTTCCAGTCGTGGTCCTGACGGCTCGAGCCGAGCGGGCCATCGCGCTCGGGGCCCTGAGGGCAGGCGCGCAGGACTTCCTGATCAAAGGAGAGCGCGGCGAGCTGATCCGCCGGTCGGTCCTGTACGCGGTCGAGCGCCGGCGGGCCGAGGCCGGCCGCATCCACCTCGTCGCGGAGCGGGCCGCCCGCGAGGCGGCCGAGGACGCACGCCGGCGCTCGGCGCTCCTCGCCGAGGCGAGCGCGCTCTTGTCGTCCCCCATCGAATTCGAGCGCATGTGGGCTCGCTTCGCCGAGCTGGTCGTGACTCGGTGGGCGGACTGCTGCGTCGTCGAGGTTCTCGGGAAGGACCAGGAGCCTTGCGGGCTGACGGTGGCCCACGCCGACCCCGCGAAGCGCGAGCTGGCCGAGGCGCTCTGGCGCAGCCGCTCATACGACTCCGACGAGCGCTCCTCGGTCGCCGAGGCGCTCCGGACGCGCAGGTCGCTCCTCGCGCCCGACGTGCCGGACTCGTTCCTGGTCGACGCCTCGCGGGATCCGGAGAGCGTGGAGCTCATGAGGAGGCTGGGCCCGAGGTCGGCGATCCTCGTGCCGATGGTCAGCCGTGGCGAGGTCGTCGGGCTCCTCGCGCTCCTCTCGGAGTCGCGTCCGTACGGCCCGACCGACCTCGCGCTCGCCGAGGATCTCGGCCGTCGCGCGGCGATCGCCCTCGACAACGTGTCGCTTCACTTCCAGGCGCAGAAGGCGCTCGGGGAGGCCGAGGAAGCGTTGCGCGTGCGGGACGAGTTCCTGTCCATCGCCTCGCATGAGCTGAAGACGCCACTCAGCGCGCTCGTGCTGCACCTCGAGAGCTTGCTGAAGGTCCTGCGCGCGCGTCCCGACGAGGGCGAGAGCGCGTGGATCGCGGGCAAGATCGCCAAGGCCATCCGGAGCGCTGGTCGCGTCTCGACCCTCATCGACACGCTGCTCGACGTCTCGCGGATCGCGACCGGCCGGCTCGAGCTGAGCCTCGAGACCCTGGATCTCGGCCCGCTCGTCCGCGAGGTCGCCGAGCGCTTCGCCGAGGAGGCTCACCTGGCCGGCTGCGCCCTGCGGGTCGACGCGGCGGCCGGCGTGATCGGCGAGTGGGATCGGCTGCGTGTCGAGCAAGTGCTCTCGAACCTCCTATCGAACGCGGTCAAGTATGGCCCGGGCCGACCGATCGACGTGGCGCTCGAGGCCGACGGGGCGGTCGCGCGCCTGTCCGTGCGCGATCGGGGGATCGGCATCTCGCCCGAGGACGTCGCCCGCGTCTTCGAGCGCTTCGAGCGCGCCGTCTCCGCCCGTCACTTCGGAGGGCTCGGCCTGGGCCTGTACATCACCCGCCAGATCGTCGAGGCCCACGGCGGCCACGTCCACGTGGACAGCACCCCGAGCGAGGGCTCCACCTTCATCGTCGAGCTCCCTCGCCATCGCGCGGCAGCGCCGACGCCCGCCGCCGAGGCCGGGGGACACGCACCCGGTCCGTAACCCCGCGAGATCGCGGGCGTCCCAGGCACAACCGCGCAATTCGTGGATTCGCACGTGACTGGCGTGACTGGGGACACGCACCCGGTCCGTAACCCCGCGAGATCGCGCGTATTCCAGGCACAACCGCGCAATTCGTGGATTCGCTTCTCTGCGTCTCCGGCGCCGTGATGGGGGACACGCACCCGGTCCGTAACCCCGCGAGATCGCGGGCGTCCCAGGCACAACCGCGCAATTCGTGGAGTCGCTTTCCTGCGTCTCCGGCGCAGACCGACGAAACATGTTGCTTGTAGGCAGGGATCTGCACCCAACTATCTTCGCCGTCGACCGCGTCGAGAACCAGTCGCCGAAGGGGCGGCCCGCTTCCGGCGGGCGGGCGCCACCTTCCCCTCGGGCGCGGCGCGCCACTGGCACCAGGCCCGGACGATTCGCTCGAGGTCGCGCCGGGCGGCGTTTGCCTCTGCCACGCTGGCGAGCTTGAGGACGCGGCTCGTGTCCCCGCTCCCCTCGAGGCGCGGGTGATTCCCGGGGATGCGGGCGCCCAGGTGGAACATGAGTGACGCATGCTGCTTGCTCTTCGGGTAGAAGCTCGCCAGGTTCCCCTCGAACGTGAAGGTCGGTGCCTGCCACTTGATGCACTCGTCGATGCGCGGGTCGGCGGCGAGCACGATCTCGCGAACGCGCAGGACGACCGCCTTCATGGGGTTGTCGTAGCGCTCGAACCAGTCGTCGACCTCCTTGCGTCGCGGCATGGCCCGTATCATCGCACGAACCAGGACCGGTGCGGCTCGTTGGCCGAGCTCCCGCGGTAGGGCCACCACTCACCAAGGTGGGATGGACGGTCCGCACGTCGTGCTGCCTTCACGGTCCGCGCGCGATGGCTTTCCGGGGAATACGCCGATTCGCAAGGACACGTCGTCGGCCTCGTCCCTCGGGCACGAAGGTTGCGGCTCGGGGCGGCTTCGAGGCGTTCATCAGCCCCGATGCGTACGAGACCTGGCGGGAGGATCCGAACTGCGTCGGCTGCTACGACGGCATCGACGAGGAAGTGACCAGGGAGGAGAGCGACGCCTGGCTCGCCTTCATCCTGAACTTCAAGAAGGTTGGCTCCGAGAGCGCCCGCCTCACTCGCTCCGACTGGATGGAGTGGCTCATCCCGGATTACGGCGACGCGGCCTATGACTGCGTACGGCGGTTCTCCGATGGCCCCTCGGCCGATCCCGAGATCATCGCCGGGGACTGGGTGGCTCCCTTGGGCCCGGCTTGTGTGGTGGGGCAGCAGTATCCGCTCTGAACGTCGACCAGCATCGGCTTGCCAGGTCCCGTCGGATCCCCGGGCCCTACGGCCGTGACCCGATCCCGCACACAGCCCGAGCGCCGGGCCTCGGAGCGGGTTCCGGGCCGAGAGGCAGCGGCGCAATGGCGAGCCCGGCGTCGTCGCTGGCGACGGGCTCGGGGCGTAGCTCCGGAAGCGAGCGGCGCGGGTCCAGTGAGTCGAGCTCGGCCGCGCAGGTGGCCGACCAGTGCCCGTGCTCGCGGGTCGCCGCTGCGCGAGCGAGGCACGCGCGGAAGGCGTCGGCGGCGAGGTCGGCGAACGTGTCGCCCCAGGACGAGATCAGCTCCAGATAGATCCGCTCGAGCTGCGGGTCCATCGGCGGGCGAGGGACCTGGCGCACGAGGTCGTGCAGGTGCCTGCGGAGCTGGCCGACTCGCGCGAGCGCGGCGATCGTCCAGCGGGGGACGCCGACCTCCACGACGCGGCCGAAGGCGATCTCCGCCTGGCGCAGGTCGGCCAGCGCAGAGCGGATCCACGGAGCGAGCCTGACGCGCGACCAGCGAACGATCGCCGCCGCGGTGCGCGGGCCGCCGAAGCGCGGCAGCTCCAGCTCCTCGAAAGACCGGGCGAGGAGCTGCGCGGAGCGGAACCGGCCCTCCGCCGCCGCATCGGCGGCCACAGCTTCCGCCGTCCCGCCGAGCGCTTCCCACGCCGCCTCGGCGAGGCCGAGATCGGCGAGCGCCCGCCGCCGCTCGCCGAGCGCCTCACGCGCCGCCGCGCGATCGACGAGCGCGCGGATCCGGATGTCGGGCTCCGCATGGACGAGGTGATCCAGTATCCCCGCTGCCGCCCTGGGTTCGCTCGCCCAAGCGTGCTCCGCCGCCACGGCCAGGAGCAGTGTCGAGGTCTCGCGCGGCCGCCTCCTGGCGTACAGCTTCTGATGGAGCGTGGCGTCGGCAAGGGCCCCCGCGCGGTCGCCAAGCGCCAGGCGCAGCACCGTCGCGTTCCACAGCGCCTCGGCGGCGAGCGGGCAGCTCCCTGCCACGCGCTCTTCGGGCGTGCAGCTCCGCCCGTCCTCGGCAGGGAAGCGCCGGGCGAGCTCCTCGAACGCGGAGGCGGCGTCGGCGTGGCGGGCCAGCGCGAGGGCACCCGCGCCGAGCCGCTGCCACGTCCTCGGTGCCACGGAGCTTGCCGGGAAACGACTCACGAGGTCCCGACGCAGCCGCTGCCCGGCGCCCGCGAGCCCGGCGGCATCGCAGCCGAGCGAGGTCCTCCACAGCGACTCGGGCTCGGTCGTGGCCGAGCCGGACAGCTCCGGCCCGTCCCACCGAATGGCCGCGCCCGAGAGCTGGGGTTGCTCGGGCTCTTGGTTCTGCGAGTCCGGCTCGGCGACGCCCTCGAGTCGTGGCAGGTCGATCTCGAAGAGCTCGCCGATGGCCCCATCCGCTGGAGCGTCGTTAGCGGACGCCACCACGACCAGGAAGACGGCGATCGCCATGACTCTCCGTGTCACGCGGTGCTTGGACGCCTGCCGGGGTGCGCGGTTTCGCCGCGACGCGAGGGCTGGCAGCCGGCGGCCTGGGCGATTCGAGCCAAACAGCCCCGGACCGCAACAATTTCGGGGTCTTCGAACCCCATAGCCTGGCCCCGCTCCTTGCGCTATACACGCGCCCATGCACGAGGTGGCGTTCTTCGCGCTGGCGGCGCTGACTGTAGCGTCAGCGGGGGCTGTCGCGCTCTCGAAGAACATCATCCACTCGACCGTGGCGCTCCTGGGTACGTTCACGGGCGTCGCTGGAATGTACGTGACGCTGTCGGCGGACTTCCTGGCCGCCGTCCAGATCCTCGTATACGTCGGCGGGACGCTCACCCTGATCCTCTTCGCGGTGATGCTGACGAGCAAGATCGACGAGATCCGGATCTCCAACGCCTCGGTCGGGCTCGTCGGGGCGGTTCCCCTCGTCCTGGTCGTGCTCGCGGCGCTCGGCAAGGTCGCCGGCACGACCGAGTGGGCGAGCCGTGCCCACTCCCAGATGCCGGCGACCGCGCGTCTCGGCCACGCCTTTCTGGGCGAGTACCTCCTGCCGTTCGAGCTCGCCTCGATCGTCATGCTCGCCGCGCTGATCGGCGCGGTGGTCCTCGCGCGGCGCGCCGTGCGCCGCAAGGGCGAAATCGAGACGACCGGGGGCTCGGGAGTCGGCGATGCTTGACGTCGGCCTGACCCACTACCTGACGGTCGCGGCCATCCTCTTCGGCTTCGGCTTCCTCACGCTCATGACCCGGCGCAACGCGGTCGGGATCCTCCTCGGCGTGGAGCTGATCCTGAACGCCGCCGGTCTGAACTTCGTCGCGTTCTCGCACTACGTCACGGGCGGCGTCGCCGGCCAGGTCTTCACGGTCTTCATCATCATCCTCGCGGCGTCCGAGGCGGCCATCGGGCTCGCGGTCGTGCTGCAGGTCTACAAGCACTACCGGACGATCGACGCCGGCATGGTGAGCCGGCTCAGGCAATAGCCATGGATCCCATCGAATACGCCGGCCCCATCCAGTCGGTCGTGGAGTGGAAGCTCCTCTGGCTGATCCCCGCGCTGCCGTTCTTCGGCGCCGCGTGGAACGCGCTCCTGGGCCACTGGGGACAGAAGAAGTACGGCCACGCCTTCGTGCACGTCCCGGCGGTCGGCGCGATGGTCGCCTCGTTCGTCATCGCGGCCCTGTCGGTCGTCGAGCTCGTCGGGCTGGGTCACGGGGATCGGTTCCTCTGGAACCCCGTGTGGCGGATGATCGAGATCGGCTCGCTCTCGGTCGACCTGTCGTTCGCCATGGATCCGCTCTCGGCGGTGATGGCGCTCGTCGTCACCGGCGTCGGGGCGCTGATCCACGTCTACTCGGTCGGCTACATGCATACGGAGAAGGCCTACTGGCGCTTCTTCTGCTACCTGAACCTGTTCTGCTTCGCGATGCTCCTGCTCGTCCTCGGGGACAACTTCGTCCTCATGTTCTTCGGGTGGGAGGGCGTCGGCCTCTGCAGCTACCTGCTCATCGGCTTCTGGTACTCCGACTACGGCAAGGCCTCGGCGGGCATGAAGGCCTTCGTCGTCAACCGGATCGGCGACTTCGGCTTCGTGGTCGCGCTGGGGCTCCTGTTCTGGACGCTCGGCGGGATCTGGGGCCAGGACGGCTACCGCGCCCACGAAGCCCCGCGCCTGGTCGGAACGACGGTCGTCGCCGAGGAGGCGGGGCCGGCCCGCGAGGAGCACGGGCGGCACGGCGGGCACGGCGGCCGCACGGGCTTGACCGTCGCCGTCTACCCCGGCGCGAAGGTCCTGGTCGACGGCAAGGCGGCGGGCAGGAGCCCGATCCTGGGGCGCGAGCTGACCTCCGGCGAGCACGACGTCGAGCTGGTCGTCGGGCCGCGCACCTCCTACGAGGCGACCGTGACGATCGAGGAAGGCCGCGAGACCGCCCTGGCCGTCGTCGGACCGACCGTGTCGTTCCGCCAGCTCCGCGATCAGATGGTGCTCGAGCGCCGCGAGAACGGGGAGTCGACGTCGCTCAGGGACGCCTTCGCGAACAAGACGATCTGGGGCGTCGGCGCGGTGACGCTGATGTGCCTCTTCTTCTTCCTGGGCGCGACCGGCAAGAGCGCCCAGATCCCGCTGTACGTCTGGCTGCCCGACGCGATGGCGGGCCCGACGCCGGTGAGCGCGCTCATCCACGCGGCGACGATGGTGACGGCCGGCGTCTACATGGTCGCGCGGCTCAACTTCCTCTTCTCTCTGAGCCCCGTGGCGATGACGGTCGTCGCGCTCGTGGGCTCCGGGACGGCGCTCTTCGCGGCGACGATCGGGTTCTTCCAGTACGACATCAAGAAGGTCCTGGCCTACTCCACCGTGAGCCAGCTCGGGTTCATGTTCGTCGGGGTCGGCGTCGGCGCGTACTGGGCCGGCATCTTCCACCTGGTGACGCACGCGTTCTTCAAGGCCTGCCTCTTCCTAGGATCGGGCAGCGTCATCCACGGGATGCACCACGTCGAGCACGGCGAGGCCGCGGCGCAGGACATGCGCCGCATGGGAGGGCTGGCGAAGGTGATGCCCCGGACCGCGCGCACCTACTTCGTCGCGTGCATGGCGATCACCGCGGCGCCCGTCCCGTTCCTCGCCGGCTTCTGGTCGAAGGACGAGATCCTCTGGAAGGCGTTCACGACGGAGAACCTCCTCGTGCCCGGCTGGGTCGTCTGGGGCCTGTGCGCCGTCGCCGCAGGCTGCACCGCCTTCTACATGTGGCGATCCTGGTACCTCACGTTCCATGGCCAGCCGCGGGCCGAGGTCGCCGAGAAGGTGAAGGAGTCGCCGGCCTCGATGGTCCGCGTGCTCGAGGCCCTCGCGGTCCTGTCGATCGTCGGCGGGCTCGGCCTGGTCGGCGTCCCGGCCTGGGCCGGCGGAGAGCCGATCCTCGAGCAGTTCCTCCACCCCGTGACGGCGCTCTCTCCGCAGATCTTCGAGCTCGGCCACCGTGGCTTCGCCGAGCACCATGGCCACTTGATGGAGATCGGATTCATGGTGCTCTCCGTCGTCATCGCTCTCTTCGGCTGGCAGCTAGCGCGGCGGCGCTACGGCACGGACCGCCAGGCGGCGCTCGCGTGGGAGCCGAGCTTCCCCGGCCACAGGATCCTCTTCAACAAGTACTTCGTCGACGAGATCTACGCGAAGACCGTCGTCGCCGCCTTCATGCAGCTCCGGCTCTTCCTGGGCCAGTTCGACAAGTGGGTGATCGACGGAATGGTCAACGCGACCTCGTGGGGGATGAGGCTGTCCGCGTGGATCACCGGCAAGATCGACGAGGCCATCGTGGACGGCGCGGTCAACGCCGTCTCGAACGGGACGCTCGCGGTGGGCAACCGGCTGCGAAGGGTGCAGACCGGCCGAATCCAGAGCTACATCTACGGGATCATGACCGGAGCCCTCGTGCTCGCGGTCGTCTCGTACGTGGTGCTGTAGGTGACAAGATCATGATCCGCTCGATCCCTCTCGTACTGGCCCTCTCTCTCTCGAGCGCGCTCGCGTGGGCCGACGGCCCGCCGCGCATCGAGGTGGTGGGCAAGGCTCCGGTCAAGATCAAGGCAGGCGGCACGGCGGCCTTCCGGCTCGCGAACACCGGCGGAGCTCGGCTGGAGATCTCCGAGATCCGTGTCCGGACCAGCGAGGCGATGCCCGCACCCGCCGGCTTCTCGGTGGTGCAGGACGAGGGTCTTCTCGAGCCGCTCGAGCCGGGACAGAAGCGCACCGTCAGCGTGGCCTTCCGTCCCTCGGGGCCGCACCGTGCCAAGCAGCTCTTCGGGCACGTGGAGATCCTGTCGAACGATCCGGCTCATCGACGAATCGCCGTGGGGGTGGTCACGAGCAAGGGCTCCTTGCTCGGCGACCATATGCTGAGCTGCATCACCTTCGTCCCGCTCGCCGGCGTCCTCGCGATCTTCCTCCTCTTCCTGGTGAAGAGGAGCTCCGACCGGCTCTGTCAGATCATCGCCTACGTCACGACCGCCATCTCGCTGGCCCTGTCGATCTGGCTCGTCATCCAGTACGACCCCGGCTTCGGGCGGGCCGACGGCAACGCCGGGATGCAGTTCATCGAGCACTCGGTCTGGGTCGCGGGCTTCAACATCGAGTACTTCCTCGGCGTCGACGGGATCTCCGTCACGATGGTGCTCTTGACGGCCATCATCTCGTTCGTCGGCGTGATCGTCTCGACGAGCGTCACCAGGCAGGTGCCCGGCTACTACGCGATGTACCTGCTCCTCGTCACTGGGATGTTCGGGGTCTTCGTCTCGCTCGACTTCTTCCTCTTCTACGTGTTCTGGGAGGTGATGCTCCTGCCGATGTACTTCCTGATCGGCATCTGGGGCGGACCGCGCAAGGAGTACGCGGCGATCAAGTTCTTCCTCTACACGCTCGCGGGCTCCGTCTTGATGCTGCTCGCGCTGATCCTCCTCTACTACAACTCCGAGCCCACCTACCTCGTGGACGGGCGCGCGGCGCAGCACACGTTCAGCATGGTCGAGATGATGCTGAACTCCTATGACCAGCTCGGGCTCACGGTGGCCGGCGTCTCGATGACCCGGCTGTGCTGGGTGTTCCTCTTCATCGGGTTCGCGATCAAGGTCCCGATGTTCCCGTTCCACACGTGGCTGCCGGACGCGCACGTCGAGGCCCCGACGGCCATCTCCGTCATCCTGGCGGGCGTGCTCCTGAAGATGGGGACCTACGGGATGATGCGGATCAACTTCGCGATCCTCCCCGAGGCCACCCAGTGGGCGGCCTCCGCGATGGCCGTCTTCGGGGTCATCAACATCATCTATGGAGCCTTCTGCGCCATGGCGCAGGAGGACCTGAAGAAGCTCGTCGCGTACTCCTCGGTCAGCCACATGGGCTTCTGCCTGCTCGGGCTGTCGGCGCTGACGCCGCAGGGGATGAACGGCGCGGTCCTGCAGATGTTCAACCACGGGACGATCACGGCCATGCTGTTCACCCTGGTCGGCGTCGTCTACGACCGGGCGCACACCCGCGAGATCGGCAAGTTCGGCGGGCTCGCGAGCGAGATGCCGCTGTACACCGCGTTCGTCGGGCTCGCGTTCATGGCGTCCCTGGGGCTCCCGGGCCTGAGCGGCTTCATCAGCGAGGCGCTCGTCTTCCTGGGCTCGTTCCCGGTCTGGCCGGTCGCCACGATCATCGCGATCACCGGGGTCATCATCACGGCCGCGTACCATCTGTGGGCGCTGCAGCGGGTGTTCCTCGGCAAGTTCAACGAGTCCTGGCGCAAGAGCCACGCGCTCGAGGCGACGGGCGGCAAGTTCCCCGAGATGAACCTGCGCGAGCTCGCCTCCCTCGCGCCGCTCGCGGCGATCGTGATCGTCCTGGGCTTCTATCCGCTTCCCATCCTGAACCTCATCGGCACCGGCCTCGAGGATCTGAGGCAGATGGTCGTGAGCGCGGACCACGCGGCCGTCGCTCGGGCCGGATCGAGCGCCCTCGATCTGCTCGCGGCGGGGCCGAGATAGGGAGGCGCTGATGCCGGCCCAGAGCGTCGCCGACCTCAGGTTCATCTACCCCGAGCTCGTCCTCGCAGGAGCGATCTTCGCGATCCTGTTCTTCGACCTCGCCGGCCGGGGCGACAGGAGCCGCGGCTGCGCCACGATCGCGTTGGCGGGCCTCGTCGGAGCCGGGGTCCTCGCCGCCCGCGACTTCCTCCTCTGCCGCGGCGCGCATCCCGCGATCGAGCCGCACGCGATCTTCTCGGGGCTCTTGGCCTTCGACCCGTTCGCCGCGGGGATGAAGGTCTTCTTCGCCATGGCCTGCGCGCTCATCGTCGTCTTCTCGATTCCCACCGAGGAGGCCGGGGGCGGCAGCGCGAAGGGAAGGGGAGCGGGGGAGTTCTACGGCCTGTTCCTCTGCATCGTCCTGGGCCTGTACCTGATGGCCGGGGCGCGAAACCTGCTCATGCTGTACCTGTCGCTCGAGCTCGTCTCGGTCATCTCGTTCGTGATGGCGGGCTTCAGGACCGAGGACCACAAGAGCGGCGAAGCGGCGCTCAAGTACGTGATCTTCGGCGGCGCCTCCTCGGGCGTGATGCTCTACGGGATGTCCTGGCTCTTCGGGGCCACGGGGTCGCTCGACCTCGGAGAGATCGCGGCGGCGCTCGCGACGACGGACTCGAAGGCTGCGGTCTTCGTCGGCGTCCTCGGAGTGCTCGCGGGCTTCGGCTACAAGATCAGCGCCGTCCCCTTCCACATGTGGGCCCCCGACGTCTACGAGGGCGCGCCGACCGCGATCACCGCCTTCCTGTCGGTGGGGCCGAAGGCGGCCGGCTTCGCGATGATGCTGCGCTTCTTCACCCAGGCGCTAGGGGCGAACGCGGAGGTCGTGCCGCTCGACCTGCCGTGGCCGCTCGTCGGCGGGATCCTGGCCGCGGTGACCATGACCGTCGGCAACCTCACCGCGCTCGGGCAGAACAACGTCAAGAGGATGCTCGCGTACTCGAGCGTGGCGCACGCCGGCTACATCCTGATGGGCTTCTCGGTCTTCGACGACCTCGGGATGCGGTCGATGCTGTTCTACATCACCGTCTACTGCTTCATGAACCTCGGGGCGTTCCTCGTCGTGATGGCCGTCGCGGAGCGGACCGGCAGCGAGCGGATCGAGGCGTTCCGGGGCCTCGGCCGTCGCGCGCCGCTCCTCGCGGCGGCGATGGCGATCTTCCTCTTCTCGCTCACGGGCCTGCCGCCGATGGCGGGCTTCATCGGCAAGTTCTACCTGTTCGTCGCGCTCCTCGAGAAGGGCGGAACCGGCTACGCGCTCCTCGCCGTCATCGGCGCGCTCAACAGCGTGGTCGCGCTCTTCTACTACGCGCGGGTCCTCAAGGCGATGTACCTCCGAAACGCCGCCGAGCCCGAGGCGGAGGGGCCCGTTCCCGTGCGCCCGCTCTACGGCGCCACCCTCGCGGCGCTGGTCGTGCCGACGGTCGTCCTCGGCCTGTACTGGATGCCCGTCTTCGCCCTCGTCGGCGAGAGCCTCAACTTCGCGCGCTAGCCGCCATGACTTGCTGGTGAGCAAGTGCCTTCGGTTCGCTCGCAGACCCACCCGCGCTCAATAGTGCTAACGTCGAGCTGCGATGGAGCGGTTCCGCCTGGATTTCGAACGCAGCCTCGCCCTGCACGAGGCGGTCGCCCAGGAGGTTCTGCTGCATCCCGAGATCATCGAACGGGCGCGCCGCAAGCTGGAGGAGTGGCTCCGAAGCGGAGGGCGCAGCGCGCCGCTGTGGCTCCGCTGGCAGCGGATCCTCGAGCGTCCGACTGACGAGGTGGCAGCGTTCCTGATGGAGCGGTCCGAAGAGGCTGCGTGGTTGCGAAAGGCGTCTCCATTCGCGGGCGTCCTGCCGCCCGGGACTCGGCTGCGGATCCTGCGAGGCGTGCGCGAGCGACTCGGGCGGATGCCGGGCTGAACGCGGATCCGCGGGGCTCGCCACCAACAATGTCGAATGCTCCCGAGATCATGCCGGGGGTCTTATCGAAGTCGGTGGGCGGGCCGCACTCCAAGGTGGATGCGCCCGTCGCTGAGGTGTCTGCTGATCGTGTCTACCGCATGTGCTCCGCTGGGCGCCCATGCCTACACGCTTCGCTCGGCAGACAACGGCGCGGCCGTCCACTGGGAGGACATGTCAGTCTCGTTCCGGGTCGACCAGAGCCTCACTGCGATTGGCCAGCCCACCACGATTCGAAACGCCGTCCTGTCGGGCTTCCGGAACTGGGGATCGATCGCCGGCAATCCCTTCGTCTTCAGCGGCGACGGGGTTCCGTATCAGTCGCTCGGCTCGGGCGACCCCACCGACGGAGTCTCGGACGTCATCCTCGTCCAGAGCGGCTGGCAGTTCGAGCCGGCCTACGGGGCGATGACCCTCGTCACCTACGACGCGAGCAGCGGGACGATCGTGGATGCGGACATCCTCATGAACGGGCAGGGGTATCGCTACCTCGTGGACCCCACGCCGGAGCAGGGCTGGGACCTGGAGAACGTGCTCACCCACGAGATAGGGCATCTGCTCGGCCTGGGTCACGCGGAGGACACCGAGGCGACGATGTATGCCACCTCGGAGCGAGGTGAGACCAAGAAGCGGTCGGTCGAGTCGGACGACCAGCTCGGCTTCCGGGTCCTGTACGCCTTCGCCGGCGAGGAGACCGCCTCCGGCTGTTCGGCGACGAAGCTCGAAGTGGGAGCGCGGCCGGTCGATATGACGGGAACCACGCTGGCCGTCGCGGTCGGGCTCCTCCTCGCGCTCTTGCTCGGGCTTCGACGAAGGGTCCGGACCGCACCCCAGGCAGTCCACTCGAGAACGGGCGGCGAAGGCAGCGTCAGGGCGGCGCGGGGCCGACACGTGAGCCGGCTCCTCGTGATCGCGCTGTCGACCGCCGCCGTCGCGGCCCCGACCGGAGCGGGAGCCGCCGTGGTCGCCTATCGCTCGACCTCGGATCTCGCCAGCGAGGCGACCGACGTCTTTCGCGGAACCGTCCGGTCCCGGCGCTCTCGCTGGGATGGGAGGGTGATCGTCACGGACGTCGTCGTCGACGTCGTGGACTGCTGGAAGGGCGACTGTGCGGCTCGAACCCGCACCGTGCGCGAGCTCGGCGGCGAGGTCGATGGGGTCGGGATGCTGGCGCCGGAGCCCACCGCACTGACCGTCGGCACGGACGCGGTGCTGTTCGCGCGGCTGAGCCGCGCGCGCTCGGGTAGACGGCTTCTCGAGATCGTGGGCGGCGCGCAGGGCGTGTTCCGGCTGGATCCCGCGACCGAGATCGCTACCCGGGAATTGTCGGCGATCGAGGTCCCGACGGGACTTGGCCCCACCGAGCGCGTCTCGCTGAGGCGGCTCAGAAATGTGGTAGAAGAGAACGCGCGGCGCCAGGCCGTGCCCCTCGATGCACAGGCGGGTAGCCCGAGAGGAGATCGATGATGAGCGAGGTGCCAGCGATGCAGACGGGGAAGCGGCCCGGTCCCGAGAGCCGCAAGGCACCTCGAATTCCGCTCGATCTCGACATCGACTTCGAGAGCGAGCACAACTTCTATCACGGGTTCGCGGAGAACATCAGCTCCGGGGGCCTGTTCATCGCGACCTACGATCACGCGGAGCCCGGCGACTCCGTCGACATCAAGTTCCGACTGCCCGACTCCGACCACCCCATCGAGGTCCACTGCGAGGTCCGCTGGGTGCGCCCCTACAACCCCGACACGCCGGACATGCCGCCGGGAATGGGAGTCCGCTTCGCCAACATCAGGCCCGCGGACGTGCTCCGCATCGAAGCGTTCGTGCGCGAGCGCGAGCCGATATTCTTCGACGACGAATAGCGTCTCGAGGGCGAGACCTACCAGTAATCTTTCTCATCAGCCCAGCCGCGCGAGGAAGCGCTCCACCATCGCCGCGTCGGACGGGTTGAGGGCGCCGAACTGCAGGCCAGCGGTAAACCCCTCCTCCTCGCGCTCGCTGCACCAGACGACCGTGGCGCGCACGCTCAGAGCGTCGGTGTCGGCCTCCTCGATACCGTCGAGCGTCAGAAACAGCGACAGGTCGAGCGGCTCGCCCTCGGTCAGAGGTCTCTCCACGTCGAGGCAGACGCCGCCGCGGCTGAGGTTCCGCGTGGCGGCGAGGAGCACCTCGCCCTGCACGTCCACCTCGGCGGCGAGCTCGACCTCGAACCGCCGGTCCTTTCTCTCGATCATCATGGACGCCTCCGGAGCTGGCGGCCGAAGTAACCACCCGTCAGAGCGTCGAGGATCGCGGTGACCTCGCCGAGCCTCGAGCGGGCCTCCGGATCGGGCGCTCGCGCCAGCCGACCGACCAGCCGGAGTCGTTCGAAGTACAGCCTGGTCACGGTCTCGATCGCCTCCCGCCGATCGCGCGCCAGGCGCGAGGCGGACTCGAGCGCGTGCAACTCGTCCGGCTCGTACGCGAGCCGCGACAGGTCCCACTCGGCCCGTACCTCCAGGACGAGGCGATCGCTCGCGTCGAGCCCGAGCTGGTCCGACGCGCCGGGCTCCAGGTCCAGCGACTGGTCCCTGTCGAGATCTCGCGCGACGCGAACGCGGAGGGCCGGCAGAAGCCCGGCCGCGCGCGCCCGATCCGCGGCGGCCTCGGCACGCGACGGATCGGCGTGGGCAGTCCGGACGGCCGCGGCCTGGACCTCGTCGATCCGCGGCTCGCGAGCGAATGCGGCTGGCTGACTCGCGATCAGCATCAGGAGCGTTGCCGCGAGCGACCTCATGGTCCACCCCATGCGGCGAGCACCAGCCACTCGAGCCTCGACCCATGGGCCAAGCTCAGCCGATCGAGCTCGCCTGGCTCGAGCTCGACCTGGGGACCATCCTGCCAGGTCGCCCGGACGACCACCGAGATCCGAGGCACGAGCCTCGTCGGGCGTGCCGTTCGGAGCGCGCGCAGACGGAGATCGATGTGGAGATCCGCCGAATCGGCGGCGAGCGGCGCGATCTCGGCGCCCAGTCGCGCATCGGAGGGCTCCTCCACGAGCGGCGGGGACTCCTCCAGGGCCTCGGTGCCGGTCGGATCGTCGGTTCTCGGATGTTCTGCCGCGGCAACCGTGCGGCCAGAGACGACGAGCGCCGTCACCACGACGGTGAAAGCGCACCAGGCTTTCGTACGGGAGCTCACGGCGCCTGGGGACTTCGCTTGACGACCAGATCGGAAGAGCCCATCGGCCAGCCCTCGATCGCACGCCGCCGGGCGAGCGCTTGCTCCCTGGCGCCGGCGGTCGTCGTGCCCGCCGCGGTCGGAGGCGATACCTCCGCCGAGCGCTCGGCCGGTGGGAGGACCTTCATCCACTCGACGCGCGTGTCCTCCGACGGCGAAGCCGGCGGCGTCCACGCGGGGCTCGAGTGGGCGATCGGAGCGAAGCGGCCGTCGGCGGACCTGAGCCCGATCGCCACGCGGTGCCGGGCGCCGGCCACGACGCCATGGAAGAAGAACTCACCCACGTCGCGGCCGTGGTCCAGCGGCTCGTCCCGGATCGACGTCTCCTCGGCGCGCGCGGAGAAGAAGCGCAGGGTGAGGTGGCCGTCTCCGCCGAGAGAAGCTCGCGCCCCGGCTCGCCCGCCCTCGGTCACCTCCCAGTACACGTAGACCAGGCTCGGCTCCACCATGAGCAGCGAGACCACGTCCTCGCCGTAGCGGTCGGGAGGCTCCTCCAGGTCGAGGAAGAGCGGTCCGGGCGGAGGGCCGGGCGGGGGCTTCGCTGCCTCGATCTGGGCCTCGAGCTTCGAGGCCAGCGCGGCCGCCGCGGCGTTGTCGGGCTCGCGGAGGGCGATGGCCCTCGCGATCTTGGACGCCTGCTCGACCAGACCCTGTGCGGCGTAGACCTCCGCCATGGTCAGCGTCTCGAACTCGTCCTGAGCCTCCTTCCCGGCACCCTCGGCGCGGGCCCCGCCTTCGCCGCCCGTGGAGTCCGGCGCCCTCGCCGTCGCGCCGGTCCCCTGCGCCGCCTGGTCGCCGGAGGCTGCCGGCTCCGGCGGCGGAGGCGCAGGCGGGGGCGGCTGCGACGCCCGTCCGGGCTTGCCGAACTTCTGACCGAGCTCGATGGCCCGGTCGAACAGTGCCTTCGCCTTCTCGAACAGCCCGCGCGGCTTGCCCGGGGCCGCCGCGCGCGCGAGCGTCGTCACCAGCTCGTCGCGGCCGAGCCATTCGGCTCCGTCGATCCCGCAGGCCCGGGCCAGCGAGAGCAGCTCGTCGCGGGTCATCATCTCGAGCTCGTTTCGATCCATCACGTTCCTCCCACGATTTGCCTGGCGCGAGCGACGTCCTGCTTGATCTGCGCCTCGAGCTCGGCGGCGCTCGAGAACTTCCTCTCGTCCCGGACCCGCGCCAGGATCGCGAGCCCCAGGGTCCGGTCGTAGAGGTTACCGGAGAAATCGATGACGTGGACCTCGACGGCGCGGCCGGCGCCGAACGTCGGCCGGACTCCGATGTTGACCACCGCGGCGCGGCCTTCCTGCGTCACGCCGGCGTAGACTCCGTCGGCAGGCAAGACGCCGTTCTCGGCGCGGAGGTTCGCGGTGGGAAAGCCGAGCAATCGGCCTCGGCCGTCGCCGCGCACCACCCTGCCGATGAGCTCGTACGGCCGACCTAGCAGCGCGGTCGCCTGCTCGATGTCGCCCCTCTGCAGGGCCGCGCGGATCCTCGACGAAGAGACCGGCTCGCCGCTCTGGAGGACCGGAGGGACGACCTCGACGTCCATCGGGCCGAAGTCCCCGCGCGAGAGCGCGTCGATCTCACCCGCGCGCCCGGCCCCGAACCGGAAGCCGGCGCCGACGACCACGACGCGGGCGCCGAGCCCCCCTCGCAGGACGTCCTCGACGAAGCTCGACGGGTCGAGCGCGGCGAAAGCAGCATCGAAGGGCTGCACCAGGATCGCGTCGACTCCGAGCTCCTCGATCCTCGTGCAGCGCCGCCAGATCGGCATGATCAGCCCGGGCGCCGCCTCTCTCGCCAGGACGACGAGCGGGTGAGGATCGAACGTCAACACCGTGGCCCGGAGCTTGTCCCGGCGGGCCCGCGCGACCAGCCGCCGGAGGATCTCGACGTGGCCCGCGTGGACTCCGTCGAAGTTCCCGATCGTGACGACGCTGGGCGGGGCCGGCACCGGGCCCTCTCGATACGAGCGAAGGATCTCCAAGGAGGGCGCAATATAGCGGGGAGGTCTCACGGTCGCAACCGCGGGCCGAGCAAGAGCGGTGCCGCGCGCGATCGCCCTTCTCGCGCGGAAACTCGAGGTCGCCCCGAGTGGCGCCATGGCGACTCGCCGGCGAATCGCCACCTCGGGGCCCCCCTTGTTCACGCGTTTCGGGATCTCGTATATGGTCCGAGCCTTGCTTCGCTGGCCGGCGAGGCTCCGATCGAGTCATGCTCAGTCACCTTCACGTCAGGGACCTCGCGATCATCGATGCGGTCGACGTGACGTTCGGCCCCGGCTTGAACGTCATCACCGGCGAGACCGGCGCCGGAAAGTCGATCCTCGTCCTGGCGATCGATCTCCTCATGGGCGGGCGTGGTCGGACGCGGCCGGACGTCGTGCGCGCGGGCGCCGAGGCGGCCGAGATCGCCGCCGTCTTCGATGTCGCGGACGACCCCGCGCTGCGCCGGAGGCTGGAGGAGGCGGGGTTCGGCGGCGACGAGGAGCTCGGCGTCCAGCGCGTGGTCGAAGCCAAGGGACGGGGCCGGACCTACCTGAACGGCAGGGCCACCTCGGCCGCGGTGCTCGGCGAGGTCGCCTCCGGCCTCTGCGACATCTCGAGCCAGCACGAGCACCACACGCTCTCCGACCCGCGTTCCCACATGGCCTTCCTCGACATGTTCGCGGGGCTGACCGGCCTGGGTGCCGACCTCGCGGCCGCGGCCCTTGCCCTCGCCGACGCCAGCCGTCGGGCCCGCGGCCTCGACGCCGACGAGCGCACGCGAGCGGAGCGGCTGGACCTCGTCCGCTTCCAGCTCCAGGAGATCGACGCGGCGACGCCGCTGCCCGACGAGGATCTGGCGCTCCGGGTCGAACGCGAGAGATTGAGGCACGCGGAGCGGCTCGGCAACGTCACCGGCGCCGCGGAAGACGCGCTCTACGGCAGGGATGGATCGATCTGTGGCGAGCTCGCCGCCCTCGGAGCCAGCCTGGTCGATCTGCGGGCGCTCGATCCCGCGCTCGACGGTCCGGCAGAGGCCATCGAGGCCGCGCGGCTCTCGCTCGAGGACGCCGCCCTGTCGCTCGGGCGCTACGCGAGGAGCGTGAGCGTCGATCCGGCGCGCCTGGCCGAGGTAGACGAGCGGCTCCACCTGCTCGAGCGCCTGACCCGCAAGTTCGGGGGAAGCGTCGCCTCGGTGATGGAGCACCGGGAGCGACTCGCGGCCGAGCTCGGCAGGCTCGGCTCGCACGAGGAGCTCCTGGCCCGTGCGCTGGCAGAGAAGGACGAGGCGCTCGGCCGCGCGGGCGCCCTGGCGAGGGCGCTGTCGGCCCGGCGGCGCGAGGCGGCGGCCGAGCTCGGTATGGCGATCTCCGGGGAGCTGTCCTCGCTGGGGATGGGCGGAGCTCGCGTCGTGGTCGACGTGACCCCGGCGACGGCGGCCGACGGGGACCTCGTCGTGGACGGGGCCCGGCTCGGACCGGACGGGATCGATCGGGTCGAGTTCCTGATCGCGCCGAACCGTGGTGAAGACGCCCGGCCGCTTCGTCGAATCGCCTCGGGCGGCGAGCTGTCGCGGGCCATGCTCGCCGTCAAGAGGGTGCTCTCTGGCCTGGGGCCGGCGGGAACGTACGTCTTCGACGAGGTGGACGCGGGCGTCGGCGGGGCGGTGGCCGAGGTCATCGGCCAGAAGCTCCGGCAGGTCGCCGACCATCACCAGGTACTCTGCATCACTCACCTGCCCCAGATCGCGGTCTACGCCGACCGCCACTTCGTGGTTCGCAAGGAGGCCCTCGGCCAGCGCACGGTCTCGAGGATCGAAGCGCTGGGCGAGAAGGACCGCCTCGACGAGGTCGCGAGGATGCTGGGCGGGCTGCGCGTGACCCCGCGGACGCGGGCCGCGGCGGCGGAGATGCTCCGCCAGGCCGAGAGGGCCGTGGCGTCGTGACCCACCCCATCCCCCTGCCCACTCTCGGGGACCCTGGCGCCTCCAAGCGACGGCGGGTCGTGCTGGCGATCGCCGGGACGCTGGCCTTCGTCGCCGCGGCCGTCGCGGTCCCGCTCGCGCTCGCCGGTGCCGGCGACTCCGACCAGGCGGGCGGGCGAGCGGCCCGGAGGCGACCCGGAGCCGAGCACCCAGCCGCGGCGAAGTCGGCCGAGCCGCCGGCTCCGACAGCTCGTTCGCCCGCCGCCACCCCGGCGCCCGAGGCCGCGCCTCGATCGGCCGAGGTGGCGCCCCAGGAAGCTCAGGCTGCGGCGGAGATCGAGCGCGACCTTCCCGGGC
This sequence comes from Deltaproteobacteria bacterium, assembly GCA_016190375.1. Classification (GTDB taxonomy): domain Bacteria; phylum Myxococcota_A; class Polyangia; order JACPQR01; family JACPQR01; genus JACPQR01. The sequence continues at coordinate 22,721 of JACPQR010000110.1, forward strand.
TCGAGGTCAAGCGCGGCACAGTGGACCGGGCGGGGACGCTGTCGGGGGTGCTCAAGCGTCACGGCCTCGGAGCCGCCGAGTCACACGAGCTCGCGCAGGCTCTCCTTGGCAAGTTCGACGTCCGGCGGGTCCGTCCCGAGCATTCCTACGTGCTGCGCTTCGACCCGGCCACGAAGAAGCTGCACGCCCTCAGCTACCGCGTCAGCGCCGCGGAGATCTACGACGTCACGAGAGACGGGCGGGGAGCGCTCCATGGCGCCCGCAGGCGCGTTCCCGTGCAGCGCATCCACGTCGCGAAGGGCGCCCGCGTCCAGAGCTCGCTGTTCGAGGCGGCCACCAGAGCGGGCCTGAGGAGCGTGATCGTCGGTACGATCGCCGAGATCCTATCGAACGAGGTCGACTTCTACACTCGCCAGCGTCCGGGCGACACTCTCCGCGTCGTCGTCGACGAGGAGAGGGTGCAGGGGTCTTTCCAGCGATACGGTCCGATCAAGGCGCTCGAGTACCGGGGCGAGAAGGCCGGGCAAGCCCGGGTCTACCGGTTCGCCGCCGGCGACCAGGAGGGCTACTTCACGTCGAGCGGCCGTTCCGTCGAGCGCGAGTTCCTTCGCTCGCCCTTGAAGTTCGTGCGCGTCACCAGCGAGTTCAACCCCAGAAGGATGCACCCGGTCCTGCACCGGGTGATGGGCCACATGGGCGTGGACCTCGCGGCGCCGCCGGGGACTCCGGTGTACGCCTCGTCTGCCGGCACGATCATCGCGCGCGGCGACGGTGGCCCCGCCGGCAACATGGTGCAGATCCAGCACGCGGATGGGCTCGTCACGATCTACGCGCACCTGTCGCGCTTCGAGCCCGGCCAGTCCGTCGGAACGCGCGTCGACCAGAGACAGGTGATCGGCTATGTCGGATCGACCGGCCGCGCCACGGGACCGCACCTGCACTACGGAATGAAGAAGAACGGGCGGTTCATCGACCCCGAGGGCTTCGAGGTGCGGCCGGGTCGCCCGGTCCCGCGGGCGCAGATGGACGAGTTCCGGCGACTCGTCGGGCGCCTCGACGGCGAGCTCGACTCGATAACGATCGAGTGAAGAGAGCTACCTCGGAACGGGCGGCGGGACCTCGACCTCGCCGGTCACGATCTCGGTGGGTGTGGCGTTGCGCACCTCGAGCACCTTCACCTGCGCCTTGATTCGCTTGCCCGCGAGCGGGTGCAGGTACCGGATCTTCACCTGGTCGCTGTCGAGGGACAGGACCACGAAGTTGACCGGGCCGCCGCCGTCGGGCAGGTTCGCGGCGAACTTGCGGCCCACCTCGAGCGAGGCGCTCGCCGGAAACTCGGAGCGGAGCATCTCGCCCTCGGGCCCCGAGTCCTCGGCGCCGAAGGCCTCGGACGGCTCCAGGACGAACTCCCTCTCGTGGCCCTTCTCGAGCCCGTCGAGGTTCTTGTCGAAGCCCGGCAAGAGCGCCGAGAAGCCGTAGACGAAGCGCAGCGGCCCTCCCCGCTTCTCCGAGGATTCGATGATGTCGCCGTCGACGACCGACAGGGTGTAGCTCAGGGTGACGACCCGGTCCTTTTCGATTCTCACGGGGCGAGACGATAGGAGGGTCGTCCGCCCTTGGTCAAGCGTGTGTGCTTCTCCGATGGACTACTTCTGCTATGGTGGCCGCCCGTGGAAGGGGCCACCAGCGGTCCTCGGCTCGTGACGGCGCTCGTGGTCTTCGGCGCGACGGCCATCCTCCTCGGCGCCGGCCTGGGGAGGAGCGGCATCTGGGATCCGTGGGAGATCGACGCCGCCGACGCGGGGCGGACCATCGCCTTGGAGGGCGTCGGAAGCATCGATCCCGGCTCGACCGACAGGGAGATCCGCACTGCTTCGAGGGCGCCCTGGCTCAGGTCCGCGCTCATAGCGTTCGGGTTCCGACTCGGCGGGACCTCCGAGTGGAGCGGCAGGGCGGGCCTCGCTCTGGCGGGCGCGCTCGCCGTCCTCGCCCTCTACCTCTGCGTCTCGCGGCTGGCCGACGAGCGGATGGGGATCTGGGCGGCCCTCTGCCTGGCCACGTCCCCGCTGTTCTACCTGAACGCATCGCTGATGATGGGGGACGCCGTCGGGATCGCGAGCATCTGCGCCGTCTGGAGCCTCCTGGCGCTTGCGATCTGGGGGGAGCTCGGTCTCGTGCCGCGGCTGTGCGCCTGGCTCCTCGGCTTCGCCGCCCTCGTCCCCGCGCTCTTCGCCAGCGGGGCGCTGGTCGGGGTCGCCATGCCGCTCTTTGCGCTCGTCCTCGTGGCGGCGCTCCGAGGCGATCTCAGGCCCGCGCCGGCCGCTCCGGAGCGGCTGCCCGTCCTCGTGCTCATCGCCATCGTCGCCGGCTCGATCGCGGCGGTCGGGGTCTGGATGACGACCGCCGCCGGCCTCGAGGCGCTCGCTCGGGCGCTGGGCGAAGACGGATCGCCGCTCGCGAAGCCTGGCGAGACGTTCTCGTACATGCTCATGACGGGGGGCGTGACGAAGACGGGGGCGCTCCGGACGTTCGACTCGCTCATCGAGCAGGTCGCACACGGCATGTTCCCGTGGTCGGTCGTGCTCCCTCTCGCCCTCGTGGGGCTGTTCGTCGCCGGGAACGGCGCCGAGCCGCGGTCCGCGAGGGAGGCGCCGCTGCGCCTGCTCGCGATCGCGGGCCTCGCGCTGTCCTACGGCGTGCAGGCGTACCTGGCGGGTCGCGTCGGACCGAGGGCGTTCGCGGCCACGCCGCTCGTCGCGGTGGCGCTCGCCTCGTGGATCAGGCAGCTCGAGCGCTCCGACGCTCCCCGTCGCTTCGAGGCCTTCGTGGCTTGCGTCGTCGGGGCCGTGCTCCTGCGGGATTTCCTGCTCTACCCCGACAGCCCGCTGAGGTCGCTCGATCTGGGGGAGATGAAGTTCCCCGCCTCCTACCGCGTCGGGCGGTTCTATGCGCCCGCGATCTCCGTCTTCGCGCTCGGGACCTGGTACGTCCTCAGCCAGGGAGCGGGAGACGCGCCGCGCGCGCGCTTCGTCGAGCTCTGGGCTGGTCTGCGGCGGCGCGTCCGAGACGAGCTGGCATGGCGGACCGCGGCGTTCGTGCTCGCGGCGGTCTGGATCTACCTCGGAGTCTCCGCGATCGTCATCCTCTCGGGGTGGCCGATCGCGCCCTGGTCGATGATGACGCGCCTCGCGCAGCGAGCCCATCTCGCGCTCTTCCCGCTCCCGCTCGCCGCCGCGCTCGCAATCGTCGCCTACCAGGCGGGGTGGGAGGGCGTGCGATTCCTGTCGTCACGCCGCCCCATGCTCCTCGGGGCGCTCGCGCTCGTCATCGCCTGCTGGGGCTCGTGGGGGTTCTTGCCGAGGCTGGGGCAGGAGTTCAGCGCGCGGCAGGTGTTCGATACCTACGAGAGGCTGCGGCGCCCCGGCGAGACGCTGGGCGAGTTCCACACGGGCTCTCGCTCGGCCGCCTACTACAGCGAGGGGGGCGTCAACGACCTGTCGACCGCGGCCGCAGTCGCCACGTTCCTCGCGACCGAGGAGCGACGATTCGTGGTCTTCCCGGAGTCGGAGCTCGCCGCCGTGACCTCGGCGGTCCGCGCGAAGACGCGCCAGCACGTCCGGATCCTCGACGACAGGAGCTCGCGGCTCCTGCTCGGATCGAACCTGGTCCGATCGGGTGAGAGGGACACGAACCCGCTGCGCGCGTTCGTGCTGTCGCGCGAGCCATCCATCAGGCACCGCGTGTTCGCCAGCTTCGAGCGGAAGATCGACTACCTGGGCTACGACCTCGGGCGAGCTGGTCGCGACGAGACGCTCGGTGCCGGAGAGGAGCTCACGATCACCTACTACTTCCGCTGCAACCAGCGCCCACCGGGCTACAAGATGTTCGTGCACATCGACGGGCAGGGAGCCCGGTTGAACGGCGACCACGATCCCGTCGACGGAAAGTACCCCTTGCGCTACTGGGCCCAGGGCGACTACATCGTCGATCGTCAGACCTTGCGAGTGCCCGCACATTTCCGTCCTGGCGATTACACGATCTTCCTCGGCTTCTTCGAGGGAGACAGGCGATTGTCCGTCGTGGAGGGCCCCGCCGACGACGTCAACCGGGTCAAGGGCGGCACGCTCGTGGTGCGCTAGTGACGGAAGACGACGACCACGACCCGACGGGGGACGAGGGCCCGGGCGGCGGTGGTCCGGAGAACAGGCGAGCCCACGAGCGTGTCGACACGGTCCTGTCTGTCGACTATGCGAGCGGCGACACCTTCCTGTTCTCCTACATCACGAACATCTCGGTGATGGGGATCTTCATCCAGACGCTGAACCCGATGATGCCCGGCACGCGCCTGAAGCTTCGCTTCGCGCCACCGCCCGAGGCGGATGCCGCCGGCCCTGACGCGATCGAGCTCGAGGGCGAGGTGGTGTGGATCAACCCCTTCAGGCCCGGCGGCGACAATCCGAACCCGGGGATGGGCGTGCGATTCTCGAGCCTCACCGCCGCGCAGCGCGAGCGGCTGGTCGAGCTCGTCCGGACGATCGCGTACCTGCGCGAGGACAGAGACCCGCAGGCGAACTGAGAGCTAGTGCACGGTGAAGGGGACGAGCGAGCGCAGCTCCTCCTTCGTCACGGTCTCGGCTCGACCCGTGGCCTTGCCCGTCTCGATGAGGGACTTGAACCTCACGAGATCGTCGTCCATCAGCTTCTTGGGATCGGCGCCGAAGAGCTCGAGGAGCGCGTGTCCGATCGCGCCCCCGGGCGGGTTGTATCCCATGCGGATGTTGAGCCGTGTGCCGCCGTACAGGCGCTCGAACAGGATCGTTCCCTCGCACCGGACGAACGAGCCCGGCGTGCTCCTCCAGGCGACGAGCCTGTTGGGCCGCACCTCCGTGACCTCGCACTCGCAGGTGATCGGGATCCCGGCGGGGCCCGCGATGGTCCAGCGGGTGCGTCCCTCGGCCAGACGGCGGACGTCCTCGACGTGGGTCATGAAGCGGGGGAAGTTCTCGAATGCCCGGAAGAAGGAGAACACCTCCTCGACGGGGGCGTTGACCTGTATCTCCTTGACGATCTCCACGGCGCGACGACCCGCGCCGATCCCGACGAGCCTGCGCAGAGGCAAGTTGGTCGCGGCTCGCAGCAAGAGCGCGGCGCCGGTCAGACCCGTGGCGACGCCGAGGGCAGACCTGCGGGCCGCCAGCCCAGCTCCGACGAGCGCTGCTCCCGCTGCTCCAGCGACGAAGCGCGGGGCGGGCGCCCACCTCTCCTGCAGCAGCTCGAATCGCCCCATCCTGCGAGTCGGGCCACCCTGCAGCGCCGGGACGTCGGTCGCGTCGGGGAAGACCTCCAGTCGATCATCGACCGCCTTGATACCCGGGACTCGAGTGATCCTCGAGCGGATCTCCCTGACCTCGCGAGCGAGGACGGGTCCGCGGAGGGTCACGATCCCGTTCGTGACCGGCGTCTCCAGCGAGTGGGGATGCGAGCAGACGCGGCCGAGCGCTGCCCGTACCCGCTCGTGCAGGACCACGTCATCGATCGGTCGCTCCTCGAGGCGCCCCACCGCATCCTCGAGCAGCCCGCGCGCGCGGTGCCTCAGGTCGTACCTGGTCACGTCGATCGCCCGACGGGCCTCGCGCGCGAGGTGCTCTGCCCTGCCTCGAGCCACGGAGCGCCGCCGCCTGCCGCTGAGCGGGTCGAGCCAGTACATGAGCGCCGCGCCCGCCGCCAGCCCACCGATCGCATAGATGGGTTTCTTCATCAGCTCCCTCGCCGCTTCTTCGACCAAGATAGCTCCCGCCGATCGCGCCGCCATATCTCGCCCCGTTCCGTTCACGCACGGCGCAATTGGCCGCTGCGAGCAGGGGGCGCTCCATGACACGATGTGCCACATGACACGAGATACAGTCCGGCAGTTCGGGCCGCTGGCCCGCGATTACGCTCTGAGCGAGTCGCACGCTCGGGGGCGCACGCTCGCCATGCTCGCCCTGCGCGTGCAGCCAAGGGCGACCGACGCGGTCCTCGACGTGGCGACGGGCGGTGGCCACACCGCCCTCGCGTTCGCGCCCGCCGTCCGCCTGGTCGTGGCCCACGACGTCTCGCGATCGATGGTCCAACAGACCCTCGGGCGCGCGCGCGACGCCGGCCTCTCCAACCTGCGCGGAGTCGTCTCGCCGGCCGAGTGCATTCCGTTTGCGGCCGAGTGTTTCGACGTCGTCACCTGCCGCACCGCGGCGCACCACTTCGACGACCTGGGCGCGGCGCTGAGGGAAGCGCGGCGCGTCCTTCGATCCGGTGGCCGGCTGGCGTGGACCGACCTCGCCGCGGCGACGGACCCGGAGCTGCGAGCCCTGCAGCATCGCCTCGAGGTGCTCCACGACGCGACGCACAGGGGCACGTGGACGCCCGCCGAATGGAGGGACGCGCTGGAGGGCGCGGGCTTCCGCGAGATAGCGATCGAGGGCGGCGTCGACGAAAGGCTGACCGAGCTTCCCGGCGGGACCAGCGCGGCCGAGTGGTGCGAACGCTCCCGGACGCCGCCCGAGGCTCAGGCCGAGATCCTGAGGCTCTTGCGAGAAGCCAGACAGACGACACGCGAGGCGCTTGGCGTTCGTGACGAGGGCGACGACGTCCGCTTCTGTCTGTACAAGCTGGTCGCCACGGCGCGCGCTTGAAAGGAGCCCCTACTCGACCGTTCGGACGACCCGGAAGCCCCAGCTATCGAAGCTCTGGCCGAGCGGTGCGAAGTAGACGCGGTCGGCGTGCCGGTTTGGGGCGGAGAAGTCGAAATGGGAGCCGCCGCGGGCGGCGACTCTGTTGTCAGGCGCGAACACCGGGTCGGTGACGGCAGCGGTCCCGCGGTGGATGACGTACTGGTCGTGCGTCCATTCCGAGACGTTGCCGAGCATGTCGCAAAGTCCCCAGCCGTTTGCCTGCAGGCCGCACACCGGCTGCGGGTCGCCGCGCGCGTTGTCCCAGTACCAGGCGAAGGCGTCCAGAACGGAATCTGTCTGGCAGTCCCCGAGCTCCCCCGCGGGCGTCGCGGTCGCGACTCCGGCCCTCGCGGAGTACTCCCACTCGGCCTCGGTGGGCAGCCGGTAGCCTGGACAGTCGAAGACGGCGGCGCCCGGGTAGCTCGGCGACTCGCCGCAGCGCCAGTTCTGCCCGACCAGCTCGCACACGTAGCACTCGGACAGCCCCGCAGCGACCGACAGCTCGTTGCAGTACTTCGCCGCGTCGTTCCAGCTCACGCTCTCGACCGGACAGTCGGGGCCGCAGGTGTCGTTCCGCGACGGGTTCGATCCCATCGATGCCTCGTACTCGGCCTGCGTGACCTCGGTCCGCGAGATCTCGAAGGCGCGGGTGAGCGTCACGGGCGCGCGATCCTCGGCGTCCGTCCGGCAGTTCTCGGTGTCGGGCGAGCCAGCCCAGAAGCAACCCGGAGGGATCCGGCACCAGCCGGCCGCGCAGCTCTCGTTCACGAGGGGGTGCTGGCAGCCGCAACCGGGATCCGCGTCATCGATGGCGCCGTCGCAGTCGTTGTCGATGCCGTCCGAGCAGCCGGCCGGGCCCTCGAGCGCTGATGGCGATACCGATGGCTCCGAGTCGTCGCAGTCGTCGCCGCCGCAGTCGATAGAGACGGAGCCGTCCGCATCGCCATCGTCGGGGAGGTCCGCACCGCTGCAATCCTGATCGATGCCGTCGCCGCAGACCTCGCCGGCGCCGGGCCGGATCGAGCCGTCGCCGTCGTCGCAGTCGTCACCGCCGCACGCGATCGAGGTGGATCCGTCCGAATCGCCGTCATCGGGGAGATCCGCACCGCTGCAGTCTTGGTCGACGCCGTCGCCGCAGACCTCGCCGGCCCCCGGCCGGATCGCGCCGTCGTCGTCGTCGCAGTCGTCGCCGCCGCAGGCGACTGGGAACGCGCCATCCCCGTCGCCATCCAGGCATCCGGCACAGTCCGGGTCGGCGACGTCGACGAGGCCGTCGCAGTCGTTGTCGATGGCGTCCAGGCATCCGGCCGCGGACTCGAGGCCGGACGGGACGCAACCGTCGAGCCCGGCGTCGCCGGCTCCCCCGTCGGAATCGCCTCCGTCGTCGCCGCCGGCGTCGGAATCGCCCCCGTCGTCGCCGCCACCGCCGTCCACGCCCGTCGCCGCGTCGCGGTCGAGGGACCCGTCAGGCGCCGATCCGTCGGCCGACCCATCAGGTTGCGCCGAGCCGTCGACGTCGCCGACCTCCGGGTCGAACCCGATTCGCCCGCAGCCGCAGGCGAGCTGCGCCAGACCCAGGGCCAGCGCGACCAGGCAAGCTCGAGGCGCTCGACGATGACTCCCCGCGCGCACGCCGAATGGATGGTAACACGCGCAAGAGCGGGGCGACGGACTCCCCATCGCATTCGTTCTCTTCCTCACGCCGCAGCCCTTGGCGCGAACCTGCTCCGAACGCAGGTCGCGGCTACGAGGTCGGCACCGGGGGCCAACCGCGAGCCGTACGAGCTTCGTTGACGGCTTCGATGAGCGCCCGCGCCCCGGCGACATCATGCTCGCTGTCGAGCTCGAGATACGGGGTTCCCTGCCCCGGGCCATCGACCGCGAGTCGCCATTTGCCACTGCGTGCCTGGCCGAGCAAGAGGCCCCGCAGTTGATAGATATGGTGCCTCGTCACGTACGTGCAGCCGAAGACCTCGAGGACCGTTCCGTCGAACCCGATGACCGTACCACCGAGCCAGTACTCTCGCATGCAGCGGATCTCGCCCAGACGCGAACCGTCGTCAAGGAACGACAGCCAGGCGCGATCCCGGAGACTCCCCGGCGGCAAGCGACCCTCGAGCCCGCAGGTGACCTCATCCGTGTCAGTATCGGCGTTCGTGTCGGTAACGACGTCTCGGGGTCCCTCGCGCGACACTGCACCCGCGTCTAGTGCCTCGCGAGATCGAAGTCGGCGCTGTCCGTGGAGGCGGGAGCTGCGGTCACCGGAGCGGTCGCGTCACGGAAGCCCGGCCTGCGCACCCGGACGCTGTAGCGACCGCGCTCGAGGTTGCGGAAGCGGTACTGGCCGGAGTGGGTCGTTCGCGCACGCTGAAGGACGTTGCCCGACTGGTCGACGAGCTCGACCTCGGCGTTGGCCGCCGGCGCCGCCCCATCGACGCGGAGCTGGCCCGCGACCTCGCCGAACGCGGCGCGCTGGGCCTCGAGCGTGTCGTGGACGAAGGGAACGTCGACGGTCTGCAACGTACGGCCCGCCGACTCGATCTCGAGGGTTGCCCTGTAGCGGCCTGCGGCCGCGCGGCCGCCGTCGCGGGTCGCGCCGTTCCAGGAGAAGCGCATCGCGCCCTGGGTGCCCTCCTGGCGAGTCGAGAAGACCTCCTCGCCCTCGCCCGGGCGCCCCGTGTCAGTGAGCACTCTCAGCCGGACCGCGGTCGGCGTCGCCGCGGGCGCCACGTTGCGGAACGACACGATGGTGGATCCGTCGGCGAAGGTCGTGCCGACGCGAGTCAGGTAATAGTCGCCGGCGTAGACCTCGATCCGGCGGCGGCTGGTCTGGCCGCGGGTGTTGGTGGCCACGACGTCGACTTGATGGACGCCTTCGGCGAGCGTGCTCGCATCGAGCGAGTACCGGGCGCGATCGCCGCAGACGCTGTGGACCGGGACGTCGTCGACCGAGACGTCGAGCCGGCGCACGGCTGCGCCGCCGTTGTCGCTGGCCCCGAGCGCGATCTCGGTCGGGCCGGAGACGTGCTCGCCGTCGCGAAGCCCGGCGATCGACAGGGACATGACGTCGGTCGAGACGAGCCCGAGGACCGCCCACATCGCCTCGCCGCGCCTCGCGCCGCCCTGCGACCACCCACCGTCCTCGCGCTGGTGGTCGACGAGCCACGCCGCGCCGCGTCGGATCGCGGAGTCGCCGTCGTTCGCGCCGAGGAGCTTGAGCGCATAGAGGGCCTGTCCGGTCGAGAAGGCGTCGGAGTCGCCGCCGCGGCCCATCGCCCAGCCGCCGTCGTCGTTCTGCCCGCCGCGGAGCTGCCGGTCGAGGTCGCGCAGCACGGCCTCCGTCGCCTGCGCACCGGCCGCGACGAGGCCGATGATGGCGTAGTCGAGCTCGAGGATGCGCTCGGGCGCGTCGTCCGTGAGCTGAGCGGCGCGGTTGCGCAGGTACGCCTCGGCACGCGCGATGGGCGGCAGCCACCGCTCGTTCGCGGTCCGGGCGTAGGCCTGGCGCCAGGTCTGGGCTGCCTGCGTCGTGGACTGCATCGGGCCGGCCACGACCGGCGGCCGGCGGTCGGTGGATCGGACCGACCCATCGGCCTCCTGGTACTCGAGGAGCGACTCGGCGGTGCGGATCAGCTCCTCGCGCACCTCGGGGCCCATGTGCTCGTCGTACTGGGCGAGCGCGGCGCCGCCGAACGCCTTCGCGGACTCGATGAGGTGGCTCGGGTTGTCCTGCACGGAGAAGCCGACGGGCCTGCGCGCCCCGCCGGGGATCTCCAGCATTCCACGCATCACGGCCTGCAGGTCCTCGGCGGGCACCCGGTAGTCGTGCCGGCGGCCGACGATCTGCGCCTCCAGCGTGACGGCCTGCACGTGGCAGCCGTAGCAGTTGTGCTGCTCCTGCCAGGCGATCGTGTCCCGGGCCAGGAACTCGAGCCCCTTCTGCGCCGCGGCCCGGACCCTGGGGTCAGCCTCTATTCCGGCGGACCCCGAGCTCCCGGGCGCCGTGGGGCAGTCCGCGAGTGGCACGGCCGCCAGGCTCGCGACGACCCGCCCACGCGGCCGAGCCGTTGCGGCGCCGCGGCTCCGAGCCGACCCTCCGCACCCCAGTGATCCTGCGCAAAAAACGGCCGCCAGCACCCAGTGCACGCATCTGGTTCCCATGGTCCCTCCCGTAGGACGTCGAGTCAGACGGGCGGGTCGGTGTTTGGTTCTCGAGTCGGACCACCTTCGACTCCACAGGCACGGCCGTCCCCGACTCGAGGACGTGCAAGGAAGGCGCCCTGCCGGGCGCCGCATCTCGAACACGTTCTCTGGATCAGAGAGCGAGCTTCAGGCCGACCGGCAGCGTGTCGCCGAAGACTCGCATCTCGTCCTGGGCCGACAGCTCCACCACCTCGCGCACCATCCGCAGCCAGGTCTCCGAGGCGCCACCGGCGGCCAGGCGCGCGGCTACCTTCTCGCGCAGGGGCTCGTCGAGATCCCGCTCGCGGTCCCCCGTCACGCGGGCGAGCTGGGCGGCGGCGAACGCGGCGCCGTCGACCCTGGTCCAGTCGAGCGCGAGGATCCGCTCGACCCATCCGGCCGCGAGGTCGCGCCCAACGACGTCGTGGATGCTCCCGTAGAACGGGACGCGGGCGCCGATGCGACCGATGGGCCACAGCGTCGTGGCCGACGTCGGGTCGTCGAGCCGCGTCCAGATCCAGCGCGCGACATCTGCCTTCTCGGCGGCGGGTAGCCGCTCGAGCGACGCGACGAGCCGCACCATCTCGTCATGGCCCTGCGCCTTCGGCTTCTTTGCTGCGGCCCAGCCGCCTTCCTTGGGCTTGAGGCTCGGACGTATGGCCAGGGCGAGGGCCTCCTGCCGGGCGCGGTCCAGGCCGCCTGCGACCCGGCGCCACATGACCCACCACTCCGACCAGTTCGCCTTCTCGTTCAGGTACTGCACTCCCTGGCCGCAGAGCTTCCAGAGCTCGCCGATGCGCCACTCGTCGAGCGGCGCGCCGAAGCCCGGCCGCAGGCAGAAGCCGGCGAGCTGGAAGAAGACGCGCTCGTGATCGGCGCTGCGGCGGCGCTTCTGCGCTCCGCGCAGCACGATGTTCCAGAGCTCGCGGTTGACCGCCGACGACCAGCCGTCGCGGTCCCCGATCGCCTTCTCGAGCTGCCTGTGGAGGAACCGCACCTCGCGCGGCTCGACGGGTTGCGGGCTCTTGCCGTAGCAGCGCTCGACGAGCGCACGGGCGTCGTCGAACCGGCGCGGGAGCTCGTCGATCGGAGCGACCGCCGCGCCGCCGCCGACGTTCTTCTCCTCCCGAACCGAGAACTCGAGCCGGAACCGGCGGCGGAAACCCTCGGTGGTCGACAGGTAGACCTCGAGCGTTCCTATCTCCGTCAGGATCGCGCGCAGGCGCACCGACACCTCGGCGGTGGAGCCGTCCTGGGCCCTGAGCACCGTCGCGAGGGGCGGCAGTGATCCGAGCTCCTGGTCCACGTCGACCAGATCGCCGGCCGAGTCGATCCGGTCGGCGGTGGACGCGTAGAGCGGGAACGAGACCGGCTGGCCGAGCTTCAGGGCGAAGGTCCGGTCCTTCACCTCGATCTCGGTACCCTCCTCCATGCCCCGCGGCGCCACGCAGAACGCCTGCCGCACCCCGCCCGGCGTCTCCACGCCGATGTAGTACGCGCGGGCCGAGCCACCCGCGATTCGCAGGCCCAGCCCTCGCCGGACGAGGCCGTAGTACGCGGCGCCACGCGCGACCGCGAGGTCGAGCGAGTCGTGCGGCAGAAGCGGCACCGGCGCACGGAACCAGCCCGCGAGGACCGCGCACAGGCGCGCCGTGAGCCGCGCGCCCTTGAAGACGCCGCCGTTCAGGAGGACGGCCTCCGGCCGGACGAGCCCGTCCACGACCACCGCGCCCGATCCCAGGGCGCCCTGAACGTGACGGCGCAGGAAGGAGCAGACGTGCCGCGAGATCGCCGGCTCGCTCTCGAACGGCAGACCCAGCTCCAGGAGCGCGGCGCGGCGGCCGCGCTCGGGCAGGTCGGCCGGTCCCGTCCTGGGCAAGAAGCCGTCGAGCAGGATCTGCTCGGCATCGACGCGGCGAAGCGCATGGACCTGCGCTCCGCCGAAGAGCTTCGAGCCGCGACCGACGACCGCGACGCTCACCTCGTCGGGCGCGGCCTCGCCTAGGAGCGCCTCCTTCGCCGCGCGCGCGGCGTGGACGAGGGCCGCCCACTGCGAGGGGTCGAGCCGGCCGCTCTCGCCGAGCAGCGCGCCCTCGACATGGCGCGCGAGGGTCACGTCCATGTTGTCGCCGCCCAGCATCAGGTGCTCTCCGACCGCCAGCCGCTCTAGGCGCGGTGGGCCGACGGGCTGGGGCGAGACGCGAACCAGCGTCAGATCGGTCGTTCCGCCGCCGACGTCGACGACGAGCACGAGCCGCGCGCCGGCGAGAGCGGCCTCGAGGTCCAGCTCGTGGTCTCGCAAGAAGTCGTAGAACGCGGCCTGCGGCTCCTCGAGCAGTCGCATCCGGTCGAGGCCGGCCTTGCGGGCAGCGTCGACGGTGAGGGCACGCGCGGCGGCGTCGAACGACGCGGGGACCGTCAGCGTGACGTCCTGGTCCGCGAGGAGCGCGTCGGGGTGCGCGGCGTCCCACGCGGCCCGGACGTGGGCGACGATGCGCGCCGAGGCCTCGACGGGCGAGACGCGTGGCACTCCCTCGGGGGCGCCCCACGGAAGGATCGGGGCCGATCGATCCACCCGGTCGTGACACAGCCAGCTCTTCGCCGAAGTGACGACGCGTCCGGGGACCTTGGCCCCTTGCCGCCGGGCGAGCTCGCCCACGAGGAAAGGCGGCTCGTCGCCCCAGGGCAGCCTCGTGCCGCCCGGCGGCAGCTCGCCTTCCGCCGGCAGATACGTGCTCGACGGCACCAGCGGAAGCGCCGCGGCTTCCCCGGGCGAGACGAGCTGCGGCACGGGGAAGACCTCGATCGCCATGCGGTCGGCCGGGCTGAACGCCACCGCCGTGTGGGTGGTCCCGAGGTCGATCCCGACCACGAACCGGGCCTTCTTCTGCGTTGCCACGACCGCCAAAGATAGCACCGCGGCGAGGACCGTCTCATCCGGCGACGAAGGGAGCGTCCCTCTTCAGGGCTTGGTGAAACGCAGGCTGTAGACCGGATCCGGCTCGCCCAGCACGTGAAAGTCGACGGTGAAGTCGCGACCCGCGACCGTGACGGCGGCGAAGCCGTGCTGCTCGTCCTGGCAGTAGTCGGTGCGGCCGGGCTCGCATTCGGTCGGGCCCGCTCCGGCGGCTCCCGCGATGAACTGCTCGAACTCGTGCGTCGTTCCGGGAACGCGATCCTCGTCGATGTGGACCCAGGCGTGCGTGTGCTCGTGGCCGTGGAAGCTCGCCGAGACGATGGGGTGACGATTGATGACCTCGGTGACCTCCTCGTTGGTGCTGCAGCAATGGTTCGCCACCTGGTAGATGGGGCCGTGCCAGAAGAGGAACGCATGCGTCAGGCCCCTCGCGGCGGCGCTCGAGAGGTCGCGGTCCATCCATTCGAGCTCTTCGGATCCGATCCGCTCGACCGATCCGAGGACGTCGAGCATGACGAAATGCGCGTTGCCGTGGTCGAAGGAGTAGTTCAGGTCCTCTCCCTGCTCGCTGAACCGGGACGATCCGACCCGCGCCGCGACGCCTTCGAAGTCGAAGAACGCGGCCCACGGCTCCTCGGAGCCCTCGCGCTCGTGGTTGCCGCGCATCGCGTACGTGATGTCGAAGAGCCGGTTGTCCGCCCAGCCGTTCAGCGCTTCCTTCCACTCGGTTCCGGCGCTCTCGTCGAATCCGTCCGGGACGAGGTCGCCGGCATAGACGGAGAAGCTCGGGCCCACTTCCCGGACCTGCGGCGACAGCTCCGCGAGGACGTCGGTGTCCGTCTTCGTGTCGCCCCAGGCGACGAACCGGAACGACTCTTCGGACGGCTCGAGCGGGTCTTCGGCCGCTCCGGCGACGTCCGGGTCGGTCGCGCCCGCGCCCTCGCCGGCCGACGGCTCATCCTCCGAGCCCGACTCCTCCGTCGGCTCGCCGATGCCCGAGTCGCCTGCGGGCGCCGCGCCCTCGCCATCGGCGTCGCCGTCCCCGCCCTGCGCCTCCGTCACCGGAGAGAACCCGATCTCGCCGGCCAGGCAGCCGGCGACCGCGAGAACGGCCGCCGCGAACCAGAAGTGCTTTCGCATGGGCCGAGTGGAGGCAGCCCTCGTGCCATCCCTATTTCCCGTCCGGATCGGAGCTCGACCCACCGCACGTGATGGCGGCCGCCCTCATCCCAGAACCGCCCGCGCGCCGCGAGCTCGAGTCCGTCGGCGCTCCTGCTCGAGGCTTGGTAGCGATCAGAACGGAAAGTCACGAGACGGACAGCCGTGCTCGACGATGTGGACGCCGGCGGCGCCGTCGGCGATGAGCACGAGCGGGCCCGACACCTGGAGGTCGAGGGCGAGGCCAGGGGTGTCGACCGACCCGACCCCTGCGGGCGCCTCCGGTGTCGCCACGTCCAGGATCTGCAAGCCGCTCGCCTCGTCGGCGATGTACGCATAGCCTTCCTGCACGTCGATGCTCAGCGCGTGGCCCGGGGTTCGGGCCATGCCGACCACGACGGGCGCCTCGGGATCCGAAACGTCGACGACTTTCAGCCCGTAGTCCCAGATCGCGACGAGGGCGTGGTCGTCCCACAGCGCAACGGACTCGGCGAGCCCGATGTCATCGAGCGACCCGACGATTCCCGGGACGGCCTTCCCGCCTACGTCGGCGATCTGCAGGCCGCCGTTGCCGTCCGCCACGAGGACGTGCGACAAAGGAAACAGCCTGACGTCCCAGGCTGTCTCGGGAGTGTCGACGGACCCCACGAGCGCCGGATCCGTCGGGTCCGAGACGTCCACGAATTGAACGCCCTCGCCTTCATCCGCGATCATCACCATTTCGATGAAGGTCAGCTCGACGCCCATCGCGGTGCCCGGCGTGTCGACGGTCGCGAGGGCCGAGGGCGATTCCGGATCAGACCAGTCGATCACCGTCAATCCGGCAAGACCGTCCGCGACGAAAGCGGTGGGTCCGGAAACCGCGACACGGTGGGCGGCCGTCGCTTCGACCTCGGAGAGCATGTCGGGCTCGGCAGGATCCGAGATATCCACGAGGAAGAGCCGCGACCCAGCCGCAACGAAGGCGGTCGAGCCGGAGACGGCTACTCCTTGCGCGCCGAGCCCCAGGTCGACCGAGCCGACGATCGAGGGCTCGCAGGCTTCGACCGGACCGCCGTCCTGCCCAACGATCGAGCCGTCTGCCGCACCGTCCGCGCCGCCGTCCGCGCCAGCGTCCGCGCCGGCGTCATTCTCGTCTCGGCCTGCGTCGAGCCCCGCGTCGGTCCACGTTCGACCTGCGTCCGCGCCGGCGTCGTTCTCGTCTCGGCCTGCGTCGAGCCCGGCATCCACTCCCGCACAGACGCCTGCCGCACAGCGCTCGTCCGGATCGCAGCCCAGCGGCGCGATCTCTCCGAGGAAGACGTCGAGCGTGCCCTCCCCTCCGCCCTCGAGCTTGACCGTGTCGCAGCCGGCGGCGTACAGAATGCACCCGGCCTCCCAGGCCCGACCGTAGAGGCCATACGTGCCCGCGGCTATCTTGCCGATCGGCGACGGCTCGTCCACGTCCGCCGTCACGAGACGCAGCGGCGCGGAGGGAGCCACGCCTGGCGCGGACACCTCGCCGCACGACCGCAGCACCACGACCTCGACCCGCGTCGCCCGCGCTACGCCTCCCGGCACGTGGACGACGACTCGGTAGTGGCCGTCCTGGCACGCGGCCCCGGCCAGCGCCAGCGCGCAGAGGCCGACGCCCGGGACGGTCGAGCGCAGCGGTAGCCACCGCATGGCACTCATCCTCTCACGCGGCGGCGAGCAGAGATAGCTGCCGGGGCTAGTGTACCGAAGCAGACCCCCCGGCTCCGCCGGGGAGGCAACCACTGTTCGACATCTCCCGGAGCGCCGCGCGAGTGTGAACGTGGACGTAGACGTGGTCGTGGACGTGGACGATCCGGATTCGGGCTCGACCACGACCACGACCACGACAACGACCACGCTTACGAATCGACCGAACCCGTACCCAGGTATTATCCCGTCTCGCCGAGGCCGGGCGCTGGGCTCACGGCGGCGGTGGTTCTCTCGCACCGGGGCGACGCCGCGGGCGCAGGTCGATCACGAGGCCAGGGCCCTTCCGCGCTCGAGGTCCGCCGTGGGCGGTATGCGGTTGCATGCCCGGCGGTCTCATGACATGCATATGATATGGCGAGCGCTCATCGTACGACCTTGCTCCTCGACCCCGCGACGCGCCGCGCCGCGCGCGACCTCGCCAGACACTACGAGTGCTCGACCTCGGAGGCCATCAGACGCGCAGTCGTGCGCCAGCGTGAGGCGGTCATCGGCGTGCCGGCCGCGCTTCGCGGTCGCCGGACGCGCGCGCTCCGGCGGCTCTTCGTCCTGTTCGAGCGGGCCGACCCGGACCGTGAGATCCGGCGGCTCAAGGCAGAGGACGCGGGGTTCTGATGCGCTATCACATCGATACCGACTACCTGATCGTCGCTCTCGGCAGGTCCGGCAAGGAACGACGGCGTCTTCTGGCCATCGCGGACTCGGATGCCCGCCTGCAGATGAGCGCGATCGCGTGGTACGAGTTCGCACGAGGTCCCCGTACGCCGGAGCAGCTCGCTGTCGCCCGGTCGCTTCTCGACGAGGAGGAAGGGGTCATCCCCTTCTCCGAGGCGCTGGCCGCACGGGCGGGCGATGTGTTCCGAAGCCTGGGCTCTCCCCGCAAGCGCGCTGCCGACGTCGGAATTGGCGTCACCGCGGCTGCGCTCGGAGCCGTGCTCTTGACGAGGAACACCGCTGACTTCGAGGGAATAGAGGGTCTCGAGCTCGAGACGTCGTGAGACTGACCGTCTGATGGTCGCCGTGTCGCTGGGCGAGACACCGGCGAGGTACCACGAGGACAGGCATGAGCCCGCGAGGCTCGCGACCACGACCACCAGATCGCGCGCGCGCAGGCTCGTGATGGCTCACTCCTCCGACTTCGGCGAGATGCCGTGGCGGCGGCTCGCCCGCTGGATGAGCTTGCGGCTGACGCCGGCCTCTCGCGCGGCGGCCGAGACATTCCCGCCGCTGCGCTTCAGGGCGGCGTCGACATAGCGACGCTCGAACGCCTCGAGCACGCGGTCTCGGGCCACGTGATACGGCAGGGTGAGCTCGACCTCGCCTTCGTCGGGCTCGGGCTTCGCGGTCGTCTGGCTCTTCGCGAAGGCCTCGGGGCCTGCGATCGAGAGGGCGCGCTCGACCGCGTTGCGGAGCTCGCGGACGTTCCCGGGCCAGGGCCGCGAGCAGAGGACCTCGACGACGCGGTCCGACAGAGCCGGCGGGGCTGCGCCCGGCCGCGCGAGGAGCCTGAGGAAGTGCTGGGTCAAGAACGGGATGTCCTCGGGTCTGGACCGAAGCGGCGGCAGCGCGACCTTGACCACCGCCAGCCGGTAGTACAGATCTCCGCGAAACCGCCCCGCGTTGACCTCGGCCTCGAGCGATCGGTTCGTCGCGGCCACTATTCGGACGTCGATCGTGCGCGACTTGCTCGTGCCGACCCGCCGGACCTCGCGCTTCTCGAGTGCCCGGAGGAGCTTCGGCTGCAGGTCGAGGGGCAGCTCGCCGATCTCGTCGAGGAAGAGCGTCCCGCCGTCCGCCTCCTCGAAGACGCCGGTCGCCTCGGAGACGGCACCAGTGAACGCGCCCTTGACGTGGCCGAACAGCGCGCTCTCGACCAGCTCGCGCGCCACCGCGCCGCAGTCGAAGACGACGAAGGGCTCGTCCGCGCGCGGGCTCGCGGCGTGGATGCCCTCGGCCGCGAGCTCCTTCCCCGTCCCGCTCTCGCCCTCGACGAGGACCGTCGCTTCGGTCGGGGCCACCCGCTCGAGGACGGAGAAGACCTCTCGCATCTTGACGCTCTTGCCGATGAGCGCGCCGAAGCTCTCGCTCGAGGAGAGCGGGACGTCGAGCCTGTCGTCGGACGTCGTCAGCCGCAGCGTCGTCTGGCCGACCCTGAGGAGCGTCCCGGGCGGCACCTCCACGTCGTGGACGCGGGCCGAGTCGACGAACGTCCCGTTGGAGGAGCGGTGGTCCGTGACGCGCACGAGCCCCTCGGTGATGGTCAGGTCGCAGTGGTGTCTGGACACGGTCGGATCGGTGAGCGGCACGTCGCACTCGGGCGCAGACCCGACTCGCACGAGGGCGCGCTGCGGCCCGAGCTCCATGCCTCGGTCGGGCCCGTCCATGATCACGATCCTGAGCCGCGGCAGCCTGAGGACCCACCCGCCCTCTGCGGCCGGGATGAGCTCGGTCCGGGTCTTCTCCTCGTCCTGCACGAGGGGAGGGTACTCGATCCGCGCGGATCAGTGCAGCCGCAGCACCACTCGCGCCGTCTCGCCCGCGCGCACCTCGACCGTCTGGGACCCCTCGAGGCCGCTGTCCGGATTGCGGGCCAGCACGCGGTGCCGTCCCGCCGGCAGGGTGAGCGTCGCCGGAGTCGACTCGGCGCGCCTCCGCCCATCGACGAACACGGCTCCCCACGGCTGCGAGCCGACGATGAGGGTCCCTTGCCGCGCGGCGGCGCGGGAGGGGAGTGTGAGCGCGGACGGGCTCGTGCTCGGAGTCGGGCTGGGGCTCGGGCTCGGGCTCGGGGCCGAGCTCGGACTCGAGACCGGGCTCGGGCTCGCGGCCGGACTCGGAACCGTGCTCGGGGGCACGCCGACGGACGCGTCGGGCGTCTCGACCGGCGACCCGCTCACGCTCCACGCACCAACTCCGGCGGCGACGAGCACGAGCGCCGCGACGGCGAGCGACGTCGACAGCTTCCTGCTTCCGGGGATGTCGACCCGACTCGCGGCAGCGGAGACCGAGGTCGGAGTGGCGGTCGTGCTCGAGGTCGAGATCGCCGCCTGAGATCCGGCGGACGACCGCGCCGGGGCCGACGCGACCGCCGCCGAGGCCGTCCTCGGGAACGCGTCCTCGACCGCGGGTGCGCCGGAGGTCCGCTCGGGGACGGTGGGTCGGATGGCGGCCTGCTCCGTCTTCGGTCCTGGCTCCTCGCCAGCCGCGAGGAGGAGGGCCTTCTCGAGCGGGTCGGTCACGGTCACGGGCGGGGGCTGCCGGGTGCGGGCGAACTCGTCGGGGAAGAGCGATCGGAGGAAGCCTTCGAGGTCCGTGCTGGTCAGCGTCGAGTCGAGCTTCGCGAGGAAACGCCCGAGGACGACCTGCATGGCGCGCGCCTCGTGGAAGCGCTGCTCGCGATCCAGCGCGAGCGCGATTCGCACGACCTCGTCCAGCTCCTCCGGCACGTCGGGGCGCAGCGCGCGCGGGGGGTCGAAGAGGCCCCGCCGCACCAGATCGAGCGTCGTGACCCGGTCGTCGCCGTCGAAGGGTCGCCTTCCGGTCAGGAGCTCGTAGAGGACCACGCCGGTCGCGTAGATGTCGGTCCGAGCGTCGACGGGCTCGCAGCGCGCCTGCTCCGGCGACATGTAGGGGACCTTTCCCTTCAGCCCCGGAGTCAGGGTCTGGATCCCCTTGGCCCGGACCTTCGCGATTCCGAAGTCCACCAGCCGGACCGTCCCTTCCCACGAGACCAGGATGTTCGTCGGCGACACGTCGCGGTGTACGAGCCCGAGGTGCCGCCCGTCGGGGCCGACCTTGGAGTGCGCGTACGAGAGCCCCTTGCAGACCTCGATCACGACGAAGACGGCGATGCCGATGGGGAAGGGGGCGGCCTTCTTCGCCGCCTGGATCCGGATCGCCCTCAGGTCCTTGCCGGCGACGTGCTCCATCGCCAGGTAGTGGCTGCCGTCCACCTCGCCGAAGTCGAAGACGGGGACGATGTTCCCGTGCTGCAGCGAGATCGAGATGCGGGCCTCGTCGAGGAACATCTGGACGATGGCCGGCTCGTCGACGTAGGCCGGCAAGATCCGCTTGATCACGCACCGCTTGTCGATCCCGCCCGCGCCGGGAAGCGTGGCGCTCCACACCTCCGCCATGCCGCCCGAGCCGATGCGCTCGTGGAGGACGTACTTTCCGAACGGGACTCGCACCTTGGTTCCCCACCATGATAGATCGAGGGACATGGGAGCGGGGTAGCTCCAGAGCCCGTTCCGGGTCGCATTGCGAAGTCCGCTCCGAGCGGGGAGGCCCAGGCCCGCGAAGCCACCGCGCCCGCGAGGCACCGACCAGGCGCCGCGAAGCCCGGTGGGTGCTGGTCCGGGGGTGCGTTGCGCGGACCCGGGTTCGGCATGGCCAACCCCAGCGGCGAGCCGGTTTGTTGATCTCCACCAGCATCGCCGGTAGGACGAAGCAACAGGCAACAGGCGACAGGCGACAGGCGACCGGGAAGCGTCGGAGCCGGAACCGCGCTGGTTCGGTCAAGCCGTGAGCGGTGCGTGCAATCCGCTTTCCGGAATTGCCAGTTGCCTGTTGCCAGTCGCCTGTTGCCTGTTCCGGATTCAAGCCTGCGATGGTCTGGGGCGGCGGCGCAAAACCCGGGACCGTGCAACGCACCCCTGGTCCGGGACCCAGTTGACATCCCCCATGAAATCCTCAATTGTATCCTCCAAGGGGAACCCATGGAACGTGTCAACCTGAACCTGCCCACAGATGCGCGACGGAAGCTGAAAGGACTCGCCAAGCGCCGAGGGCGCAGTGAGGCCGTACTGGCGCGCGAGCTGGTCCTAGAGGCGCTCGAGCGCGAGGAGCGCGAGGAGTTCCTTCGCGAGGTCGCCCGGACGCAGACGCCGGAGGCGACCTCGCGCGATCTCGAGATCCTCGGAGCGTTCGAGGGCCTCGATGGCTGATCGCGGCGACGTGCTGCGACTGAAGCGCCGCCTCGGCTTCGGTGCCCGCGGCGAGGGCGAGTCGGTCCTCGTCGTTCAGGAGGACGAGCTCGGACGGGTCCTTCCGACCATTCTCGTCGTCCCTCTGGATCCGGCCATCGCGGCGCACGGCGGGCGACCGATCGCCGTCCGAGTATCGGCGCAGGAAGCAGGTGCTTCGGTCGACCAGGTGGCGCTGGTCCACCAGGTCCGCCCGGTCGCGAAGACCGCCCTCGCTCCCGGAGTCGTCGGCACCGTCCTGCCGCGCACGATGGCGGCGATCGACCGCGCCCTCCGGTACGTGCTGTCGCTCGGGTAGGAGCTAGTGCACGAGGGCCCGCCTCCCCTGGGCAACGCCCTGTCGCCCGAGCCGATTCGCCCATGCAGGACGTACTGTCCGAACGGGATTCGCACCTCCGTTCCCCACCATGATAGATCGAGGACATGGGAGCGGGGCGCTTCGGAAGCAGCCGCCACTGGTTCTGGGGTGCCATCCTTGCTTGCACTGCCTCTGCCCGTCCGGCCGCCGCCGATCCGATCGTCCTCGGGGAGGGCGAGGGAACGGTCCGGGAGCTCGAGGCCCGTGGCCATCGGGCCGTGGGACCCGACGACGCGCGGGCGGACCTCGGGCGGAGGGCCGGCGCGGCGCCCGATCCCGCCCCGATCCGCGCCCTGGCGGCGCAGGGCCGCGCGGCATACGCCCAGACGGACTTCCCGGCGGCGATCGAGGCGCTCAGGCAGGCCTCGGCGGCGGCGTTCGCCGCAGGACCCGACGCGCTCCCGCGGGGGGAGCTCGCGGCGATCCACCTGGACCTGGGCATCGCGGAGCTCGCGCGAGGCTGGCGCGGGGAGGCGGAGATCGAGGTCGCGCTGGCGCTCCGGCTGGATCCGGCCGTCGCCGTCGACCGATCGCTGCACGGACCTCCCGTCTGGCGCATGGTCGAGCGGGTCCGCGCCTCGACCCCTCGCCCGGTCGCCAGGATTCTCGTGACGGAGCCCGAGGGGGGCACGATCCGGCTCGACGCGCGCGATGCCTCGCCGAGCCCATTCTCCGTGGCCGACCTCACCCTCGGGCCGCACGTCGTCGTCGTCCGTAGGCCCGGGCATCCTCCCGCGATGGTGCGGATCGACGTCACGGAGGCAACGGTCTCTCCGGTCGCCATACGCCTGCCACCAGAGAGCGGCGCGGCGGCCGCGCGGGGAGCCCTCGATGCGCTCGACGCCGGCGACCTCGAGCGGGCGGCGACGCTGGCTCGCGTGGCGCTCGACGCGGATGGCGTGCTCGCCGTGGCGCCCGAGGCCGGGCGGCTCCGAGCGGTTTGGGCGCCGCGAGGGGCGCCGCCGCGGTCGATCTCGGCGGCGAGCCCGTCGGAGCTCGCCTCGACGCTTTTCCCGCAGCCGTCCGTGCGTCTCGCCATTCGCACTCCACGGCGTCCGAGCCCGCACGTGGCAAGGGACCCCGAACCGCGGCCGAGCGCAGGCCTGCCGTGGTGGGCCTGGGCCGGAGGCGGAGCGCTCGTCGCGGGCGCGGCGACCGCCGCGGTGATCTTCCTCGCGCGTCCCGACAAGCCGCCGACGGAGCACCTCCTCGTTGGGGAGCTCGTCCCATGAAGCGCGGTTCTCTGCTCCAACTCCTCGCCGTCGCGCTCCTCGTCGCGTGCGGCGGCGAGGACCTGCACCGCGAGCGCTTCGAGGTGCGCGGCTGCTCGCTGGACCGGATCCGCCTGCTCGCGTTCGTCGGTACCGATGCCTGCGCGACCGATAGCCCGGTCTCCGAGGACGGCGGTACTCCCACGGAGCCCATCGCAGACGTGACGTGGGAGGATCCGAGCGCGACGTCTTCACCGCCGCTGCGGGTACCGATGGGATCGCCCGTCTCCGTCGTCGCTCACTGCCTCGACGAGGCGGGGATCGTGCGCGAGTGGGGCTGCGACGACGATGCGGATGGGCTCGTGTCCATCGAGGTCGCGGCCCTGTGCATCCCGGAAGACTGCGAGGGCTGCGATGAGTGTCCCGCAGGCTCGAGGTCCTGGAAGGGTGCGGAAGGCCAGAGCTGCTTCTCGGATTGCGCCGAGTGCGACGCGGACCGGGACACGTTCGTCGCCGAGGACTGCGGCGGCGACGACTGCAATGACGGCGACGCCGCGATCCATCCCGGCGCTCCGGACCCGCTGTTCGAGGACGGGGAATGGACCGTCGAGCGCCCTCCGTTCGCCGGGGACGACGTCTCGCTCGCGCTGGACGCCGACATGGCTCAGGTCGCCTTCCACTCGACCGGTGAGCAGGGTGGCGTTTTGGTGGCGAGGCGCGACGAGATCGGCCTCTGGACGCTCGAGCTCGTCGACCGTGCGCCGGGGACGCGCACGGCTCTCGCGATCCGGGACGGAGACAGCCACCTCGTCTACTACGTCGCGGCCGGTCCCCAGCCCGGGCTCTGGTACGCCGCGGACGCAGGTGGCGATTGGGACCCGGAGACCATCGGCCCGGCGTTTCCTGGCGTGCGCTCTCGGCCCGCGATCGCCTTCGACCAGAGCGAGCTTCTGGTCGCGTACCAGACTGAGGGTGGGCTGCTCCTCTCGTCGCGCGCGGGCCCTGAGAGCTGGGGGACCGTCACGGTCGACGACACGGATGACTCCGGCGGTTTCGCCTCGGTCACGACCGAGGGCGGCCGAGTGCACGTCGCCTACGTGCGCTCGGCCGAAGGCGGCATCGATCTCTGGTATTCCGTTCGCCTCCCGGACGAAGACGACTTTCTGCCTCCCGAGAGCATCCAGGAGGCGGCGGGCGACTTCGTCACGATTCGCGCCAGGCAGGACGGAGCCCTGATCCTGGCCTACCGTGCCGGGAACGACCTGCGCTCGGCCTCGCGGCGTCCTCCTCCGCTTGGTGGCGGGCCGCCTCCCGGGTTCGTGACGAAGATGATCGAGCCGGAGGGCGACCGGGGCGCCTTCGCCGCGATGGCGTTGGACCCGGCTGGTGCGGCCCACGTCAGCCACTACGACCCGAGCGACCGCACCGTCCGCTACACGATGTTCGACGAGGACACCGTCGTCTCCGAGACCGTGCCGCTCCCCGGCGAGCCACTCGAGATCCAGGGCTCCTCGATCGCCGTCGCGCGCGACGGGATGGCCCACGCGATCTGGGCCGGGCGCGCAGGCTCGCCCCTCTACGCCCGCCGCATGACCGAGCCGACCGATCAGGACTGCAACGGCTCGGACGGCCCATGAACCACACCCAGGGACCCCGCGAGGGCGCCGCGGCTCACGGGAGCTCTTCGAGCAGCGTCGTGGCGCGTCGATCGACGAAGCTGGTCAGCCCGAACGAGGTCCGGTCGCCGATCACCTGGTCGTCGTACAGCCCGCCCTCGAACAGCTCCGGGGGGAAGAAGCGGGTCGGATCCTCCTCGACGTAGGGCCTGAGCACGGCGGCGAGCTCGGTCACGCGGTCGGCCATCCAGTCGGGCGAGAAGGCGCCGTCAGCGAGCTCGGCCAGGGCGTCCTCGTAGGCAGCGAGAAAGGACGGAACGGAGAGCACGCGCCGGACGAGCACCTTCTGCTCGTAGGGCCGGCACGTCGGCCGCTCGAACGGGAAGTCGAGGAGCTCCTCCGCGCGCATGCCGCAGTTGAACCAGCCGAAGCTCCCGTTCATGTCCCAGGGAATGACGACGAAGCGCCCGGCGTCGCGGTCCTCGTAGAGGTAGTAGTTGTGCCCGGGACCGACCAGCGAGTCGAGGTAGACCTGGAGCGCGAGCATCGCGAGGAACCGGACGAACCGATCGACGTCGAGGACCGCGGACAGCTCGGACTCGAGGTCGTCGTCGGCGGTGTTGTTGAGCACGTCCAGGAAGTGGATGAGCGCAGAGCCATCGGAGGTGTCCTCGTTGGTCTTGAGCCCGATCTCCGGGTACGCCGAGATGTCGGGCCCGCGCCACTCGAGGTAGCCGTCGGGCATCTCGGGCTTGTAGAGGTCTCCGTTGTCGTCGGCGAAGTGCCGGCGCAAGAAGTCCCTGTCGACCTGCTCGACGGACACGTACGTTCCGAGGAGCTCCCCGTCGATCGTGATCCGCGCGAAGCCCATCTGCGGCGAGGGAATGCCGGCGTTCGCGAACATCTCCGAAGCGAGGACCTCGCGGAGCTGCGTCGGGTCGTTGAAGCCGTTGTTGAAGTTGATCTTGTCCACGCCGAGGAGCCGCTGGCCCTCCACGTACTCGTCGGTGTCGACCTTGAGCGAGTAGCGGGTGCCACCCTGGCGCTCGAGCTGCCACCTCGAGGAGTTGCCCTTCAGCCGCACGGCGACGTCCTCGACCGTGATCCCGTCGAACACGATCGTGGCCGGCACGTAGATGTCCTCGAGCGGCGTCTCGAGGAGGGTGCTCCAGCCGTCGCCGTCGAAGTCGATCTCCACGTCGACCACGCGATCGAGAGGAAAGAGCCGGTCGTAGTCCGGCGCGTCGTCGGCGCCAGCGTCGGGATCGCCCTCGGTGGCGGCGTCGGGCAGCACGGCCGCGTCGGGCGCGGCGGAGGCGTCGGGGCTCGCGGCGTCGCCGGTCGCTTCTGGCGCCGTCGACTCGCTGCAGGCCGCGAGCGCCGCGACCAGGACCGAGAGCGACTTGCGGGATCTCATGGGAGCTGCTCGAACAGCGCGACCGACCGTCGCTCGGTGAAGCTCGTCAGTCCGAAGGTGCCCCCCTGTCCCATCGGGCCTCCGCGGGCGAGGTCCTCGTCGAGGCTGGTCTCGAAGTCCTCGAGCGTGTAGAACGCCGTCGGATCGGCGGCCACGTCGTCGCGGATGAGATCGGCGATCTCGTGGACGCGCTCCGAGAAGAGGTCCGGCGACCAGACGTCCGCGAGGAGTCGATCGATCTCCACTTCGAGAGCGGCGCGCCACGAGGCGACCTCGAGGAGCCGGCTGACGAGCGGCCGGCGGCTCAGCTCCTCGCAGACCGGCCGCGTATAGGGGAGATCGACGAGATCCTCCGAGCTGAACTGGCACCGGAAGTTGCCGTACGCCTCGTTGAGGTCCCAGGGCACGACCACGAACCGCCCGGTCGTTCGGTCCTCGTACAGGTAGTAGTTGTGTCCGGGACCGAGGTAGGAGTCGAGGCTCACGAGCGCGATCGTCACGGCCAGGTAGCGCAGCGTCCCTTCGACGTCGAGCACGTTGGGCAGCGTCTGTTCGAGATCGCCGTCGGGCGTGTTGTTGAGGACGTCGAGGAAGCGGATCAAGGACTCGTGGTCCGGGGCATCCTCGTTCGTCTGGAGCTCCATGCCGTCGTACGCGTCCAGGGAGTCGCCGCGCCACGTGAGGTCCCCCGAGGGCATCTCGGGCTTGTACAGGTCACCCGTGTCGTCCGGGAAGTGCTCCCTGAGGAAGTCCCGATCGACCTGCTCGACGATGGAGTACAGGCCGAAGTACTGGCCGTTTCGTGAGAGGCGCGCGTGCGCGATCCGGATGGTGGGCACGCCCATGCCCGCGTAGATCTCCGAGGCGACCCGCTCGCGCATGAAGCTCGGGTCCTTGAACCCGTTGTTGAGGTTGAACTTGTCGATCCCGAAGAGCTTCTGCCCGTCGACGTTTCGATCGATGTCGACCTTGAAGCTGTAGCGCTCGCTCCCCATCCGCTGCACGCTGAAGCGAGAGGAGTTGCCCTTGATCCGGACGGCCACATCGGGCACGACGATCCCGTCGAAGGTCAGGGTCGCCGGCACCCAGACGTCCTCCATCGGATCCGCCATGAGCGCCGCCCAGTCCTCGTCCGCGAACGTGAGATCGATGTCGAGGACGCGATCCGAGGGAAACAGCCGCGCGTAGTCGGGCGGCTCCTCGTCGGCGTCGGCGTCGGCGTCGGAGTCGCCATCGGCGTCCGCGTCCGCGTCCGTATCGCTGTCGGCGTCGGCGTCGGCGTCGGCGTCGGCGTCGGCGCCACCCGTGCCGCCGTCCTCGTCCGACGATGGCGGCCTGGAGGACCCTCCGCAGGCGAGAAAGAGCAGCGCAAGGCAAGCGCAGACGGTCTTGTTCATCGAGAATGCCTCCTCATCCTCCGACCAGGGCCCTCGCTCCCCGGCGAGCGCCGCCCGGCAGGGTGGTGATTGCCGCCATCGCGCGCATCCCGAGCGCGAACTTCGACAGACCTCTCGCAGGAGGTAGCCTCGAGACGGCGCGCGCGAGCCACTCGGGTGGCTGACCTGCATGCTTCAGCTCGACGATCCATCCGTCCACGCGTCCCAGGACGGTCGGCGGCTCGGCCAGGCTGCCCGCGGCGCCCGGCGAGACCGGGCCACAGAGCTCGATGCCGCTATCGACAGTGATCCGGACACGACAGTCCGCGTCGGCGAACGACGACCTCCGGTACCATGTGGTCACCCTCGGCGTGGGGCGGTCGGCTCGGAGGCGCCGTGCGAGAAGGCCGAGCTCCGCGGTCGACTCCTCCAGCTCACCGTGGCTCCGGACGATCTGGTCGATCCGATCGGGCGTCGATGCGAAGCGGACCTTGTGCCGCAGCGGTCCGGCGTTCTCCTTGAGCTCGAGAAAGCACGCGCCCGTCAGGGCCGGAGCGCCGGCCAGGTCCTGCGCCGAGGCGTACTCGCGAATCCGCAGCCGCCTGTGGAACGAGCCGGTCCGGCCGGACCGGAAGTACTCGAGCCGATCCGTGTCGAGGTAGGTGGTGCGCGCGTACGCGACGGGCCGCGCCGCGTCGTAGATCTCCTCGTGGATCCACGGCGCCACCGCGTCGAGGAAGCGCTCGACGCCGCTCCGGGTCATGACGAGCTTGCGCTCGACCTCCGACGTCCAGCGGGATCGCAGCCCGAGGCAGGCGAACGCGGCCATGGGTGGTCCGAGAGCACCTGTCGTGCCAGGGGCTGAACAGGCAAGGGCGCGGGAATCATCGGGGAAAGCGGATCCCGCTGCCCCTGCCGAGACGCACCCCGGCCGGCGGCGGCCCCGGGGTGCGACACCGGGGATGCAGGGTGCTGACGGGGCACCTGCCGGCGGCGGCCTTCTGACTCCTGTCATGGGTAACTCGTGGCCGACGGGTTGTGCTCGGCGTCCATCCGGATGCACGTCGTCTTCGCGACGCTCTGGTCCCGCGAGGTCTCGGCCATGGGGCTCCTGTACCTCGCGGGCGCCCTGCGGCGGGCCGGGCACACCGTCGCGCTCGTTCAGGCAAGGGACGCGCGAGAGGCCGTCGATGCCGTCCGCCGCGAGCGGCCCCGCGTGGTCGGGCTCTCGGCGACGACGGGCCTGCACCGTGTCTACCTCGCGTGGGCGCGAGCGATTCGCGCGGCGCAGCCGGACGTCACGCTGGTCCTCGGCGGCCCGCACGCGACGTTCTTCCCGGAGACGCTGGAGCGAGAAGCGGCTCTGGACGCGCTGTGCGTCGGCGAGGGCGAGGAGTCGCTGGTCGAGTGGCTCGCCGCGCTCGAGGCCGGCGAACCGCGAGCCGTGCCTGGCTTCAGGCGGCGAGTGGACGGCAGGGTGCTCGACGGGGGTCTGCGGCCGCCGCCCCGCGACGTCGATGCGCTCGCGCCGCCGGCCCGCGACCTCTACTTCGCCGGCAACCGGCGGCTCGCGCGCTTTCCCGTCAAGGCGTTCCTGGCCTCCCGCGGCTGCCCCTACCGGTGCACCTACTGCTTCAACCGATCGCTGAACGACATGTACCGCGGTACGGGCAAGCCCGTGCGGTGGCGCGAGCCCGGGGCGCTCTGCGACGAGATCGACGCGGTCCGGCGTCGATGGCCGCTCGAGCTCGTGTGGATCCTCGATGCGAACTTCGCCGTCTCTCGCGCCTGGCTCGAGAAGCTCGCACCCGTCTACCGGGCCCGGGTCGGGCTGCCGTTCTTCTGCAAGGTCCGCCCGAACCTCGTCGACGCGGACCTCGCGGCGGTCCTGGGCGAGATGGGGTGCGTCGGCGTGGGGATGGGGATCGAGAGCGGCGACGACGAGCTGCGCAACGACGTCCTCGAGCGCGGCATCTCGCGCGCGCAGATCGTCGAGTCCTGCCGCCTGCTGCGCGCGCGGGGCATCCGCGTCATGTCGTTCAACATGCTGGGGCTGCCGGGAGAGACGTACGAGCTGGCGAAGAAGACGCTCGACCTCAACGTCGAGTGCGCCGTCGACTATGCCGCGGCGACCATCCTGCAACCCTACCCGAGGACGGAGATCGCGCGGCGTTCGGTCCTCGCGGGCGACTTCGACGGCGACTTCGACGGGCTCGGACGGGACTACTACTCGTCCACGCCGCTCCGGTCGATCGCGCACGGGGACCGCGCTCGCATCCTGAACCTGCAGCGCCTGTTCGGGCTCGCGGTCGAGTTCCCCGAGGTGCGGCGGCGGATCGACTGGCTCACGGGACGAAAGAGCCCGCGCTTGTACACCGAGGCGTTCAAGCTGTGGCACAGGCACTGCTTCAACTCGCGCTTCTACGAGGCGCGCGGGAGGGCAACGGCATGAGGACCGTGGGAACGACCGCGTGGCGATGGCTCCGACTGGCGGCGGTGCTCCTGGCGGCGCTCTTGCTGTCGGCGGTGACCGTCGTGCTCGAGGCGTGCGGCGGAGGCACGCGCCGACCGAAGAGCGCCGACGACGCCGGGCGCGACGCGGCCGCCGGTGTGGACGCGGGAACCGACGCGGGAGGTCAGGTGGACGCCGGCCTCGATGCAAGCGACGACGGTGGGCAACCCGACGACGCCGACCTGCCGGACGTCCCGCTCGAGTGACCCGATCCCTCAGGAGAGCGGGAGCTCGACGGCCAGCGTGGCGCTGGGCCATACGGTGGGCGATCCCTCGACGACCGCAAGGTCGACGGCGAGGCGGGCACCGACCGTCAGAGCGCCCCAGAGATCCCAGCTCCACCCGACGTGGGGCCCGACGATCCAGCCCTCACCGTCCTCGACGACGAGGAGCGCCGTGTGCGCGCCCCAGTCGAAGCGGGCCTTCGAGCCGGATCCAATCCGGCTGAGCGCGAGCCCCAGCGTGTAGGCACCGCCTCCACCCTCGAAGACGTAGGCCATCTGCCCCATCGCCGAGAGCCGGAGGTGATCGCCGAGGCCGTACCCGACCCCGACCTGGGCGCTCGCCGCGACCACCGCATACAGCCCACCGAGCTCCAGGACCCAGCCAAGCGCCGGCGCGGGAGCGGGCCTGGCGATCGCGGTCGCCTGCAGTCGAGCGCGGCCGGCAGAACGGGGCGGGCCGACGGGCCGGGGTGAAGTCTCGGCCGGACCGGGCGGGGGCGGCGGCAAAGGCGCCATCGCAGCCAGGGTTGGATCGAGCTGGCTGCGGTGCAGGTTGGCGACGATCATCGCGATGGCCGCGGTCATCGACCGGGGGTCGTGCGAGTCTGCGACGATCCGCGTCGTCTCGCGGCCCTCGCCGTCGCGGTAGACGACGAGGATCCGACCCTCCGGCGACACGCCGAGCGTGACGCTGGCCGCGCGCGGCGGCACGGTCGGCGAGACCACGACCTCGGTGCCGGGAAGCTCGGCGCCAATGCGGTTTGCAACCGCGTCGAGAGGCACGGGCACGGGATCGCCGCCCTCGACGACGATTTCGTCACTCGGGGGGATTCCATCTTGCTGCGCAGACGCGGCCGCGGGGACGAGAAGAAGCCAACAAGCCAGGACTATCCGTCGCATGGCCATCAGTACCCGATGGACCGCGACTCTTCGCGGCCCCGCATGCTCCGCGCTTGCGTGTCGCTGGAACGTGGTTATCGTGGCGCCTCTCTGATTGAACCGAGGAGGAGCATGTACGTCATAGCTGGAGTCACCGGTCACGTCGGGTCGTTCGTTGCTTCGGAGCTCCTGGGGCGCAAGCAGAAGATCAAGGTCATCGTCCGCGACGCGGCCAAGGGCGCTCGCTGGGCCCAGCAGGGAGCAGAGGTCGCGGTCGGCTCTCTCGAGGACGCGGCCTTCCTGACGGGCGTGCTGCGGGGCGCGCAGGGGTTCTTCACGCTGCTCCCTCCGGACTTCGCGCCCCCGGACTTCTTCGGAGCGCAGTGCAGGAAAGCCGACGCGATCGCGGCCGCCGTCAAGTCCGCAGGCACGCCGCACGTCGTGATTCTGTCATCCGTCGGGGCCGACCTGCCCGCGGGCACGGGGCCTATCAAGGGGCTCCACTACCTCGAGAACGTGCTTCGAGCGACCGGGACCAAGCTGACCGCGATCCGCGCAGGCTTCTTCCAGGAGAACGTCGGAGAGACGCTGCGGGCCGCCCGGACGGGGGGGATCGTGCCGACCTTCGCGCCGGCAGACGCCGCGATGCCCATGATCGCGACCCGCGACATCGGTACCGTTGCGGCGCAGGCGCTGCTCGCCGGGCCGAAGGACGAGATCGTGGACGTCCATGGCCCGGCCTACTCGATGCGACAGGTCGCCGAGAAGCTCGGCGCCGCGCTCGGGAAGACGCTGCCTTTGGTCGAGATCCCAAGGGAGAACTGGGTGGGCGCGTTGACCCAGGCCGGCCTGCCGCGCCACGCCGCCGAGGTCTTCGCCGAGATGTACGCGGCCTTCGGGACCGGCAACATCAGGCCCTGCGGCGACCGGATGGTCCAGGGCAAGACCACGCTCGACGAGACGCTGAAGACCCTGCTCGGCTGAGCCGCGGGCCAGACGTCACGGCTCGCATCTCACACGCCGGCCGTATCGAGCGGCGGCTGGTCGGCGTACACTCCGCCGGCGATGCTGCAGGCGGGAACACTCCTCGAGGACAAGTACCGGCTCGTCCAGCGCATCGGGCAGGGCGCGATGGGCTCCGTCTGGCGCGCCGAGCACGTCAAGCTCGGACGCGGGATCGCCATCAAGTTCGTGCTCGCCCAGCACGATGCCGAAGCGGTCGCGCGATTTCTGCGCGAGGCTCGCATCGCCGCTCGGATCCGGCATCGCCACGTGGTGTCGATCACCGACTTCGGCTCCACCGGCGATGGGCAACCCTACATCGTCATGGAGCTGCTGGACGGCGAGAGCCTCGACAAACGGCTGGCGCGGACGCCGCGAATCCCCGTCCACGAGCTCTTCGAGTACGCGGCCGGTGCGCTGTCGGGG
Organism: Deltaproteobacteria bacterium; assembly: GCA_016190375.1. GTDB lineage: Bacteria > Myxococcota_A > Polyangia > JACPQR01 > JACPQR01 > JACPQR01. The sequence continues at coordinate 55,416 of JACPQR010000110.1, forward strand.
CTCGAGGCGGTGCACGCGGCCGGGATCATCCACCGCGACCTGAAGCCGGCGAACATCTTCCTCGTGCGCGAGGTGGACGGGATCGTCCCGAAGATCGTCGACTTCGGGACCTCGCGCGCCACGGCGCAGGCCGCGCCGATCGCCGGCACCGAGACCATCACCACGGCCGGCATGATCGTCGGCACTCCTTACTACATGTCGGAGGAGCAGGTCCGCGGCCGCAGGGACATCGACGCCCGAACGGATCTCTACAGCCTCGGGGTGATCCTGTACGAGGCCCTCAGCGGGAAGGTCCCCTTCGACGCCGACACCATGCACGCCTTGGCCGTGGAGATCGCAACCGCGCAGCCTGCGCCGCTCGGGCATCTCCGTCCGGACCTGCCGGCCGAAGTCATCGCGGTCGTCGAGAAGGCCATGGCGAGGGACCGCAGCGCGCGGTACCAGACGGCACGCGAGCTCCGCCGTGCGCTGCTTGCCACGATCGGAGTCTCTTCGTCCGAGACCATCCCCCAGACGGCAGTCCTGTCGCAGCCGTGCTTGCCGGCGATTCCGTCGCAGGCCTCGGCGGCGACCGAGATCTCGATGGCGCTGACCGGGCCGGTCTCCCCCCAGCCCACGATCGGCGATCACTACACGCTCGTGAGGCATTCCCGAGAACCACGGAGGCGATGGCCGGTCGCCGCGCTGGCCGTGGTCGTTCTCTTTGCGTGCGCAGGCGGAGGGCTCGCGCTCGCCCTGCGCGATACTCGGGCCGCACCGCCAGATGTGGTCCGTCCGTTGCCCTCGCCGCCACCCTCTCTCGGTCCGTCGCTTCCGCCGCCATCCTCGCTCGGGCCCTCGCCTCCGCCTCCTGCCGCGCCCGTCGTGCGTGCGCGGGTGGCTTCACCCGTCGCGGCTCGTGCCGCGTCCGCGGAGGTGGCGCCGGTCGCGGCCCGTGCCGGCCTCGGTGCCCACGTCACGGTCCGTCTCCTCGACCTTCCGGACGGTGGACTCGTTCGAGTCGACGGGCAGGTCGTGAGCGGGCCCGAGCTGCGACTGCCGCGCGATGGCCAGCTTCGCCGCATCGAGGTGAGCGCATCGGGTCGCGGTTCCTGGTCGACCGAGCACGGCTGCGGTGCCGACGGCGAATACCGCGTCGAGATCGCCTCGTCTGCCGATGCGCAGGCCGTGCGGTCGCCGGGACCTCCCACCGGCGCCCCGAGAGCGGCGCGCGACCCCGGCGCCGCCGAGCCGACCAGACGGCCGCGATCGGAGCCGGAGCCCGGGGCGCTGCTCGGCGATCCCGGCTTCTGACGGGTGGTCACTCGTCTCCCAGCGGCGTGTGGATCTCGAGGGTGCCACTCGATGCGACCTTGCGATAGCATCACGGGCGTGAGCCGTCCGGTCTTGGCCGCCCTCGTTGCGACGCTCCTGGGCGGTTGCGCCGTCATCGACGCCATCTTCTCGAACCCCGCGGGTGGTGAAGGCGAGGGCGAGGGCGAGGGCGAGGGCGAGGGCGAGGGCGAGGGCGAGGGCGAGGGCGAGGGCGAGGGCGAGGGCGAGGGCGAGGGCGAGGGCGAGGGCGAGGGCTGCGAGAACGTCGAGTGCCGCCCGAACGAGCGGTGTGTCGATGGCGGCTGCGTGCCGACGGGGGACTGCGTCCCGGAGTGCGTCGACGGCGAGGTGTGCTCGGATGGCACCTGCGTCGACGAGCGCGTGGACGAGGACGACGACGAATACCCCGCGGGCTCCGACTGCGACGACCACGACGACACCGTCTATCCCGGCGTTGAAAGGCCGTGCGAGACGGCGTGCGGCACCGGCACGGAGGTCTGCCAGGCCGGATCCTGGCAGCCGTGCAGCGCGCCCAGCGATTGCGCCTGCACCCCGGGAGCGGAGCGGCAGGAGAATTGCGGGAACTGTGGCCTGGCGACGCGTCTCTGCTCCGACAGCGGCCAGTGGGAGGCGGAGGTCGGCCCCTGCGTGGGAGAGGGCGAGTGCAACGCCGACTCGATCGGGACCGAGGACTGCCTCGAGTGCGGGCAGCGAGCGAGGACCTGCGGCGAGAACTGCACCTGGGGCGCGTGGGGCTCGTGCGAGACCGTCGAGGTGTGCACGCCGGACGAGCCCGACTCCCAGGGCTGCGGCAACTGTGGGACACAGTCCAGGACCTGCACGGACCAGTGCCTGTGGGGCTCATGGGGAGACTGCACCGCAGAGGGCGTTTGCGCCCCGAAGGCCGTTCAGGACGTGCCCTGCGGCAACTGCGGCACCGGTACGCGGCACGACGTGTGCGGGTCCACGTGCGCCTGGACCCAGGGCACCTGCCAGGGCGGGGGCGAATGCGCGCCCGACCAGACCGACACCCGCGACTGCGCGGGCGACTGTCCTCCCGGCGAGGAGAGCCGGTCGTGTCAGGCCGACTGCCGGTGGGGCGGTTGGTCCGGCTGTCGCGTCGGCCCATGCAACTGCAACGACTCGTGCGAGTCGACCTACCAGGATCGCGGCACCGAGAGCTTCGGGAACTGCCCCGAGGATTGCTACTGCGACGGCGACGGGAGCTGCGACCCCTGGAATCGCGGCGAGAGCAAGCAGAACTGCCCCGGCGACTGCGACTGTCCCAACCACGACTTGAAGGACTGCGAGAACCCGACGTGTTGCCAGAACCCTGCCTTCTGCGTCGAAGGCGACCCCTGCTACCTGAGCGGCTGCGGCGCTTGCTGAGCGAGTCGCGCGGGATCGCTCACCGGAAGACGCCGAGCGCGGCGAGGACGGCGCCACCGCCGTAGAGCGCGATCGGGACGAGGTCGAGGGCGTCGAACGTGCCGTTTCGAGCCGACGACGGCGCCAGGTCGACCGCCACGCCGCCGCCGACCAGGCCGGCGCCCGCGAGCACCAGCGGCCACGAGACACCGCCTTGCCCGACGGGCGCGGGCTCGTCGCGCCGGTCCGAGGCGGGCCCGGCAACGAATCCGGGACGGCTCGTGCCGGCAGCGGGCGACGCGGGCAGCTCCGGCGCGGTCAGGCGCGCCTCGCCTCCCTCGGAGATCTCGACCTCGCGGGACCGCTCGGCCGCGCCGCGGCGGACCGTCACCACGTGAACACCCGGATCGACGGGCGTCGCGACACCGAACAGCGCCGCGGCGAGCGGGCGACCGTCGAGCAGCACCTCGGCGCCCGCGAGATCGGCCTCCACGTAGACCGTGAGCCGACCGATGCGGGGCCCGATGCTCGCGAGGAGCTGCTCGGCCGGTCGGCGCGCGGGGTCGCGCTCGGGCGCCTCGCGCGCGGCGAGCCGGAGCTGCTCCGACGCCTCGACGAGCTTGCCGATGTGCTCGAGCGCGACGGCGAGGTTGTAGCGGATCGCCGGCGAGGCGCGGAGCGACAGTGCCCTCCGGAACCGGTCTGCGGCCTCGGACCAGCTCTCCTCGCTCGCGAGGCGGCGGCCCTCCTCGAAGAGGACGCGCGCCGCGGCGGTGTCCTCCTCGCTGGGCTGGGCACCGGCGACCACCGGGAGCGCCGGCAGCACGGACGTCATGGTCAGGACGACGAGCACACGCATCGGGACGAGCGTAGGTCGATGCCGCCGGGGCGATCAAGGCCGACCTTGATGTAGGATCGACGGCCCATGGTGAGCGCCGGCACCGTCCTCGAGGGCAAGTACCGCCTCGTCGAGCCCATCGGGCAGGGCGGCATGGGCAGCGTCTGGCGGGCCGAGCACGTCAAGCTCGCTCTCGGCGTCGCGATCAAGTTCATCCACGCGATCGACGAGCCCGTTGCCGTCGCGCGCTTTCTCCGCGAGGCCCGCATCGCCGCCCAGGTGCGGCACCGCCACGTCGTGTCGATGACGGACTTCGGCTCGACTCCCGACGGAGCGCCCTATCTCGTGATGGAGCTCTTGGACGGCGAGAACCTCTCAGTCCGGATGGCGCGCGAGCCGCGGATGCCCGTCCTGCCGCTCTTCGAGCTCGTCGCCGGCGCGCTCTCGGGGCTGGAGGCGGTGCATGCCGCCGGGATCGTCCACCGGGACGTCAAGCCCGCGAACGTGTTCCTCGTCAGGGAGGTGGACGGCGTCGTCCCCAAGATCGTCGACTTCGGCACCTCGCGGGCCACCGCGGAAGCACGCGCGGCGTCCGAGACCATCACCGCCACCGGGATGCTCGTCGGCACGCCCTACTACATGTCCGAGGAGCAAGCTCGCGGCTGGAAGGACGTCGACGCTCGTACCGACCTGTACAGCATGGGGGTGATCCTCTACGAGGCGCTGACCGGCAGGGTGCCCTTCGACGCCGACACCTTGCACGAGCTGATGAGGCAGATCGTGACGGCGAAGCCCGTGCCGCTCTCGAAGCACCGTCCGGACCTGCCAGCCGAGGTCGTGGCCGTCGTCGAGAAGGCGATGGCGCGGGACCGCAAGGCGCGATACCAGACGGCGCGCGAGCTTCGACACGCCTTGCTCGTGGCGATGGGGGTCGCGTCGTCCGACTGGATCCCGCCGACGTTGGTGCGCCAGACACCGGTCCAGCCTGCAATGGCGGCGCCGGAGATCTCGATGGCCGCCACCGCACCGGTGGACCGGCTGTCATCGGCGCCGACCGTCGAATCGGACCGAGTCCTCGTCGACGCCTCCCGGGAGCCGCTATCCCGCCCGCGCTGGCCGGTCGTCGCCGCCGCCGTGGCCGTCGTGCTCGCGTGCGGAGGGGCGGGGCTCGCCCTGGCTCTGCGGGATCGCGGGCCAGCGCCGTCATCGATGGCCATGGCGCTGGCCCCACCGGTACCTTCGCCGGTGCGCCCGCCCGCGATTGCCACGCCGGCGCTGCCGCCGCTCGCGGCTGTCGCTCGGCCCGTGCCGAACCTGCCCGCGCCGGCGCCGGCGGAGCCGGCGGTGACCGTCCGCCTGCTGGGCCTTCCGGCCGACTGCGTCGTGCGCGTGGACGGCGAGGTGATGGCCGGACCCGATCTCCTGCTTCCTCGCGACGACCGCGTTCGCCGGATCGAGGTGAGCGCCCCTGGCCGGCGCGCCTGGTCGATAGAGCACGAGTGCGCCACCGACGGTGAGTATCGCATCGAGCTCATCGAGCTCGCTCCACCGCCGCCCGATCCTCTCGCCACGCGCCAGCGAGTGACGTCGAAGCGGCCGGCGCTCGTGCCCGACGGCGGCCCGCGACCGACGCATCGGCCGACGGTCCCGAGCAAGTTGCTCGGCGATCCCGGCTTCTAGCGCGCCGGCAGCGGCTCGCGGGCGCCAGAACGCTCGCGGTCACGCGGCGAGAGGCATGCCGGACGTCAATTGCCCGGCAGTCTCCTCCTCGAGCAGCTTGAGTTGCGTCTGCTCGGTGAGGAAGACCGCTGCGGGTGCCCGCTCTTCGCCCGCCTCGCGCTCGAACGCGTCTCGATTCTCGCGAATCTGGTCGTTCAGGGGATCTAGCGTCAGCGCTGCTTCGAAGTGCGCCTTCACGATTCCGCGTTTCGTGTGGGCCCACGGCTCCGGCCCGTTTGTCGCGGATCCGGTTGCCGATCGCTTGATGTTGCGGCCCGATCGTTCGACACACGGCACCGTTGAACCCCAGAGCAGGATGCCCCTCACACAATACCGAGGCGCCCTCGACGAGACCCGGAACGGCTGGAGCATGGAGGAGGACACGTGAACCCGCGAGGACACGTGAGCCCGCAAAGTGAGTCGTAACTGCGCGCTGAGGAGAGTATTTCGCGCCGAGAATGGGCTTCCTGCCGCGGCACGAATTCCCTCTCTGAGGCTTGCAGCCCGCATAAAACCTCGCGCTCGCACTCGAGAGGCTGGGGCGGACCGATGAAGCCAAGGAGGAGTACTGCGCGACCGTGAGAGAATACCCCCGCAGCGACGAGGCACTCATGGCGCGAGCGCTCTTCCTCGTGCAGGCGGACCCCGGCGCCGCAGAGAGGGACCTGGAGGAGCTCGTGAGCAGGGGCGCCGCGCTCGCCTACCCGTACTTCTTCCTTGCTCACCGCGCCCTGAAGAACCGCAGGTTCCAGGAATGTGTCGACCTCTGCGGTCAAGGGCTTCAATGGCCCGGTCATCGGAAGGTTCTGGCGAACATGATCGAGTGGATTGCAATCTCGCAGCTCTTCGAAGACACGAAGGGGGCTACCTCGGAGGAGGCGAGACCGTTGCTCGAGCCGACCATGGGATGGCCGTCTTGGCCTCGCATCACACGGACGATCTTCGGCACGGCGTGTCCATCCTATCTGACCGGTCCTCGAGCGCAAGGCGCCGCGGAGTGTGTCGGCGACAATTCGCGCGGCGGTCCCGAGCAAGTTGCTCGGCGATCCCGGCTTCTAGCGCGCCAGCAGCGCAAACGGACGAGAGGCGTGCTATCAGAGGAGGCGCGCCGCCGCCGATGCGTCTAGAGCAAGCCCTCGCCGGACAGAGCCTGAGCCTGACGGGCAACGAGGCCATCGTGCGCGGAGCGCTCGAGGCCCGGCTGGACGTGGCGACCGGGTATCCCGGGACGCCCGCGTCCGAGATCGGAGACCTCCTCTCCGAGGTCGCCGCGAGGAGCGACGGGCGGCTGAAGTTCGAGTACTCGACGAACGAGAAGATCGCGCTCGAGGTGGCGTTCGGGGCGTCGCTCACGGGCGCCCGCGCGCTCGCGTCGATGAAGCACCTGGGGCTCGGCGCCGCGGGCGATCCGCTCTCGACGATCCCGTACATCGGGCCCGTCGGCGGGCTCGTGATCGTCTCGGCGGGCGATCCCTCCTGCCACACGAGCCCCAACGAGCAGGACCAGCGGCACGTGGGCCTCATGCTCGGGATCCCGGTGCTCGATCCGGCCACTCCGGAAGACGCGCGCCGCATGACGCGGATCGCCTTCGAGCTCTCCGAGCGAGCCGAGCTGCCGGTGCTCCTCAGGACGACCACGAGGGTGAACCACACCCGCGCGGACGTGAGCGCCGAGGAGCCCGTGGCGCCGCGGCCGGCGCCGCGCTTCGTGCGCCACCCGGAGCGGTTCGTGCCCTTGCCCGCGAACGCCCGCGTGCTCCGTCGCAGCCTCGGACAGCGAATCGAACGGGCGAGGTCGTGGCTCGAGTCGAGCGGGCTCGGCGAGATCCGCAGGAACGGGAGGCGCGCCATCGTCGCGAACGGCGTGGCCTGGGCCTACGCCGCGGACCTCTTGCAGGAGGAGGGGCTCGAGGTCGGCCTGATCAAGCTCGCCTGGTCCTTCCCGCTCCCCGTCGAGACCCTCGTGCGCGAGCTGCGCGGCCTGGACGAGGTGCTCGTGCTCGAGGAGCTCACGCCCTTCTGCGAGGACGCGCTCCTCGGGATCACGAAGCACTTCGGCCTGGGCGTGCGGGTCCTCGGCAAGCACGGTGGGCGGCTGCCGGAGGAGTTCGAGTACACGCCGGACACGGTCGCCGAGGCCGTTCTCGGCTGGCTCGGATCGCCCTCGCGTCCCGCGGCAGCGCCGGTCGCCGCGGCCAGCGAGCCGCGCGTCGAGGTTCCGTCGCGGCCGCCCACGCTCTGTCCGGGCTGCCCGCATCGCGCGAGCTACTACGCGGTGCGCGCCGTCTTCGGTCAGGACGCGATCTGCTGGAACGACATCGGCTGCTACTCGCTGGGGTTCGGCGAGCCGCTCGACACGGCGGACGCGATCCTCGCGATGGGCTCGGGGATCTCCATGGCCGCGGGCGCCTCGCGAGTGACCGGCCAGCGGATGGTGGCCTTCATCGGCGACTCCACCTTCTTCCACTCGGGCACGCCCGCGGTGGTGAACGCCGTCCAGGCGCGCGACGACGTCGTGATCGTCGTCCTCGACAACGGCGTGACCGCCATGACGGGCTTCCAGCCGAACGCGGGCACGGCGCTCGGCCGGTCGCGCGAGGGCGCGCCCGTGGTGGACATCGCGGACGTGGCCCGCGCGCTCGGCGTCGAGAGCGTCGAGTCGGTCGATCCGTTCGACCTCGCCGCATCGGCGGCGGCACTCGCGAGGGCGCGGCGGGCGCGCGGGCCCGCCGTCGTCGTGATGAAGCACGCCTGCCCCGTCTTCGAGTCGAGGACGGCGCCAGGCTCGCTCCCGGCCGTGCGCTTCACGATCGACCAGACGCGCTGCAAGCACTGCGGGCAAGAGGAGGAGAGCCTCTACTGCGGCCAGCCGATCGTCCGCGGCTACGAGCGCTTCATCTCGCTCCGTCGGGCGGGAGACAACCTGAGGCCTGTCCAGGTCGACGCTTGCACGCCGTGCAGCGCGGCGTGTCCCTTGAACCTCTGCGTCCAGGGCTACGTCGGCCTCACCGCCGCCGGCGCGTTCGACGACGCTCTCGGGACCGTGCGGCGGCGAAACGCGCTGCCGTCGGTCTGCGCTTACGTCTGCCAGAGGCCCTGCGAGGACGTCTGTACGCGCGGCCCCCTCGGCGGCGCGGTCGCCATCAACGACATCAAGCGCTTCCTCGTCGAGCGCGCGGGCGCGGGGTCGCAACCGCCGCCGCCGCCTCTCGCCGAGAGAGCTCCCCACGTCGCCGTGGTCGGCGCCGGGCCCGCCGGGCTCACCGCCGCGCTGGACCTCAGGTCGGCCGGCTGCGCGGTCACGATCTTCGAGGCAGCGGACCGCCCCGGGGGGCTACTGGCCCTCGCGATCCCCGAGCATCGGATGCCGCGTGCCGCGCTCGAGCGCGACATCGCGGGCGTGCTCGTGGACGGCGTGGAGCTCGTGGCGGGCAAGCGCCTGGGCGAGGACCTGACGCTCGCTTGGCTGCACGATTCGTTCGTCGCGATCCTCCTCGCGGTCGGCGCGTCGCGTCCCGTCCTGCTCGAGGTGCCGGGTGCCTCGACGCCCGGCGTGGAGCTCGCGATCGACTTCCTGCGCCGCGCCCGGCGCGAGGGCGAGCGGATGACCGACCCAGCGACCGGGCAGCGGGTCTTGGTCCTCGGGGGAGGGAACACGGCGATCGACGCTGCGCGCGTGGCGATCCGGCAGCGCGCCGCCCGCGTGACCGTGGCCAGCCTCGAGGCACGGAAGGCGATGCCAGCCGATCCGTGCGAGGTCGAGGAAGCGCTCGCCCAGGGTGTGGAGCTCATGGACGGCACGGTGCCGCTCCGCGTCGAGCCGGGCCCGCGAGTCGTGCTCGACGGCCCGGGATCCGTCGAGGTCGACCGGGTGCTGGTCGCCTTCGGACAGAAACCCGACCCCGAGCGGCTCGGCCTGCCCGCCGGCTTCTGCGCGGACGCCATGACTGGCAGGACGGACCTGCCAGCGGTGTGGGCTGCCGGAGACTTCGCCGGTGTGAGGCAGACCGTCGTCGACGCGATGGCATCCGGACGGCGAGCCGCGTCGGCGATCGTGCAGGAGCTCTCCGGCCGCCTCGAGCGCCGGACGCCACCCACGCGGTTTCTGGATCGCGCTCCGTCGCCGTACCGTCCGGCCGCCGTCCAGTCCGTGCCACGGCTGCGGGCTCCCACGACGTTCTCCGAGGCGGAGGCGCGCGAGGAGGCGCGGCGGTGCCTGGCCTGCGGGATGTGCAAGAACTGCAACGCCTGCATCGACCTGTTCGGCTGCCCGGCGTTCGAGGTGCGCTCCGGACGGATCGAGATCGACCCCGCGGTGTGTAACGGCTGCGGCGTCTGCGCCCTGCTCTGCCCGAACGGCGCGATCGTTCCGCTCGAGGCGCCGGCATGAAACGGCTCGGAATCCTGATCGTCGGCGTCGGTGGTCACGGCGTGGTGTCCGCCGCCCGGATCATCGGGGACGCCGCGCACCTCGAGGGCATTCCCGTGGTCGTCGGGCAGCTCCACGGGCTCGCGCAGCGCGGCGGCTCCGTGCAGGCCACCGTCCTCCTCGGTCCCGGTAGGAGCGCGATCCTTCCGAGGAAGGGCGCCGACGTTCTGCTGGCGCTCGAGCCATTCGAAGCGGCCCGCGCGATCGGCGCGGTCGGTACGCAGACGACGGTCCTGACGAACATCGTGCCACGCATCCCGCCCACCGCGCGGAGCGACACCCAGCGGCCGCCCGTCGCGAAGCTCCTCTCCGGCCTCGAGGCCCGCGCCGCCCGCCTGATCGCCTTCGACGCAACGGCGCTCGCGCAAAAGGCCGGCTCCGAGCGCGCGGTCAACGTCGTGATGCTCGGCGCGCTCCTCGGCGCCGGCTGCGTGCCGCTCGATCCCGAGAGATTCGTCACCTCCGTCGCCGCCGACTCGCCTCCGGCCACGAAGGATCAGAACCTCGCCGCCTTCCGGCTTGGCCGCGAGCTCGCCGCGCGGTACTGCCCGGCCAGATGACGTGGGGAAGCCGCGTCACGCGGCCTGGGCCCCGGCGAGCAGATCTCCGGCTGCCACCCGCATGGCCCTGCGGCGTGCGGCTGTCTCGATGGCTTCGAAGTCCCAATCGTCGACGCAGCCCTCGCCTACGAGCGCTTCGACCTCGGCAACGACCTCGCCCTCGAGCGCGACGAGGAGCGCCGTTTGTTTTCCGGCCCAACGTCCAGCACCGGCCGTGCGTCGCCGCTTGGGCGAAGTGGGCGAGGGAGGTCATCGAGCGCCTGGCGAAGATAGAGCCGCTCGTACCCGAGGATTCGGTCCAGGATGATGACGACGGGAATCTAAGGATCCTCGCCTGGCAAGGTGCGCCGAACATCGAGGCGACCTGTGGACCGGACGGCAAGCTGAGGCTCCACGGCGTCACTATATCGGCATGGCAGGCCATCATGCTGGCGCGAGAATGGGACGACCCCGAGCGCGAAGGTGACGACGAACCGGATGAGCAACTGACGGCGATGTTCCAGCGGGTCAGGGCGGCTCTCAGCGCCTGGACCGAGGTTCTGGACCACCTGCGGTGACCGTCGCTGGTATCATTCTGAACCGTGGCCGACAAGTACTCCTACTTATCTCCGAGAATCCTACTGAGAAACTCAAGATGCTGACGGGTGCACGTGATGACCGGCACTCCGTCGCTCGAACCGCCGAGGGTGTAGTGAGCTGTGCCGGGGGCAGGGCCTTCGTAGCGGAAGAAATGCTGGGCCAGGAGGTCGAACACGGCTTCCGGATCCTCGATAGGGAAGGTGGTGTGGCCAGCGTTCGGGCTGAGGGGCTCCAAGATGACCTCGTTGCCTCGCAGGGTCAGCGTCGCAGCTGATTCCGCGGCATGAGGGGGCCATTCGGAAAGAGCCCTCTGGACGAAGGCCCGGATTCCCGTGACCGCATTAGCGTCGGCTTCCGCAAGCAGTCGTAGTGCCCGCCGCACCCGGCGAGGACTGAGATTCGCCTCGGTACGCTGGAGTATGAATAGCCTTGCCGCAATCGGAGCTACGGCTGATGACGGCGCGTTCAGAACGGACCGCAGGTGGTCGAACAGGCTCTCTTGAACCTCAAGAGGCATTTCCTCAAGCCGACGTGCCGCCTCTTCCTCGGTGCCGAAGCGAAACTCCTCCTCAATCCCTTCGAGGAAGCGAGCGATTCGCTCCTCCATCCGCTTCCTGCGGGCCACTTCGAGCCGCCCTGCCGCGCGTGCGACAAGGGTGCCAACGACCGGCACATTGGCAAGGTCTGCCACCACGGCGATAGCGTCGGACACAGCGCCAACGCCGCTGATTGCCTTCTCGTCGTCGCTCATCGCACGACGGTGCCCCCGGATCGCCGGGAGGTCAAGCTCGCTTCCGGAGCTGGCCGCGGGCCTAGCCCACCAGGTCGATGGCGACCTCCCCGCTGACGAGGTTCCGAAGTGCAGGCAGGACGGTCGGGCACGCGCCATGGCGGGGGTCCCGATAACGTCGTCGGCCCGTGCGAGGAGGAGCGCGGCGCTTTTCGCGAATGTCTCCGCGCCATCTTCGCGGAGCGATAGCTTCATCGGTGGGTATTGCCAGGGCATGTCGCTTCCCTTTCCTACCTAGAGCATCGCGGCGTCGTCGGCCTGGTCCGGGCCGAAACAGCGCAAGATGAACACCCTGTCCTTCTCGATGTCTCGACCGCCGACGAAGATCATGAACCCTCCTCCTTCCGCCACCAGGCTCGGGGCTTGCCGTCCGGTGCCCCGCCCTCGCCGAGCGCGTGCCCAGCGCTTCTCGCAGCCTCGGGCGAGATCGTGCATGAAGGTGGCTGGGCCGGTCGCAGGTCGGGTCCGCTTGAATCAGGCACTAATCCTAGAGGCCAGGCACAGTCGAACGCCACGGAGCTCGGAAGGCGAATTCCGAGCCCCGTGGGCTCGCCCCGCTCTAGGGCCTCGGATTCACGAGCCGGTAGCAGATCGCGTTGGTCCGATCGAGGAACTCCGCGATCCCTGCGTGGCTCTGTTCGTCCATGTGCCGCCATGCACGCGCGATCCGGACCCACACCGCGAGCTCCGCCGCGCTCCCCGCGGCGACCGAGTAGTGGTACTTGCGATCCTGACCTCTGCGCAGAGACCCTTCGCCCAGGTTGGCCGCGATCGAGCCGAGGGCGTCCTTCATCTGGGTCGCCATGCAGCGAGCACCGCACTCACGTTCACCAAGCAGCGCCCTCCAACGCATGACCGTACTGACCGTACTGAGCAGTGGCGCGCTCAGGGGCGGACACGGGCGCGGCCACGAACTCGCGCACGGCCTCGGGCACGGACTCGGACACGGGTGCGGCCACGAACTTGCGCACGGTCACGGCCTCGAGCACGGCCCCGGGCTCGGCCTCGATTTCGCGGCCTCGTTGCGAATCGCCGGCGCGACCCGTCCGACTCCGCCTCGTGGAACCGCGGCGGCGCGGCGCCTTACCGGCCGGCCGGGCCGCGGCTACCGACTACCGAGCCGGTCTGCGGAAGGTATTCGGCGAGTAGCAACACGTTGGGCGGGCGAGAATTCCCGCGCCCCGACCCCCTGGAGCGCGTTCGGAGATGGGCTATCATGCCGTCGCCGGGGCCAGGGCGGCCTCCGGGCAGGTCGGCGCCAAGGAGAACCTCACGCATGATCCGGATCGGCATCGACGTCGGCGGGACCTTCACGGACCTCGTGGTCGCGGAAGGCTCGGCCGAGCGCGGGCCCGCAGTGTTCAAGGTCCCCTCGACCCCCGAGGACCCATCCATCGGGCTGGTCGACGGCCTGGAAGCGGTCGCCCGCGCACGCGGCATGACGCTCAGAGACCTCGTCGCCCGGGTCGAGGTGATCGTCCATGGCACGACGGTCACCACGAACGCCACGCTGACGCGCGGGGGCGCGAAGGTCGGCCTGCTCACGACGGCCGGGGTTCGAGACGCGCTCGAGATGCGCCGCGGGATCCGCGAGCGGCAGTACGACAACCGCTACACGAACGCCCTGCCGCTCGTCCCTCGCCACCTGCGGCTCCCGATCGATGGACGCCTGGACCACGCCGGCCGCGAGATCGAGCCGCTGGCCCTGGAAGCGGTCGAGAAGGCCGTCAGCACGCTGGAGGACGAGGGCGTCGAGGCGATCGCGATCTGCTTCATGAACGCCTTCGCCAACCCGGCGCACGAGAAGAGCGCAGCCGAGATCGTGCGGGCGCGGCTGCCCTCGGCCTACCTCTCGATCTCGACTCGCGTGCTTCCTTCGATTCGCTTCTACGACCGGGTCTCGACCACCGTGCTCAACGCCTACGTCGGGCCCGTCCTGCGTCGCTACCTCGACTCGCTCGTCGGGCGGCTCGCGAGCCTGGGCTTCGGCGGCACGCTCCTCATCATGCAGTCCTCGGGCGGTGTGGTCGCGCCCGCGCTCGCGACCGAGAAGGCGGCGATCACGCTCCTGTCGGGCCCCGCCGCGGGCCCGCGCGCGGGCGCCGCGTACGTCGAGGCGCACGGCCTTCGGAGCTGCGTCACCGTGGACATGGGCGGCACCTCGTTCGACGCGGCGCTGGTGGAGAACGGCGAGGCCACGACCGTCACCGAGGGCGAGATCGAGCGCTACCGTCTCGCGCTCCCGATGCTCCGGATCGTGACCATCGGCGCGGGCGGCGGGTCCATCGGGTGGGTCGACGAGGGCGGGCTCTTGCGCATGGGCCCGAAGAGCGCGGGCGCCAGGCCCGGCCCCGCCTGCTACGGCCGTGGGGGCGTGGAGCCGGCCTGCACCGACGCCGACCTGCTCCTCGGATACCTCGATCCGGCCTTCTTCGCGGGCGGGCGCATGGCCCTCGACCGCGAGGCGGCGGTCCGGGCGGTCTCGAAGATCGCGGGGCCGCTCGGCATGAGCGTGGAGGAGGCCGCGGTCGGGATGGCGCGCGTGATCGACCACAACATGGCCCAGGGCGTGAGGGCCGTGACGGTCGAGCGCGGGCACGACCCTCGCGAGCTGCCGCTCGTGGTCGCCGGCGGCGCGGGGCCCCTGCACGCCTGCGCGATCGCGACGGAGCTCGAGCTCCCGCTCATGGTCGTCCCGCGAGAGTCCTCGACCTTCTGCGCTGCCGGGATGCTCATGGCGGACCTGCAGCACGACCTCGTGCGCTCGACGATTGCGCCCCTCGCCAGCCTCGACAGGGGCGAGCTGGGGAAGATCGTCGACGATCTGGTCGCCGAGGGCCGCGCGATCCTCGCCGAGGAGAAGATCCCCGACGACCGGGTGCGGCTCGAGCTGCAGCTCGACGTCCGCTACGTCAAGCAGTACCACGAGGTCCGCGTGCCGGCCTCGATCGGCGCGGTGCGGGCGGGCGACCTCGCGCAGGTTGCCGCCGCCTTCCATGCCGAGCACGACCGGCTCTTCGGCTACGAGCTGAGCAAGCAGGGAACGCCCCTCGAGCTGATCAACGTCAGGCTCAAGGCCATGGGCCTGACGGACAAGCTCGTCCTGCCTTCCGAGCCGCGCGGGCCGTCCGATCCCTCGAGCGCGCGCAAGGGCAAGCGGCGGGCCTGGGTGTCGGACGCCTTCGCCGAGGTGGACGTCTACGACGGGCACGGGCTCGTCCACGGCGCCCTCGTCCAGGGCCCCGCGCTCGTCGAGCAGGTCAACACGACGCTCTTCGTGGCCAAGGGTTTCCGCGCGGTGCGCGACCGTCTCGGGTCGTTCCTCGTGGTGCGCGCGAGCAGCGAGCAGTCGCTCGGGGCCAGCGTGAGGGAGCTCCTTTCATGACCATCGATCCGATCCTCGTGTCCGTCCTAGCCCGCGCTTTTCGCTCGATCACCGACGAGATGTCGGCGTGCCTGGCCCGCACCACGCGCTCGCCGATCCTCTGCGAGGCGAAGGACTTCGTCACGGGGCTGTACGACGCCGAGGGCAGGATGCTCGAGCAGACCGAGAACCTGCCGATCCTGAGCTTCTCGCTCGGCCCCGTCTGCAAGCACCTGGCGAAGACGTTTGCCGGGGACCTCCACGACGGCGACGTGATCTTCCACAACGACGTCTTCTCCTACGGCAACCAGCTCAACGACGTGGCCGTCTTCAAGCCGATCTTCTTCGAGGGCCGGCTGATCGCCTGGGCCGCGTGCAAGGGGCACCAGGCCGACATCGGTGGGGCCGTCCAGGGCGGCTACAACCCCAACGCGACCGAGTGCTGGCAGGAGGGGCTGAGGATCCCGGCGGTCAAGGTCTGGGAGAAGGGGAAGCTCAGGCGCGACGTATGGGACCTCATCTTCTCGAACATCCGGCTCGACATCGTGCAGGAGGACATGCGGGCCGAGATGGGCGCCTGCGTCGTCGGCGAGAGGCGGATCAAGTCGCTGTTCGCCAAGTACGGCGCGGACGTCCTCGACGCGCACAAGGAGCACCTGTTCTCGGCGACGGCCCGCATGATGGAGGCGGAGATCCGGAAGATCCCGGACGGCGTCTACCGCGGCGAGGCCACGGTGTACTTCGACGGCAAGCACCCCGGATCGCGCCACCAGATCCGCGTCGAGGTGCGGGTCGAGGGTCCGAGAGTCACGTTCGACTACTCGCGCACGGACCCGCAGACGACGGGCTTCGTCAACGGGACGTTCACGTCCTCGGCCTCGGCCACGACGCTCACGTTCCTGCAGATGGTCAACCCCGACATCCCTCACAACGAGGGGTTGATCGGGCCCCTGGAGCTCATCATCCCGGAGGGGACGATCCTGAACGCCTCCTACCCGGCCGCGACCACGTTCGGAAACCACCTCTGCCCGCCGAACGCCGACGCGCTCATTCGAGCCCTCGCGCCGGCGATCCCCGACAGGGTGACCGCCGGATGGAACCAGCTCCTCTGCGCGCTGACGACGGGCAACGATCCCCGCAAGGGCGGAGCCAAGTACGTCGACATCTGCTTCATGGGCCTCAAGGGCGGCTCCGGCGCGATGGCCGGCGTGGATGGCTACGACCACATCGGCATGATCGACGCCTCGGGGGGCGTCCTCGACCAGGACTACGAGATGTTCGAGCAGCAGACGCCGCACCGGCTCGTCCTGCACGAGTACATCACCGACTCCGCCGGGCCCGGCCGATGGCGGGGAGGGCTCGGCGTTCGCACCGTCTTCGAGGTCGGCGGCGACGGCACGCAAGTCGTGACGTTCGGCGACGGCGACGTCGAGCCGGCGTTCGGCCTGTTCGGCGGCGGGCCGGGCACCCTCAACAAGATCGAGCTCCGCTACCCCGACGGCCGCGTGTACCGGACGACCTCGAAGGACCTCGTCGCGGGAGTCCCCGCGGGAACGCTCTACGTCCAGGAGGCGGGCGGCGGCGGCGGCTACGGCGACCCGCGGGAGAGGCCCCGCGACAAGGTGAGGGAGGAGGTGCGCGCGGGCCTGATCTCGCAGGAGGCCGCGGCCCGCGACTACGGCCTGCACGGAGGCGACCATGCCCGCTGACCCGCTGCTCCTCGGAATCCACCGCGCCGCCCACTTCGAGTGGCGGCGAGCCGCGCTCCGGTTCGCTCGCGGGGCCTCGCCGCTCGAGATCGTCCTCGCGTACTGGGAGGAGGTCGGCCTGGACACGGGCAAGGCCTTCCTCCGCAGGATCGACCGCTCCCGGCCGATCGGCCCGCAGATCGCGGCGCTCGCGTCCCAGAGCTCGCTCGCGATGGGCGAGGACGCGCGGGTCGTCGACGACGGCGGTGTTCCGGGCGTTCGCCACGCTGCCTGCCCGTGGCGCGAGTGGCACGAGAGGAACGGCTGCCTCGAGGAGGATCGCCCGGGCTGCGATCGCTGGTGGCAGACCCTGACGCGGGTCGTCTCGGAAGGGACGGGCCGGAAGATCAGGTGCGAGCGGGTGGCGGCGCTCCCCGACGGCGACGACCACTGCCTGGTCCGCTTCCTGTGCGAGGACTGAATGGACCTCGAGCTCTCCCAGGAGCAGCGCGCCATCCGCGACACGTTCGGTCGGTTCGCCCGAGAGGTGCTCGCGCCCGACGCCGCGGCGATCGACGAGGCGGGTGAGTTCCCCGAGAAGCAGTTCGCGGCCGTGGGCGCGCTGGGCTTCTTCGGGATGCGCTATCCCGCGGCCTACGGCGGGACCGAGGCGGATCGCGTGTCGATGTGCCTCGCGGCCGAGCAGATCGCGCGCGGATCGCTCTCGGTCGGGGCGGCGGCGACGATGCAGGCGCTGATGGGGACGCACTTCGTCTTCCGCGGCGGGGACGAGGCGCTTCGCCAGAGGCTCCTCGTGGCGGCGATCCGGGGCGAGAAGATCGGGACGATCTGCATCACCGAGCCCGGGGCGGGGTCCGATCTGTCGGCGATCGCCACTCGCGCCCGAAGGGAGGGCGAGGGCTTTCGTCTGACCGGGTCCAAGACCTTCATCACGTCCGCGCCGCGAGCGGACTTCTTCACGGTCCTCGCGAGGTCGGCGGCGGGGCCGCACGAGGGGAAGCTGTCCGCGTTCCTCGTCGAGAGAGGAGCGCCGGGGCTCGGCGTCGGACGCGGCATCAAGAAGACCGGAGTGCGTGGCTCGCCGACCTCCGAGGTCGCGTTCGACGACTGCCCCGCCGTGCTCCTGGGCGGCGAGGGCGAGGCCGAGCGGACGCTGCGCGACATCCTCGTCGAGATCCGCACGATCACGGGCGCGCTGGCGATCGGTGTGGCCCAGGCGGCGCTCGACGACGCCGTGGCCTACGCGAAGACGCGCGTGCAGTTCGGTAAGCCGATCGGCCAGCACCAGGCGGTGGGGCTCAGGCTCGCCGAGATGGCCACGGATCTCGAGGCGGCCCGGCACCTGGTCCTCTCGGCCGCCTGGCTCGCGGATCACGGCCGGCCGTCCGGGAAGGAGGCGGCCATGGCCAAGCTCGGCGCCAGCGAGGCCGCGCTCCGGATCTGCGACGGCGCGGCGCGCGTCCTCGCGTCCTACGGCTATTGCACGGACTACCCCGTCGAGCGGTATCTTCGCGACGTGCGCTTCACGCTCATCGGCGGCGGAACCTCCGAGATCCTCAAGCTCGTGATCGCCCGGGAGCTCCTGGCCGGATGAGCTTCCTGTCCATACTCGGCTGCGGCGCGGCGCTACCCGCTCGAAGGCTGGGCGCGCGCGCCGTCGCCGGCCCGGACGAGGACGTCCTGACGCTCGCCGCGGAGGCGGCCGCGGGTGCGCTCGAGGGCTCGACCGCCGACGTCCTGTTCCTCGCCACCACCACCTCTCCCTTCGCCGAGCGGTCGAGCGCGACCTGGCTCGCCCGGATCCTCGGCCACGGCGGCAGGAGCTTCGACGTGGGCGGGAGCCTCCGCGCCGGGACCCGAGCGCTGGCTCTCGCGGGGGAGCTCGTCGCGGCGGGGTCGGCCAGAAGCGCGCTCGTGGTGGCGGCCGACACGAGGACTCCGCCGCCCGGCGCCGACCACGAGGCCGGCTTCGGGGATGGAGCGGTCGCGCTGCGGATCGGCCCGCCCGATCCCGCCGCGCTGGCGACGCTCGATCGGCCGCAGGTGATCGACGATGCGACCGCGGGTTTCTTTCGTCACGCGAAGGACCCCTACGTGCGGCGCGGCGACCCGAGGCTGGCGCAGCTCCAGGGCGGGGGCGCTGCGCTCGCGGCGCTGCGCAAGGCTCTCGAGGGTGCGGGGCCGGTGGCCCGCCTGATCGCGGCCGCGCCCGACGCACGATCGTGCATCGAGCTCGCGAAGTCCGCCGGGCTCGATCCTCGAAGGGCGCTCGTGGATGCGGTGAGCCCGAAGGCCGGGCACACCGGGGCGGGCCACGCGCTGCTCCTCCTCGCCGGCGCGCTCGAGGCGCTGGCGCCGGGCGAGAAGGCCGCGCTCGTCTCGTGGGGCGACGGCGCGGACGGGTGGCTCGTCGAGCGGGGCGGCGCGAAAGCCACCGGTTGCGTGGCGCGAGCCATCGGCCGACAGATCCAGCTCGACTATGCGCGCTACCTCGCGCTGCGCGGCATCGCCCCGCGTGACGGGGCCGAGCCGGAGCCCTGGGGCTCCGCGGCGCTCGTCGAGCGGGACCTGGGCGCGCTCCTCAGGCTCGAAGGACGCCGCTGCGCTCGATGCGGCGCGGTCGCGACGCTTCGACTGCCGACCTGCACGACCTGCCGCGAGCCGACCGAGCGCGTACCGCATCGCCTGTCGCGGACGGGCAAGGTCTTCGCCGTCACCCGCGAGCACTTCTACCCGAGCGAGGAGCCTCCCACGACGATGGCGGTCGTGGACCTCGACGGCGGCGGCAGGCTGACGCTGCAGCAGGCCGACGCGGCTGGTGACCGGCCTCTGGCGATCGGGGACGCGGTGGAGCTCGTCCTGAGGAGGCTCCATTGCTCCGGCGACCTTTCGGGCTACTTCTGGAAGTGCAGGACGATCCATGGGTAGGCGTGCTCCCGACCGTCAGGTCGCCATCGTCGGAGCGGCAACCTCGCGCTTCGGAGAGCTGTTCGACCAGAGCTACGACGACCTCGTCGCGACGGCGGCCCGAGGCGCGCTCGCCGACGCCGGTATCGGCGCACGGGACGTGGGCGCCGCGTGGCTCGGAACGGCCTTCCCCGACGCCGGCGTGTACCGGGGGCGCAGCGGCATGGACCTCGCGGCGCCGCTCGGTCTGTTCGACGTTCCCATCACCCGCGTCTCGAACTACTGCGCGACCGGCGGCGATGCCGCGCGCGCCGCCCAGGCTTCGCTCCTCTCCGGCGAGTGCGACGTCGCCCTCGTCGTCGGCGTGGAGAAGCTGCGGGATCGCCCGCCCCGCGAGTCGATCGTCGGGATGATGGTCGAGACCGGCGACCCGCTCCTGCAGAAGGGGTTCACCGCCGCCGGGACCTTCGCGGTCACGGCCTCGCGCCACATGGCCGTCCACGGGCTCACGCGCGAGGACCTGGCGCGAGTCTCCGTGAAGAACCACGCGCACGGCGCGAAGAACCCGATGGCCCACCACCGCAAGCCCGTGACGATCGAGCAGGTCCTGGCCTCGCCGATGGTGGCCGACCCGCTGACGGTGATGGACTCGTGCCCCACGACGGACGGCGCGGCCGCGGTCGTGATGGTGCGCGCCGAGGACGCCCGGCGCTTCGAGGCGCCGGTCTTCGTGCGGGGCCTCGGGCTCTCCGTCTCGACCGGCTGGGACCTTCCGTTCTTCGACGGCTCGCACGACCTCCTGTCCTTCCGCGCCACGCGTGTCGCGGCCGAGCGAGCCTACGCCGAGGCAGGGATCGACTCCCCGCTCGAGCAGATCGACCTGGCCGAGGTCCACGACTGCTTCTCGATCGTCGAGCTCGTGACCTACGAGGACCTTGGCCTCTGCCCCGCCGGCGGCTCCGCCGCGCTCCTCCGCTCGGGCGCCACCGCTCACGGCGGCAAGCTCCCCGTCAACGTCTCGGGTGGCCTCCTGTCGTGCGGGCACCCCGTGGGCGCAACCGGCGTCCGCATGGTCTGCGAGGTCACCCTGCACCTGCGCGGCCGCGCGGGCGATCGCCAGGTCCCCGGCGCGAGGCTGGGCCTGACCCACAACATCGGCGGCCCGGGCGCGGTGGCGGTCGTGATCGTGCTCGGCAAGGACGCGGCGTAGCGAAATCGTTTGTGGTAAGAAAGGGCGCGTCATGACCGTGCGCGTGCTGGTTGCGAAGCCCGGGCTCGATGGCCACGACCGCGGGGCGAAGGTCGTCGCGCAGGCGCTCTCCGCCGCGGGCTGCGAGGTCGTGTACACGGGGCTGCGGCAGACGGCCGCGCAGATCGCGAGGGCGGCCCGGGACGAGGCCGTGGACGTCGTGGGGCTCTCGATCCTGTCGGGATCGCACCTCGAGCATTGCAGGCGCGTCATCGAGGCATTGCGGGCGGCGGGGCTCGAGGTTCCGGTCCTGGCCGGTGGATGCATCCCGGCGCGCGATGTGGCCACGCTCGAGGAGGCGGGCGTCGCGCGGGTCTTTCCGACCGGATCCTCGCTGGCGGCGATCGCGGACTACGTTCGCGGTCTGGGGCGGGCGGCGTGAGCAAGCCCGACAAGCCCCTGAGGCCTGCGGTCCTGGAGTCGGGGATCGAGGTCAAGCCCGTCTACGGGCCGGCCGACCTCGCCGAGTCGGGCGGCGCCCAGGGCGTGGGTGCGCCCGGCGAGTTCCCGTTCACGCGCGGCATTCACCGCCACATGTACCGCGCGCGTCCGTTCACGATGCGCCAGTACTCGGGCTTCGGGACGGCGACCGAGACGCGCGAGCGCTTCCGCTACCTCATCGCGAACGGCAACACGGGGCTCAACGTCGCCTTCGACCTTCCGACCCAGATCGGGCTCGACTCGGACGACCCGCTCGCAGAGGGCGAG
The DNA here is from genome assembly GCA_016190375.1 of Deltaproteobacteria bacterium. Classification (GTDB taxonomy): domain Bacteria; phylum Myxococcota_A; class Polyangia; order JACPQR01; family JACPQR01; genus JACPQR01. Next base: position 76,950 of record JACPQR010000110.1, read on the forward strand.
GTCGGGCGCGTGGGAATGGCGGTCGACACGCTGGCGGACCTCGAGGAGGCCTTCGACGGCATCGACCTCGACGCGATCACCGTGTCGATGACCATCAACGGGTCGGCGGCGATCCTGCTCGCGATGTACGCCGCGATGGCTCGGAAGCGCGGCTACGACCTTCGCAGCCTCCGGGGAACGCTCCAGAACGACATCCTCAAGGAGTTCGTCGCGCGGGGCACGTGGATCTTCCCGGTCGAGCCGTCCGTGCGGCTGGTGGGCGACACCGTGATCTACTGCGCCCAGGAGCTGCCGCGCTACAGCCCCGTGAGCGTTTGCGGCTATCACATCCGCGAGGCCGGGGCGAACCCGGTTCAGGAGATGGCCTATGCCTTCGCGATCGCGGGCGCGTACATCGACCACGTCGTCGGGCGCGGCCTGGACATCGACGAGTTCGCCGCGCGCCTGTCGTTCAACTTCGACATCCACGGCAACCTCTTCGAGCAGGTCGCGAAGTTCAGGGCCGGGCGGCGTCTGTGGGCGAAGCTCGTCGAGGGCCGCGGGTCGACGAAGCCGGAGTCGCAGCACCTGCGGATGATCGCAGGCGGCGGGGGAGGGGGCCTGACCCGCGAGCAGCCCGAGAACAACATCGTTCGCGGCGCCTACTACGCGCTCATCAGCGCGCTGTCCGGGACGCAGACGATGGCGCTCTGCTCGTACGACGAGGCGTACACGATCCCGACGGAGAAGGCGGCGAAGATCTCGCTCAGGACGATGCAGATCCTGATCGAGGAGATGGGCCTGTGCGACACCGTGGATCCGCTGGGCGGCTCCTGGTACGTCGAGTCGCTGACGAACGATCTCGAGCGGCGGATCGTCGCCGAGATGGCGAAGCTCGGCGACGGGATCGTGGGCGCGATCGCCGAGGGCAGGATCCAGGCGACCGTCGCCAGGCAGGCGTTCGAGCACGAGCGGGCCCTGCAGGAAGGGCGAATCCGCAAGGTCGGCGTCAACTGCTTCACCGAGGCGGAGGAGGAGCCCGACGTGCAGTTCCACGTGCACGACGGGGCCGCGGCGCGCCGGCAGGTGGAGCGGCTCGCGGCGGTGCGTGCCCGCCGGGACGGCGCGGCCGTCGAGCGAGCGCTGGGACGCGTTGCCGCGGAGGCCGAGCGCCCGGTGCGCGGGCGCGAGACGCTGATGCCGGCGATCATCGAGGCTGTCTCTGCCTACGCTTCCGTCGGCGAGATCACCGCGGTCCTGCGGCGGGCCTGGGGCACCTTCAAGGAGCCGGTGGCGCTGTGACCTCGTACGTTGCGCCGGCCGAGCTGGTCGAGGCCCTCGGGATCCTGGCGGAGCGCCGTGGTCGCGTGTCGCTCCTCGCGGGCGGTACGGACCTGGTCCCGCGTCTCCGGCAATCGGCCGGGTTGCCGGACGGGCGCGACACGATCGTGAACCTCAAGCGCATCGAGGCGCTGCGGGGATTCTCGATCGGAGCGGACGGCCTCGCGCTCGGCGCGCTGACCACCGTCACGACGCTGCGGCGCGACGAGTCGATCGCCACGGCAGTGCCGCTCTTCTCCCGGACGGCCGACCGCTTCGCGAGCGAGCAGGTCCGCAACGCCGCGACGATCGGCGGAAACGTCGTCAACGCCTCGCCCGCGGGCGACCTGCAGATCCCGCTCCTCGTCCATGGCGCCCGCGCCAGGCTCGCGTCCGCGCGCGGCGCCCGCACGCTCGCGATCGCGGACGTCCTGCTCGGTCCGGGCAAGACCGCGCTCGCCGGCGACGAGATCCTCGTCGGTCTCGATGTCCCTCTTCTGGACGGCTACCGGATCTCGTTCTCGAAGTTCGGCCTGCGACCCGCCATGGAGATCGCCGTGGTCTCCGTCGGCGTGGCCCTTCGCCTCGAGGACGGGCGGATCTCCGACGCCCGCATCGCCCTCGGCGCGGTCGCCCCGACGGCCCGTCGCTCGCCCGCGGCCGAGGCGGTGCTCACGGGCCAGCGGCCCGACCGCGAGGTCCTCGCGGCCGCCGGCGAGGCCGCTCTCGGCGACGTCTCTCCCATCGACGACGTCCGCGCCAGCGCCGACTACCGCCGCCACCTCGTCCGCGTCATGACCCGCCGCACCCTCGCTGACGCCTGCGCGGGGTGAAGAATGTCGCGCGCGTGGTGCTGTGTGGTCCTGGTCATTGGGGGATGCCAGAGCTGCGCCCGAACGCATCGGGTGGACGCGGCGGTGGATGCGGCGGATCCGTCGCATCAGGAGGCCGGTCCTCTGGATGCGGGCGCAACGGACGCCGGGCCGGATGCGGCTCGGGACGCCGAGCTCGATGCCAGCGCAGACGCTTCGATCCGAGACGTCGTCCGATGCGGCGAGGAGTACTGCACCGATGCGAAGCCTTCCTGTTGCCCGTTTGGGCAGGACGTGAGTCACGAATGCTGGGCTGGCTATGATGACGTGTGCGTCGAGATGCCCACCCGCGCGCAGTTCGAGGTGAGGCAATGCCGAGGCCAGGCGAACGAGTGCCCCATCGAGAGACCATACTGCTGTGCGAATCCGATCTACCCTGAGTCGGATGTCGAGCAGGGTTGTGCCGACCATGAGCTTCACCAGTGGACCTGCGTGGGCCCTTGACGCCATCTCGATGATGCGCGTTCGGCTTCTGCTCTGTTGCCTGACGGCTGCATGCGCGACCTGTCGCTCGCGGCGAGGTGATGACGGCGATGACGACGCGGGTGCCGACAGCGACACCGACTCCGATGGAGATTCGGACTGTCAAGGCGGAGGCGAGGGTGAGGGCGAAGGCGAGGACGATGGGGCATGCCGGTCGGGCGACCCCTTCGCGAACGGGGGCTGCGACTGGACCTGCAACACGGAGCAATACCTCGCCCTGCGGGTGAGCGCCCTGATCCTGACCGATCCCGTCACGCTTCTCGACACCGTCGTCGAACGGGCGCTCGACTCCGTGGCAGAGACAGCTTCCCTCGGCATCGTGGTCGAGATCACCAACTCCTCGCCGGCGGCGTGGTCTGCGGACTACCGGGCGGGTCTGGCGCACTGTGAGGGTCCAGGCCTTTCCCTTTGCTCCTTCGATGGCGCGCCCGCCTCGGGCCAGGCACGGTTCGAGGAGGACACCAGCGTCGTCTTCGTTCCAGGGATGTGGGACCAGCCCGGGAAGGACCGGGTCGGCTTCTCGCTGGATCTGCCGCTCGTCGACTCCTGCGGGCGCTCCTTCACGTTGCCGCTCCGGCAGCTCGGGCTCGATGCGTCGTTCACGGACGGGTTCGGTTGCATCGGGAGGGTCGAGGATGGGCCGAACGGCCCGGAGTGGCAGACGGCCTCCGCGCTCGTTGGGCTCATCGCGGTCGACGAGTCCGAGAACGTGTGGATCGACGAGGCCGGCCAGAGCCTCTGCGATCTCATCGCGGCCGCCGACTGCGGCGCCGAACCGCAGACCGCGTGGCCGATCCAGCCGATCTTCACGACGCTCGACGGCCGGCCTGCATGGGGTTTCGCGCTCCGTTTCGCGGCCCTTGGCGTGTCCATCGAGGAGTGACCGAGCTGACAGGCGCACCCCGAGCGACGTCGGGTAGAAGCGGTCATGCGCCGACGACCTCGAATCCAACGGCCCCCGCAGCGGCGGCGAGCTGCCCATCGTGGGTTCCGCGCGTTTCGGCCTCGTCGCGGTGCCGGCGCCGAAGCGGTGCTCTCGCGAGCCAACAGCACGGTTGAGCCGCCTTTCCGCCGGCCGGCGCGACGTCCCGGCCGCGCCGTGTCTGGAGACGACGCACTAGTCAGGATGGAACGACCGGCTCCCTTCGCACGTAGCTCTGCGCTACGGGTTTTCCGATTCGGAGCGTAACCCACGGCGCTGCGATCGGAGCCGGTCGTTCCATCCTGACTAGGCGAGCCGCGGATACGACCTTTCCACAGATCGCGCGGTTGTGTCTGGAAACGCTGCGATCTCGACTACTTGCGGACCGGGTGCGTGTCCCCGATCCGGGCTTCGAGCTTGCGGAGCTTGGCCTCGAGCTCCTCTACGTGCTTTTCGAGGGCGGTGGTGCGGGGGGACTCGGTGGCGCGGAGCGCGGCGAGGACTCGGTCGACGGTCATCTGCTCCTGCTCGGAGACGCTCGCGCGGTAGGCCTGCAGAGCGTTGGCCGCGTCGGGATCGCCCAGGGTCTCGAGGGCCAGGAGCGCCGCGCGCCGGACGGCGTGCACCGGGTCGCGCAAGAGGTCGACCAGGCGCTCGCGCACCTTCTCTCTGTCGCCCCGCTCCAGCGTCCGGCCCAGCTCGGCGAGCGCCGCCACCGCCGCCGGCCGCGCGCGGTTGGAGGTCGCTCCGACCCGCGTGCGCTCGAGCAGTATCTCGGTCGCTTCGCGGCGGCGCGACGCCGCGAGACCGCGAAACGCGCCCGCCTGCACGTGCCCGCCGAAGCCCGTCACGGCGGCGCGACGCGCGAGCTCTTCGAACGGCGCATCGGTGCGCTGTGCTCCAAGCCCCTCCAGCGCGGCCGCGGCCGCGCGATACGGCAGGCCCGCGGCGAGGCGGGCCTCGAGCGCGGCGCGGAGCCGCGCGTCGCGGTGAGCGCCCGCGGCGTGCATCACGGACTCGAGCGCGAGCGGGTGCTTCTCGGCCCCGACGACGGCGACCAGCGCCTCGATCGCCGCCTCCGTCCCCGCCTTGGACAGAGCGCGCGCCCACTCACGGCGAACGCCCCAGAAGGGCTCGGCCGAGTAGGCGTCGCGGATCGCGGCGATGTTCTTCGCCCTCGCGGTCTTCGCCATCTCCTGGCCCGCCAGGATCCTGCCGACGACGTCGGTCGCGCCGGTGAGCTGGCGCGTGAGCTTGTCGTCGCCCGGGTTGAAGTCGAGCTTGAAGAGGACCTCCGTCCCGGGGTCGATCCGTACCTGCTCGGGATCCTGCGGCATCGCCAGGACGGCCGAATGGCGCGCCTGTTCGATCTCGATCGTCCTGGTCTCGAGCCGGCCGCCCGCGACCCAGGCGACCTTCAAGGGCAGCGCGAAGGCCTGGACGCCGGCCTTCTCGTCGATCTGGGTCTGCTCGATCTCGAAGGTCCCTTCGCCCTTCGCGGCGTCGTGCGCGAACGTCACCTTCAGGGACGGATAGCCCTTGCCGAAGAGCCACTGGTCGAAGAAGCGCCCGAGCGACCGCCCGGAGTGCTTCTCCATCATGCGGCGGAAGTCGTCGGTCTCCACGACCTGACCGCCGAACGTCCTGACGTAGTCGCGGACGGCCGGCCAGAACACGTCGTCGCCGAGGAGCTTGCGGAGCATGTGCAGGCGGCAGGCGCCGCCCGGGTACAGGTGCCGGTCGTACAGGCTCCAGGAGTGGTTGAACACGCGGGTGACGATCGGGCGCTTGTAGCGCTCGTCGGCCTCGGCGAAGTAGATCGTGGCATTGACGAAGAAGTCGTAGTCCGCCTCGTCCCGGCTGACCTGGTCCTCGAGCCAGCAGGACTCGATGTACGTGGCCCAGGACTCCTTCAGCCACGCGTGCGCGAAGTCGCGGCACACGACGAAGTCGCCGAAGTAGCTGTGCGCCATCTCGTGGATGTTGATCTGGTCGACCACCCAGGTCCATTCCTCGGCCAGCGTCTGGTCCAGCACGAAGACGTCGTCCCAGCTCACGAGGGAGATGTTCTCCATGGCTCCGCCGAAGCTGGGCAGAGCGAACTGGAAGTACTTCGGATAGGGGAACGGCGTGCCGAGCTTCGTGGTGAGCCAGTCGAGCATCTTCGGCGTGCGCCCGAACGAGCGCGCGAGGTGCGCGGGCTCGAACTCGGTCGAGGAGAAGTAGGCGATGGGACGGCCGCCGTGCTCGCCGTCGTCGTGGCGCGTGAACATCCCGATCGCGAAGCAGGTGAGGTAGCTCGGGCAGCGCTGGTCCAGTCCGTAGTGCGCGGTCCTGGTGCCGTCGCCGTGGTCGGTCTCGCCGACCAGGGCGCCGTTCGCGAGGATCGTGAAGCGCGACTCGGCGCGCAGGAAGAAGTCCAGCCGCGTCCTCACGTTCGGCAGGTCGACGCAGGGCAGCCAGTGGCGCGCGCGCTCGGTCTCGTGGTCGGTGCCGGCGAACCACGGCTCGTCGGGCAAGGCGGGCGTGGGCTTCGAGAAGAACAGCCCCGTCACGGGGCGCACGACTCGATACCGGACTGCGAGCCGCCGCGTCTCCCCGGCCGCGAACGGTTCATCCCAGGTCGCCGCGATCTTCCGGCCGTCGTACCGGGAGGTCAGCTTCCGCCCGTCGGCGTCGCGGACGTCGACGTCCTGGAAGTCGACCGCGTCGAGCTCGATCGCTCGAGGACCCGCCCGTCGCGCCTCGACCGTCGTGGTCACCGTGCCTTCGATCGACTGCCGCTCGAGGTCCACGCGCAGGGCAATCTCGAGATGCGTCGGCTCGATCGAGAGGTCCGGCGGGTAGTGGGCCTCGGCCCCCGGCAGGGTGAAGTCGCTGTGCGCCGTGCGGCAGCCGCAGGCGTGCTGTCCGTCGATGATGGGCATGACCCCGGGAAGCTACAGGCAAGAGGCGGCCCTTTGCTAGTCCACTTCGGCAGGGTCGGGCAGCGTCCGGTAGCCGCCGCAGGCGATGCCCGCATGCACGATGGGCACCTCGGAGCGCTCGTCGATTCCCAAGGCCGTCACGTGATGGCCGTGCAGCGTGGCCTGGAGGAGCTCGAACGTCGTACCGCCGTCGCGGCTCGCCAGGACGCCGTGCCGCATGCCGCCGACGTAGATCCGGCCTGGATACCGGTCGCTCGCGGCGACCGCCTGGACGCGGTCGCCCTCCTCCTCGAACTCCGGCTGCACGGGCAGCGGGATCTCCTCGACCTCGGGGGCCTGGCCCGCTGGCGCGCCTGGCGACACGCGGTAGAGCGCCCAGTCGGAGCCCATCCACACGTAGCCGCCGCCGATCGCCAGAGGCGGTGTGCTCCCGCCGGGCTCGTAGTCGTTGGCCGGCGGTACTCCTGCGACCTGCTCCCAGGCGCCACCGGCGATCGGATCGACCAGCCGGTACAGTCCGCCGGCCTCGCCGTCGACTGCCGCCCAGAGAACCCCCGACGAATCGGCGACCAATCCGATCAGCTCCGGCGGAAGGCCAGCGCCGACCGGCGCCCATCCGCTCCCTTCGGTGAACGCGTAGACGCCCGCGCCCCGGTCCGCGGCGTAGAGCGTGCCGTCGGTGCCGAAGGCGAGCCCCTGGACCATCCCTCCGGGCAGTCCGCCGATGTCCTTCTCGCCCTCACCGTCCTTCCAGCTCGCGTCGCCACCGACGATCGCCTGGTCGACTGCGCCGTCGGCGACGTCGATGCGGAGGACATGCCCCGTCTCGTGCTTGGGCCAGCCGCCGCCGACCCAGACGCGGCCGTCGCTCGCGGGATCGGGCAGGACGACGGTCGCTTCGAACAGACCCGCGACGGGCCAGTGGAACGACTCCCCGTCGTCCGTGTACCAGGCTCCCCGGTCGGCGTACCCGACCCACGTGCGACCGGCCCGCATCGGGTCGAAGCCGAAGGCGCGCGGCAGCATGGCCTCGAGACCGTTTCCGACCCAGGCATCCCCGGCGCTGGTCGACGTCGCCGACGCCCAGGTCTCGCCGCCGTCTGCCGTCACATGCACCTGGCCCACTCCCGGGTAGGACGCCACGACGGACGCGCTCCCCGGACCGACGCCGAGAGCGCGAACGGCGGCCTTGCCGTTGGACTCGAACGGAGACAGCCACCCCTCGGCCACGACGGACTGCTCGTCGAGCGCTTCCGCCCATTGCCCGTCGCCGTTCCAGCGGTAGATGGGGAGCCGGTCCTCGCTCGCGTTGGCTGCCCACAGGAGCGTGTCGTCCGAGGGATCGGCGGCGAGCGCCAGGAAATCGGTGACGACGCTCCCCCGCGTGTCGAGCTCGATGCCGTCGTTGAACGGCTCGAAGCAAAAGCCGATTCCCGGCGCGTAGCACTCGACTCGCCGCCAGAGGCCGCCGGCGTACTCGCCGTTCACCATGGAGCCACGCATGGCGACGACGAGGATCGGCTCGGAGCGGCGCGCCACGACCCCGCCCACGTTGCGGTGCGGCAGCGTGGCGGAGAAGTCGTCCCAGATCGCAGCGCCTCCGGCCTGGTCCAGGGTCGCACGGTAGAGCCCTCGATGTGTACCCACCCACACGACCCCGCCGTCCGTCGGATCAGGCGCGAGGGCGGTGGCCTGCGGCGCGCCTTCGGGATCGTTCGCCAGGTCGATCTCGAGATCGACGACGACGTCGAAGGTCAAGCCCGCATCCGCGCTGCGCAGGAGCCGGAAGCGATCGATGGGCTCCGCCTCTGAATCGCTGATCTGGTTCCGTTGCCCGCTCGCCACCCACACGATGGAGTCGTCGGCGGGAGAGAACGCCACCGCCCCGAGCGGGAACTTGCCGATGCCCAGCTCGGCCGCGGCGTCGTAGGTGACGGCCCAGCTCTCGCCGCCGTCGTCCGACAGGTACACGAGCCCTGTCGTAGGAAGCGCGAGAACGCGCATCGGGTCGGACGGCCGGAAGGCGATCGCCTGCATGTTGTCGTCGGCGACTCGACCCCAGCTCACGCCGTTGGTGGTGGGGCGGTAGGTGGCGCCCCCGTCCGTGGACAGCCGCATCCCTCCGCAATCGACTCCGACGATGCGTCGCGAGTCGTCACCGGGAGCGATCGCGATTGCCGGCACACCGCCACCTCCACCCGGGCCGCGAAGCGACCATCCCTCCACGGGAACGGTCGCGGTCGCGGTGATCGTGTCGCCGTCGACGTCGACCTCGGCCCGCACGACGGCCTCGCCGGCCGACTCGAAGCGGTGGTGCGCGAACGAGTCCGCGGAGTCGGTCGCGCCGTCGCCGTCGAGGTCCCAGCGCCAGGCGGTCGGCTCGCCGTGCTCGCCCGACAGGGCCGCCGCGAGCCGGAACCGAGTGGCGATGCTGCCCGCGGGCGGGTCGACGACGATCTCGAGGGCGGGACCGTCGTCCGCCCGAGCGTCGGCGTCGTGGCTCGCATCGGCGTCTCCGGCGTCCGACACGTCGACTCCGCCGTCCACCGAGGGCGTGGTCGGCTCGCACTGGGTCGGGGTCACGGCCAGGAACCCCACGGGAAGGAGCGTCATCATCGCGCGACCAAGCATGTGTCTCCTCCTGTTCGGTCGTGCGGAGTTCAAGACCCGTGCCGGTGCCGGATGCGCTGCGCCGGCGCCGCGAGAGGGACGTTCGGTGGGCAGCGTGGGGTGCCGACCTCCCACGCCCGGGGGCTCGACTACTGGGACCCGGCGGCGAGCTCGACGACCCGGGTGGTGCTCTGGCCCGAGCGGATCTGGATCGTCTCGACGGCGCGCAGCCCCTTCACGGGGTTGTCGAGCTCGATCCGATAGCGACCTGGCGGCAGCCGCAGGTCGTGGATCGGTGTCGGGCGCCTCGTCGCGTAGGCTCGACCGCCTCGCGTCACGGTGGCGTAGGCCCACGGGCGCGCGCCGAGGTGCAGGATGCCGGGCGCAGCCGCTGGCTCGGGCACAGCCTTCGCCGGCCCCTGCGCGGCGGCGGGAATGGCCGGCGCGGCCGGCGGCGGCGCGGGCGCCTTCTCCCGGGGAGCTGCCGGCGCCGCCTCTCGCGGCGGCGCCGGAGCCCGCACCGCGCTCGGCTGCCGCCTGTCGCGCTGCGCGGGCGCCGACCTCGCCGCGGGCCAGAACCCGAGGGCCAGCGACCCGAGGGCCAGCGACACGAGCGCGACGGCCGCAACGGCCAGCGCGAGCACCGAGAGCCTCCGGCGCGAGAACGTCCCGGGCGTGGCGCCGCCATGACGAGCGGTCTTCGAAGCAGTCGTCGGCGTGACCGATTCACCCTGGCCTATCGCGGCACGCAGGACTCCGTCGAGAGCGACGGCGCGGGCGGCAGGGGCCTGGGTCACCTCGCGGACGACCGCACCAACCTCCGCGGCGCCGGCCGCATCCGAGCCCGACCGGTACAGAAACGCGAGGAGCTCCTTTCGCATCGCCTCGGCGGACTCGTGGCGATCCGTGGGATTGCGCGCCAGGGCCCGCATCACGACGCGGTCCAGCTCGGGTGGCACCGCGACCAGCTCGGAGATCGGTCGCACCTCCGCCGCCATCGCCAGCGCCAGCAGACGGTGCGAGTCTTGCAGCCCGTAGACGCGATGTCCGGTGAGCATCTCGTGAAGGACGAGTCCGAGGGCGAAGACGTCGGACCGGGGATCGAGCGGCTCTCCACGCGCGTGCTCGGGCGAAAGGTAGGCGAGCTTCCCCTTGAGCACTCCGCCGCCCGTGAGGACGTTCGCGCGGACCGCCGCCTTCGCGATCCCGAAGTCCGCGAGCTTGACCCCTCCCTCGCGCGAGAGGAGCACGTTCGCCGGGCTCACGTCGCGGTGGACGAGACCGAAGAGGTCGCCCGAAGGCCCGCGCTTTCGGTGCGCGTAGTCGAGGCCCGCGAGGATCTCGGCGGCGACGTGCACGGCGACCGGCACCGGGAGCGGCCCGGGCCTTCGCCTGAGCAGTCGGTCGAGGTCGATCCCGTCCACGTGCTCCATGACGAGGAAACGCTGTCCCCTGTCCTCGCCGAGCTCGTGGACCGCGACGAGGTTGCCGTGGCTGAGGGACATCACGAGCCGCGCCTCGTCGAGGAACATCTGCGCGAAGCGCTCGTCGTCTCCCAGCGCGGGGTGGATTCGCTTGATCGCGACGATGCCCGTCAGTCCCGCCGCGTCGGTCCGGCGAGCCCTGAAGACCTCGGCCATTCCGCCGGCCCCGATCCGTTCGAGGAGCTCGTACCTGCCGCAGGATCCCAGCGTCATTCGCCCGGCATCATCGATGCTACCATGCCGCCCATCCCGGCCATGAGCAGACTCTGGACCGCCGTGGCGGCGCTGCCGCTCCTGGCCGCCTGCACCGAGACCGTGCCCGTCGAGGTGGTGCTGGTGGGCATCGATGAGGGCGCCCTCGAGGACATCATCGTCTGCAACGACGGAAGGCAGGTCTCCGAGCCGACGTCCTCGACCGACGGCGCTCGGTTCGAGCTCGAAGAAGGGACCCACTTCATCGAGATCAACGCGAAGCTCAAGGACGGCGGATGGGCCTGGGGATTCGTGAGGATGCAGGACGGCCGATCGTCGCGTCTGGCCCTCTCGAAGGTGTGGGAGGCCGTCGACGCCCTGCCTCCAGCCGAGCTGATGGGGCTGGGCGGGCCTCGGGTCGCCTCGCTGGGTGACGGCCGTGTCGTGATCGTCGGCCTGAAGGAAGACGGTTCCCTCGGCGCCTGGATCTGGGACGTCCTCGAGGCCGAGCCAGCACTCGACTACGTCTTCATCGCGGACGAAGTCGAAGCTGGCTACTCGGCGACCTCTCTGGATTCGGAGCGTGTCCTCATCGCGTGGAGCTCGGGCTCGACGCACATGGCGGTTCTGGATACCAGCGGGCTGTACGTCGAAGAGGCTGACTCTTGCCGGGAAGTGCTCGGTAAGGGACAGCACGGTGCCGCGGCCTTCTTTCAGCCCGAAGGCGACACGCCGACGAAGGTGCTCCTTGCGGGCGGTGGCGAGACTCTGGGCGCGGGGGAGGACACGGCAGTCGTCTTCGATTCCGCGCCGGGGGAGCAGTGCACCGCGCTGACGATGGCGCAACGGCGCTTCGCGCCTGCGGTCGTGCCTTATGGAGCCGACAAGATGATCGTCCACGGCGGCGAGGACGAGGACGAGCGGCCTGAAGCAGCAGCCGATTTCCAGATCGTGTCTTGCCAGAATGGACCGTGCGGAGCTCCATTCCCTCCCGACGGGAGCCCAACGCAGCGCAGCGGCCACACCGCTTCCTGGCTCAGGCTGGAGCATTCCGCGTGGATCCTGGGTGGAACCGCGGGCCAGGACGGAGGAACGACGTGCGCCAGCCCCGTCGTTCGAGTCGACGCAGGCGAGCTGCCGGAGGATCTCGAGCTCGACGGGTTCCGTCGGAGCGGACATGCGGCGGTGACGATCTCGGAGCTATTGCCTGAAGGCGGAGAGGCTCCCAGCGGCCGCATCCTCGTGGCGGGCGGCACGGCATGCGAGGCGACCGAGCCTTGTGAAGGTTCGCCATGCGGTCAGGCGGGCCCTTCCAACGACGCGGTGGTAGTCGCCGTGGATCAAGATCTGCCGCCCTCGCTCGAAGAGGAATGGGGCAGCTGCCCCATCTGCCTGGGCGACTCCTTCGGCGAGCCCGTCGCCGTCGAGGTGGCATCGAACGAGGTTCTGGTGATCGGAGACGGCGTCTTCCGCCTGGTGAACCCCGGCCCGCACCCGGCGAGCGCCAGCCCCTGCGGCAAGGACAGGAGCGAGTGATGCTGGGCCGACACGTATTCGCAGGGCTCGCGCTGCTGGGCTGTGTCGCCGGCGAAGCCCAGGCCCAGACCCGCGTCGCGGTCGTTCGGCTCGACGCGGGGCCGCCGCCTGCGGGGCTCGCGGCGCTGCTGGAGGCGGCCAGTGCCGAGGGCGTGGCGCTGCGCACGCTCGACGAGACGGAGATTGCGGTCCTCGCGGGGACGGCGCCTCCTCCGTTCGCTCAGCGGCTCGCGGTCGCGGCGGAGCTCGTGCGGCAGGCGGCCGAGCTGCACGCGGAGCTCGAGCATCAGCCGGCGCTCGAGCGGCTCGCGCAGGCGAGGCTGATCCTCGTGACGGAGGTGCCGGCCGCCGAGGCGCGGCAGGCGCTGAGGGACGTGAGGTTCCTCGAGGGCTCGGCGCTCCTCGCCCTCGGTCGCGCCGGCGACGCGGCCCGTGCGTTCCGCGCGAGCCGCCGCCTCGACCCCCAGTGGTCCGCTGACCCGGGCGTCGTTCCGCCGCAGGTCATCGTGGCCTGGGAGGCGTCCGGCCGCAGGCCGCCAGCGGACGTGGGCAGGGTGGCGATCCGCAGCGAGCCCGCCGGCGCGCAGGTCTTCATCGACGGCGTACCGGCGGGGACGACGCCGGTCGTGGTCGAGTCGGTCGAGGCGGGCACCGTGGCTCTGGCCCTCGAGCGCGAGGGTCACAGACGGATCGTGGTCCCGGTCGAGGTCGGCGCAGGACGAGTCGAGGACGTGAGCTTCACGCTCGACCCCCTTGCGGCCGGGGAGCGGCTGCGAGAGGCGCGCTTGGCCCTCGACGGGCAGCGGCCGGACCCCTCCGTGCTTCGCCGGATCCGCGACGTCCTGGAGGTCGACCGCCTGATCGCGGTCAGCGCGGGCCAGGTCTTTCTAGTGGACGAGCGACCGGCCGGCGAGGCGACGGAGGTGAGCCTCGACGCCGCCGCGGCGGCCGTGCAGCGCTGGCTGGCGCCCCCTCCGCCGGCCGTCGCGCAGGTAGCCCGCCCGACTCCCGGGCGACGCCCGACGGCTGCCACGAGCTCTCCCTTCTACGGGCGCTGGTGGTTCTGGACGGCCGCGGGGACCGCGGTCGCAGGGGGCGTTGCCCTCGCGCTGGCCCTGACCATGGACCCCGGCCGCGAGATCGAGCTTCACATCACCGAGCGGTGATCACCGCAGCCCGTGCTTGCGGACCAGGTGCTCGACGTGCTTGCGGTTGAGCCCGGCGGCACGCGCCGCGGCCGAGATGTTGCCGCCCGATCGCTCGAGCGCCTTCGCGATGTACTCGCGCTCGAAGCGCTCGAGGATTTGCGCCCGCGCCTCCTTGAAGTCGAGCGGCTCGTCCGCCGCCGCCTGCAGTGGCGCGCCGTCGAGATCGACGCGGATCGGCTTCTCGGGCATCTGCAGCGCAACGGCCCGTTCGAGCGCGTTGCGCAGCTCCCTGACGTTGCCGGGCCAGTCGTGCGCGGAGAGCATCGCCACCGTCTCGGGCTCCAGCGTGAACACCCGGCCTTCGGCCGCGGCGAGCCGCGAGACGAAGTGGTCGACGAGGAGGGGGATGTCCTCGGGTCGCTCGCGGAGCGATGGCATCGTGATCCGGACCACCGCCAGCCGGTAGTAGAGGTCGGAGCGGAACGCGCCGCGGTTGACCTCGGCGGACAGGTCCCGGTTCGTCGCCGCCACGACACGGACGTCGACGGTCCGGCTGCCCGAACCCCCGACGCGCCGGATCTCGCGGCGCTCGAGGACCCTGAGGAGCTTCGGCTGGAGCTCCAGCGGGAGCTCGCCGATCTCGTCGAGGAAGATGGTCCCGCCGTCCGCCTCCTCGAAGGCGCCTCGCCGGCTCTGCGTGGCGCCGGTGAAGGCGCCCTTCTCGTGGCCGAGGAGCTCGCTCTCGATCAGATCGCGGGGCATGGCCGAGCAATCGAGCGTGACGAAAGGCCCATCGGCACGGGGGCCGAGCCCGTGGAGCGCCTCGGCCACGAGCTCCTTTCCGGTGCCGGTCTCCCCCTCGACCAGCACGGTCGACTGACCGCGGGCGAGCCGCTCGAGGAGCGAGAAGATCCGCCGCATCGCCACCGACCGGCCGACCAGCGGGCCGCACCGCTCGGCCTCGGCGAGCTCGAGCTGCACCGTCTCGGCGAGGGGCTCGAAGCGGATCGACACCTTTCCGAGCTCCGCCACCGAGCCCGCCTCGAGGAAGATCTCGCGGACCCGGTGACCGGCCACACGGGTCCCGTTCGTCGAGCCGAGGTCCGAGAGCAAGAACCCGTCGGGCTGCGCCCGGATCTCCGCGTGACGCCTCGATACGGTCGGATCGTCGATGACGAGATCGTTGCCCGCGTCGCTGCCGATCCGCACGACGTCCGAGTCGAACGTGCTGTCCTTGCCGCCCACGCGCAGGCGGATCCGCCGCACCTCGAGCGCGCTCGGGCGCCCGTCGCGGAAGATCACCCGAGTAGCACCACGGCTCGCGTCGCTCATCGGCCGCACTGTAGCGCGAAACCCAAGCTACCGGGCGCCGCTACGCGACCTCGAAGCCGTACTGCTGGAAGTGCCGGTCGAAGGCTCTGGGCGTCGTCCTCCGGGACGGCAGTAGCTCGAGTTGACCGCGATCGAAGCCGCGTGCGACTGTTCGCGCGGAACGGATAGCGCGGCCGTGCGCCGCGGGTGGGAGGCCTCGATGAAGCGATTGTTCTCGCTGTGCTGCGTCCTGATGATGGCCGGGTGCGGCGACGACGGGTCCGAGGGAGAGGGAGAGGGCGAGGGAGAAGGCGAGGGCGAGGGCGAGGGCGAGGGAGAAGGGGAGGGCGAGGGAGAAGGCGAAGGCGAGGGCGAAGGCGAAGGCGAAGGCGAGGGCGAGGGCGAGCTGGCGACGGCGCTGGTCACGCCGGAGGAGGGGGGCACGCTCACGAGCACCGACGGGCGCCTCACGCTCGTCGTGCCGCCCGGGGCAGTGGCCGATCCGACCGAGGTTTCCGCACGGAGACTCGCGCCCGACGAGATCGCGGAGCTCGGCGACGTCACGCTGGGACTCGCCTACGAGCTTCGCCCCGACGGCCTGGTCTTCGCGGTGCCAGCGGAGGCCGCGATCGGGTTCAGCGCGGCCGAGATCGAGGCCGACGGGGGGATCCCCGTTCTCGACCTGTTCTCGCGGAACGGCGAGGACGAAGAGCAGCTCGACGGCAGCGGGACGGAGATCGACCTGAGCAGCGGCTCGGTCGCCGCTCGCGGCGCGCTTGCGCACTTCTCTCGGTTGCACGTGCGCAACAACAGGTGGTGGACGGCCTTCTTCGGGCCCGGCGACGTGGAGACCACCGTCGGCGAGCAGTTCAGCGAGGACATCCTCATCAGCAATGAAGGCCAGTTCTCTCGAGCCAGCGCGTGGTTCACGGTGAGGGACCCCGCGGGGGGGGCAGTCGAGTACGTGGGCGCCGATGGCGACCTCGATCTGGCCGACGGCCTGGGGGCGGGAACGAGCGTTGCGCGCGGCTTGACGTACTCGTGCGAGGGGGAGGGAACGGAAGAGCAGAACGTCGAGTTCTATGCCCAGAACCCGAACGACTTCGAGAAGAAGCCCGACGTCGAGTTCTACTTCGTGGTCTCGTGCACGGCTTTCGGTGCGCTTCCCCTGCTCGAGTACCCCTCCGGCGCGACGACCGTCGGGCCTGTCGAGGGCGTCGACCGGACGAGCTACTGCGGCCGCGACGAGGAGGCGGGGGCGGTCGCGTGCGCGCCGATCGCCGATCTGGCGACGAACGCCTTCGACGAGACGCGCGTGTTCGCGACGTCCACCGGCGAGGACTCCTGGTGGCTGTGGACCGCGCTGCAGGGTGACGGCGACGTCTGGTTCGCGAGCTCGCTGAACGGGGGCGAAAGCTTCACCACGACCAACGTCTCGAACGACGCGACGTCCGAGCTCCCAGCGATCGAGCTGACGGATGCCGGGACGATACGGTGGTCGTGACCGGCAGTGACTCGACGTCCGGTAACTACCGGCCACACGCCGCGGGCTCGACCGACGGCGGCCTCACCTGGAACCCGTGGACGGCGCTGTCGGACACGGGTGTGATCTACGGTAAGGTAGTTTCGGCGGTGTCGCCGACGACCGGCGAGGTCCGCTTCGCCTGGTCGGAGAGCACGGTCGGCCAGTGGGACCACGAGATCTTCGTCTCCGGTACCCTCGACGGCGGCATGACCTGTTCGCCCAAGGAGAACGTGTCGCTGTCGCCCGGGATCTCCTGGGATCCGGCGCTCGCGGCCGTCGGCGACGAGTTCGCGCTCGCGTGGTCGGAGGCCGCCCCGGGCTACGAGATCTTCTTCAAGCAGACCACGGCAGGCGTGTGGGGCGACGCGACCAATGTCTCGAGCTCGCCCGACGCCGACAACTGGTCCACCGACCTGGAGCCGAACGGCGACTACCTCGTGCTGGTCTACGGCGAACAGGGCGCCGACAGGTGGGGGGCGTACTGGGTCGGGTACGGCGGCGGCGAGTGGACCCTGCCATCGGCCTTCGCGAACGACACGGATTCCTTCGAGACCCTGCTGACACACCGGAGGTGAAGCGGATCACGGTCCCGTGCTCGAAAGGACTCGCGGCGAAGGCGGTCGTGACCGGAGCGAGGAGCTACATCGGCAGCGCGGCCGCGCGTGCTCCCTCCCGCTCGACGAGCGCTGGCGCCGTCCGCCTGTGCTAGGCTGCCTGCGCTCGCGATGGACTCGGTCGAGATCGCCTTCCGGTTGAACGGCAGCCCGGTGCGGTGCGCCGTGCCGCCCACTCTCGCGCTCCTCGAGCTCCTGCGTGATCGGTTTGGCCTGACCGGGACGAAGCTGGGGTGCGGCGAGGGCGAGTGCGGGGCGTGCACGGTCCTCGTCGACGGCGAGGCTCGCGACGCGTGCATCACGCTGGCGGTGGACGTCGACGGCCGCGAGGTCACGACCGTCGAGGGGCTGCCCGCCGCCGTCCAGCGCGCGTTCGTCGCGAACGGTGCGGTCCAGTGCGGGTTCTGCTCCCCGGGGATGGAAGCGGCCGTGGCGGGCTGGGTCGCGCGGGAGAAGGCGCTCGGTCGTGCGGACCTCGCCAGGGCGATCGAGGGGAACCTCTGTCGCTGCACCGGCTACGTGAAGATCCTCGACGCGGCGGAGGCGTTCGCGCGGGAGTCGTCGTCGTGAGCGTGATCGGCGCGCGCGTGCCAAAGCTCGATGCGCCCGAGCGCGCGGGCGGCAGGATCCGCTACGTCCACGACATCGTCGTGCCGGGGATGCTCCACGGCGCCATCCGGAGGTCGGATCGGGTCCACGCCAGGATCCTCTCGATCGACGTCTCTGCCGCTCGTGCACTGCCCGGGGTCCGCGCGGTGATCACGGCGAACGACATCGAGAACCGCCCCTTCGGGCACGGGCGCGACAACACGCCGCTCAAGGGCGACCGCGTCCTGTGCAGCCGGGACGAGATCGCCGCCGTCGCGGCCGACACCGAGGCGATCGCCCGCGAGGCATGCCGGCTCATCCGGGTCGAGTACGAGGATCTGGCGGCGGTCTTCTCGCCCGAGGAGGCGCTGGCCCCTGGCGCGCCTGTCCTGTACTCGCACGTCCCCGACAACCAGCCGTTCCACTACGACTACGCCCACGGCGACCTCGAGGCCGCCGTCGCCGAGTCCGACGAGATCGTGTCGGACACGTACCGGCTCCATTACGTGACCCACTGCTGCATGGGGACGAGCGGGATCGTCGCCGACTTCTCCGCGGCCGGCGCCTTGACCGTACACTCTTCGACGCAGGTCCCGCACATGTACCGCCGCGACCTCGCGGCCATCGTGGGCCTGCCTCCCGAGAAGGTGCGGGTCGTCCAGGCCACGATCGGCGGCGGGTTCGGCTCGAAGCTCGACATCTATCCCTTCGAGCCGATCTGCGTGTGGCTCGCGCGGCGAAGCGGACGGCCGGTGCGGCTCCTGTTCGACCGCGAGGAGGAGTTCGTCGGCTCGCCCACCCGGCAGCCGGCGATCTTCCACATGCGATCGGGCGCGCGGAGGGACGGCACGTTCACCTTCCGCGACGTGCGGATCGTCCTCGACAACGGCGGCCACACGTCCTGGGGCGCGACGACCCCGTTCGTCATGATGCAGACCTTCTCGTCCTTGTACCGGTGCAAGGCCGTCAAGGTCCGCGCGGACGTCGTCTACACCAACAACCCCTACGCCGGCTCGTTCCGAGGCTACGGCAACCCGCAGGCGACCTTCGCGCTCGAGGCGCAGGTCGACGCGCTCGCGGCGCGTCTCGGGATCGACCCGATCGATCTGCGGCTCCGCAACGTGCAGGAGCCCGGCGAGGTCACCGGCCAGGGAATGCGCTTCCACTCGATCGCGCACAAGGAATGCCTCGAGACGGTTCGCGAGAGGTCGAGCTGGACGATGAAGCGCGGCCGCCCGGGAGAGGCGCACCTCAGGCGCGGCGTGGGAGTCGCGTCGCTCCTGCACGTGGGCGGCGGCGCCAAGATGTACCGCACCGACGGCTGCGGCACGACGCTCAAGCTCGACGACTTCGGCATCGTCCACGTCACGAGCGGCTCCTCCGAGATCGGCCAGGGCTCGGACACCGTCCTGGCCCAGTGCGCCGCGGAGGCGATGGGCGTCAGGCTCGAGCACGTCCGGGTCCACCGCGTCGACACCGACCTCGGTCCCTGGGACGTCGGAGTCCACGCGAGCCGCACGACGTTCATCGCGGGGAACTCCGTCTTGATGGCCGCGCGTGAGGCGAAGAAGAAGCTCCTCGGCGCCGCGTCGGCCCAGGTCCGGCGGCCGGTCGAGCGGCTCGACGTAACCGACTCGGAGATCGTCGACCTCGAGACCGGGCAGGCCGTCTCGACCGTGGGCAAGGTCGTGCGGGCCCTGCACTTCCGCGAGCGGGGCGACGTGATCATGACGTCGGCCTACTACGAGCCGCCGAGCCAGGCGCAGGACGAGGGCTACAAGGGCGACGTCTCGGCGACCTACGCGTTCGGAGCGCAGGTCGCGGAGGTGGAGGTCGACGTCGAGACGGGTGTCGTGCGGCTCGTCCGGCTGACGGCCGCGCACGACGTCGGAAGGGCCATCAACCGGCTCGGGATCGAGGGGCAGATCGAGGGCGGGATCGCGATGGGCGCCGGCTACGCCCTCACCGAAGAGCTGAAGGTGAGCCGCGGGGTCGTCGAGAACCCGCGCTTCCGCGACTACCACCTCGTCACCGCGCCCGAGATTCCCGAGATCGACGTCACCTTCGTCGAGCAGGGGGACCGCGAAGGGCCGTTCGGAGCCAAGGGCGTGGGCGAGGCGCCGCTCATCCCCGTCGCCGCGGCCATCGCCGCCGCGGTCGAGGACGCCACCGGAGTGCGCTTCACGAGCCTTCCGTTGACCCCCGAGCGTGTCCTCGCGGGTCTGCGCGAGCGATCGTGAGAAGGCGCACGGTACTCTCGCTCGAGCAGGCGCTGTCCCTCTCCCACGGGACGCAGCGGCTCGCGCACCTGGGCTTCCGGGTCATCCGGATCGAGGCGACCCCCGACGGCAAGGGAACGGCGACGCCCGGCGACCCGAACCGCTACGTCGGCCGTCCGTGCGCCGGCCCCCATCGCGCCGCGTACTTCGTCGCGCCGAACGCGGGCAAGCAGGCCATCACGCTCGATCTGAAGCAGGCGCAGGGGAGGCAGCTCCTCCTTCGTCTCGTCCGCGCGCTGGAGGTCGACGTGTTCTGCGTGAACACGCTCCCGATGCGGTACCGCTCGCTGGGAGTGGACTACGAGACGCTCTCGGCGGCGCGCCCCGAGCTGATCTGGGTCGGCGTGTCGGCGTACGGGCCCGACCACCCCGACGTGCCGGGCTACGACCCGGCGCTCCAGGCCGATCTCGGGATCATGCACCTGACCGGGCCGTCCGATGGACCGCCCCAGCTCGCGGGGCTGCCGCTCGTGGACCTCAAGGCCGGCGACGAGGTGTTCGCGCAGGTGATGCTCGCCCTCGCCGAGCTCGCGGAGACGGGCCGCGGCAAGCGGGTCGACATCTCCATGGCGCAGGCGGCCGCGAGCTGGCACCTGACGACGCTCCCGCTCCTCGACCTCGGGACGCCGCCAGAGGAGCTGGTCCGTACGGGCGCGGAGCACCGCGCCTGGGTGCCGGTCAACGTCTATCCCACCGCCGACGGCTGGGTGTACCTCGCGATCGGCAACAACCGTCAGTGGCTGGCTTTCTGCGCGATCGAAGGCCTCGAGAAGCTCTCGACGCCCGAGCGCGCGACGAACGAAGGCCGGCGCGCCGGCCGCGAGGCGCTCCACCGCGACATCGCCGCGCTCCTGCCCGCGCGCCGCACCCAGGAATGGATCGACCTCTTCCGAACCGCCGGCCTACCCTGCGCCTCGATCCGCGACATCGAGGCCCTGCGGGCGCACCCGGCCATCGCGCCCAGGCTCCTGACCACGCGCACGCCCGACGGCCGAGCCGTCAGGCTCCCGCCGCCCGCGGTCGAGACCGAGGCGCTCTCGGCCGCAGGCCGCGAGCTCGGCTTCGCCCCGGACTACGGCGCCGACACGGACGCGGTCCTCGCCGAGGCCGGCGTGGCCGAGGCCGAGCGTGCCGACCTGCGCACGCGCGGCGTCGTGTAGCGCCTGGTGGTCCCGGACTGCCCAGGCCGTGTGGTGCCGGACGCCGTGCGCCTCGTTGATGGAGGCGAGCTCGTCGGCGGCGGCGCGGTAGGCGCAACCAGGGCGCCCTTCCCATTCCTTCGACCGCAGGCGGAGCGTGCGGAAGTACTCCGAGCAGAGGACGTCCAGAAGCCCGTGGTCGCTCACATGGAAGCGCGAGAAGGGCACGAAGGGGCAAGGGTCCAGCGTGCCGTACGCGCTCACATGGATCATCTCGCGACC